>NZ_JBIASS010000001.1:707320-1103555 GCF_042890955.1 Streptomyces sp. NPDC001933 | reverse complement strand
GCCTTCTCGCGGGTGGCGCCCTTGCCGGTCGCCATCCGCTCCTCGTTCTCCCGCATCCTGCGCAGGATCTCGTCGAGGCCGCGGGCGGAGAGGATACGGTCGCGGGCCAGCACGTCGAGGTCGCCGGTGCGGGGGTCCTGCGGGAGGTAGCCCACCTCGCCGGAGCGGGCGATGGTGCCGCCGACGGGGTTGCCCTCACCGGCGAGGCACTTGGTGAGCGTGGTCTTGCCCGCTCCGTTGCGGCCGACGAGGCCGATGCGGTCGCCCTTGGCGATACGGAAGGAGGCGGACTCGATGAGGATGCGGGCGCCGGCACGCAGCTCGATGCCGGAAGCGGTGATCACGGTAAAACTCCAGGGCGGGTCGGACGGCTGACGGGACGAGGGCGGAGGTGTCTCGACGCCGCTAATGCACAAGGAGAATTGCCATACGGGCCATTCTACTGGCGGTGTGCAACTGCTTTTCCGCATGCATCCACGGCACCGGCCGGACGGTCACCCCGCGTCGCCTCCCCACTCCACCGCGCAACGTAAAAGGGCATAGCGGTGTGAACTATCCGATACTCGGCGGAGGTGCGGAGGCGGTGGGAGCACCGCGGCCGGAGCGGAGGGTGGTGCCCCATGCAGTTCGACGACGACGCCGACCTGGACACGTCCGAGGTCCAGGACGTGCGCGGCAGCCGGATCCCGGGCGGCAGGGCCACCGTCGGCGGCGGCATCGCCGGCCTCATCGCGCTGATCCTGGGGCTGCTCTTCGGTGTCGGCCCGGAGCAGCTCGGCCTGTCGGACGGCGGTCCGGACACGACGCCGACCGCGTCGACGGCGGCACAGGTGCAGCAGTCCTGCCGGACCGGGCAGGACGCGAACACCAGGGACGACTGCCGGACCGTGGCCGTGGTCAACAGCGTGCAGGACTTCTGGCGGCAGGAGTTCCAGCGGCGCCGGGCCACGTACACGCCGTCGCGCACCGTCCTGTTCAGCGACCGGATCGGCACCGCGTGCGGCTCCGCGACCTCGGCGGTCGGGCCGTTCTACTGCCCGGGTGACCGGCAGGTCTACCTGGACCTGGGGTTCTTCGACGAGCTGCGGACGAAGTTCGGCTCCAGCGGCGGCCCGTTCGCCCAGGCCTATGTCGTCGCCCATGAGTACGGACACCATGTGCAGGACCTGATGGGGACGCTGGAACGGTCGCAGGACGGCCGGACCGGCGAGAACAGCAACGCGGTCCGGGTGGAGCTCCAGGCGGACTGCTACGCCGGGGTCTGGGCGCATCACGCGACGACCACGCCGGACGAGTCGACCGGGCGGCCGCTGATCACCTCGCTGACGCAGGCGGACATCCGGGACGGGCTGGACGCGGCGGCCGCGGTCGGCGACGACCGGATCCAGGAGAAGTTCCAGGGCCGCGTCACGCCGGAGTCCTGGACGCACGGCTCGGCCGCGCAGCGCCAGCAGTGGTTCACCACCGGCTTCCGCAGCGGCGACATGGCCGACTGCAACACCTTCCGCTGAGCCCCGGGGCCGTGCCCGTACGGATGCCGTGCCGGGCCGTTGTCAGTGGCGGATGGAAGACTGAGACGCAGATCACAGAACCGGGTCACGGGAGTACGAAAAGAGGTGAGCGTCATGGCAGGCGCACCGGCCGGCGTTCCGACGATCTATCCGACGATTCTGTACGACGACGCGAAGAGCGCGATCAGGACCTTGACGGAGGGCCTCGGCTTCACCGAGGAAGCGGTGTACGAGGGCGAGGGCGGCCAGGTGCTCCATGCCGAGCTGTCCTGCGGCAACGGCAGGGTGATGCTGGGCTCCAAGGGCCGTGAGGGCGTCTTCGCCAAGGCGATGCAGGGCGCGGGCCCCGCCGGTGTCTACGTCGTGGTCGACGAGGTCGACGCGCACCACGCCAGGGCGGTGGAGTACGGGGTGGAGATCCTGATGCCGCCCACCGATCAGGACTACGGCTCGCGCGACTACATGGCGCGGGACGCCGAGGGCAATGTGTGGAGCTTCGGCACGTACGCACCGGGGTCGGCGGACTGACGGCCGGACGGGCCCGGGGCAGGGCCTGTCCGGCGCGGGGTCTCAGACTCCGCCGGTGTGCACCTGGAACGCGGCCCGGCGCACCGCCTTGGCCAGCGCCGGGTCCGGGTGTGCGGCGGCCAGGGCCACCAGCACCTGCACGGTGCGCGGATGGCCGACGGCCCGGACCTCGTCCAGCAGGGCCGGCACCGTGCCCTGGACGGCCGAGTCGAGATGGCGGACCAGCAGCCCGGTCTCGCCGTGGTCGGCGACGGCCGCCGCGGTGTCGACCCAGAGCCAGGTGGCCTCCTCCCGGCTGAGGACGTCCTGGGCGTCCTCGGGGTCGGTTCCGTCGTACTCGGCCAGCCAGAGCAGCGCGTAGGGGCGCAGCGACGGGTCGGCGACGACGGAGCGCACCTCGGGCTCGGCCGGGGCGCCGACGACCCGCAGCGCCTCGAAGGCGAGCCCGCGCAGGAGCGCGTCCTCGCCGCGGGCGACGGCGAGGAGTTCGGCGACGGCGCTGCCGACGGGGCGGGCGGCCAGCCAGGCCCGGTATTCGTCGCGGGCCGGGCCGGGGGTGAGCCGGGCGCAGCCCAGCAGCATGTCGGCGGCGGACTGCTCGATGTTCCCGGCCGGGCTCTGGGCCGCGACGCAGATCTGTTCCAGCTTGACCCAGACCGCCCAGTTGCCGAGCGGGGTGAGGGTGGCGTGGCCGGTGCCGAGGGTCAGCGCCCCGACGGCGGCCAGGCCCTCCAGGGCCCAGTCCAGCAGGAGCGCCACCAGGGCGGCGGGGTGTGCGGCGGGTGCGGTGTCGGCCGGTGCGGGCAGCGGCTGGGGTCCGTAGGGCACCTCGCAGCGCTCCTCGCGCAGTTCCGCGACGCGCTGGCCGAGCAGGTCCAGCAGGGCGGGCACGGTGACCGGGCCGGCCGAGAGCTGGAGGAGGGAGAGGACCTGCGGCACGGCCTCGACGGCCTCGGCCACCGCGGTGGACTCGATGTCCGCGGGTGCCGGGTGGACGAGCGACCAGGCGTCGAAGAGCGCCACCCAGCCGCGGAGCACGGCGGAGTCGTCGCGGTCCCAGGCGCGCAGCCGCCAGCCGGGGCGTGCGGTGTCGCCGTGGAGTTCGACGAGGCCTGCGAGCCTGGCCCGGTCCCAGCCGGAGCGCACCTGGGCCGGGGACAATTCCAGAGCGGTCGCGGCCCGTTGGAGTGCCTGGGCGGCGAGCGGTGGTGCGCCGGGGATCGCGCCGTCGGCCGCCCAGCGGGCGATCCGTACGGCATCGGCGAGGGCCGTCCTGGCCTGTCGGGCCAGTTCCGACCGGGGCGGAGTGCCCTCCGGTGGGCGGGGTGCCGGCCTGGTGCGCCGGGTGGTCACGGCCTTGCGAGCGGTCGCAAGGGGTCGCGGGCGGACAAGTCGCAGCCTGGAGTCGCGCGGGTTACGGGACGTCACGGGAGCAGTCTTGCCCCTGACGGCCCGAAAGCCCAAACGGAACCCGAATTCCCGGTGGAGGGGCTGGTGGACGGGGCCCTGCACCAATCGGCCGAACCCTCGCATCACCTCACATCAGGGGCGTGAGGAAGCGGCGCAGGGCCTCTTCGTAGTGGGCCGGATCGGCATTCCACATTGCCGCATGCGGAGCCTGCGGTACGGCGTGCAGCGCGATCAGCTCCGGGCGGCGGGCGGCGAGGTCGCGGGAGGGCTGCCAGGGGGCGAGCCGGTCGTCGGGTCCGTGGAAGATCAGGGTCGGGGCGCGCAGTGCCGGGGCGAGGGAGCCGTCGAGCAGCCGGGCACCGTGCAGTCCGGTCTGTCCCTCGGCCGCGCGGACGGCGAGCGGCAGCAGGGCGGCCGGGACGCCGCGGGCGAGGGCCAGGGCGCGCAGTGTGGTGGCCCAGTCCAGCACCGGGGAGTCCAGGACGAGGCCGCAGATCCGGTCGCGCAGCGCGGAGTTGACGGCCGCGAGCAGCGCCATGGAGGCGCCGGTGGACCAGCCGTGCAGGACGACCTTCTCGGCTCCGTACCGCACGGCGAAGCGGATCGCGGCGTCCAGGTCGCGCCATTCGGATTCGCCGAGATGAGCGAGGCCGTCGGGGGACCTCGGGGCTCCGGCGTCGCCGCGGTAGGCCAGGTCGAGCACGGGCAGCCGCAGGCCGTGCAGGAACCCCATGACGTTCATGGGGTGTTCCCGGGTGGTGCCGATGCCGTGCACCGTGATGACCCAGGTGTCGCGGGGGCCGGGCAGGAACCAGGCGGGCAGGGTGCCGAGTTCGCCGGGGATCTCGACGTCCCGGTGGTCCAGGCCGAGGGCCGAGGACGGGTCGCCGCTGTGCAGTTGCGGGGTGACCCGGACCTTGGCGCCGGTCTCCAGGCTGCCGCGGTCGACGCGTTCCAGTCTGCGGACGACGGTGTCGGGGGCGTGGTGGGCGTGCTCGATCACCGGGCCGACCACGGCGTGGACACCCTTGCCCGTCAGTCCGTACGTGCCGGGCCGCAGGGAGGTGAAGGAGCGGGTCAGGGTGACCTGCCCGGCCGCCGTGGCGTGCACGGTGAGTCTGCGGTCGGCGGGGAGGGGCCGTCCGGACGGCGCCCTGAGGGCGGCGTCGCTGGCGTACCGGCCGGCCGCGACCGCTGCCGCACCGACGCCGAGGATCGTGGTGACGGCTGCTGCCGTAACTGTTGCCGGGCGCACCGCTTCAGTGTCGTGGCGGGTGCGGGACCCTGCCAGCGGGCGGGGCGGCTCCTACGCCGTCCGGTGGACCGGACCGGCCGGGTCAGCCCGGCTGTCCGTACCCCTTCAGCGCCTCCTGCACATCGTGCAGCTGCTCCGGGGAGAGCAGGCTCGGGCCTCGTCCGGGGACGGAGCTCGCGGCGAGCCAGAGCCGGCAGAGCCATTCCAGCTGGGCGGTCCGGTCGTACGCCTGGTCCAGGGTGGCTCCGTAGGTGACGGTTCCGTGGTTCTTGAGCAGGCAGCCGGTGCGGTCGCGCAGGGCGGCGAGCATGTTCACGGCCAGTTCCTCGGTGCCGTAGCGCGCGTAGGGGGCGACGCGGACGGGGCCGCCCAGCATGGCGGCGGCGTAGTGGACCGGGGGGACCTCGGGAACCAGTGTGGAGACGGCGGTGGCGTGCACCGCGTGGGTGTGCACGACGGCGGCCGCGTCAGTGTTCCGGTAGACGGCGAGGTGGAGGGGGAGTTCGCTGGTCGGGGCGAGTTCGCCGAGTACGCGGTTGCCGTCCGGATCGACGCCGACGGCGTCCTCGGGGCCCAGCCGGTCGTACGGCACTCCGCTCGGCGTGACCAGGATGGTGTCGCCGACCCGTGCCGACACGTTTCCCGAGGTCCCGACGACCAGGCCCTCGGCCGCCGTCCGCCGGGCGGTGGCGACGACGCCGTCCCAGGCCTGTCCGATCGCGTCCCGCTGCTGATCGCTCATGCGCCGATCCTGTCAGCCCCGAGGGCGAACGGGTATGCGATCGGCCACAGCGGCGCCCCGCCGCAAGCCGCCATCGCGCCCCTCCGAAAGCCCCCGTCACTCCTCGTCGGAAGGCCCGACCACTCCCCCGCCGGCAATAAGCGGAATACCTTGACTCCAGTTTGGAACACCACAGCGACCTGCCCAGTTCATCTTCCGTTCACCCAGGTTGCCTACGGTCCACATGCCAATGACGTCGAACGATTGCCTGGGTAAATGGAACACATCACGCTGCTACTCGCGATTGTGATCGTGACAGCTCTAGTGTTCGATTTCACGAACGGTTTCCATGACACCGCGAACGCGATGGCGACCACCATCTCGACCGGTGCACTCAGACCGAAGACAGCGGTGGCCATGTCCGCCGTTCTCAATCTCGTCGGCGCGTTCCTGTCGGTGGAGGTCGCCAAGACGATCTCCGGCGGGATCATCAACGAGGACGGGCTGCGGACAGAAGTCATCTTCGCGGCACTCGTCGGCGCCATTCTGTGGAACCTGCTGACCTGGCTGGTCGGACTGCCGTCCAGCTCCTCGCACGCCCTGTTCGGCGGCCTGATCGGCGCGGCAGTGATGTCGGCCGGCTGGTCGTCCGTCAACGGCGGCACCGTCGTCACCAAGGTGCTGCTCCCCGCGGTCGCCGCCCCGGTCGTCGCCGGTCTGGCCGCGCTGCTGGCCACCAGGCTGACGTACCGGATCGGCGGCAAGGTCCGCAACGACGCCCAGGAGAAGGCCACCGCCAAGGGTTACCGGGCCGGCCAGATCGCCTCGGCCGGACTGGTCTCGCTCGCCCACGGCACCAACGACGCGCAGAAGACCATGGGCATCATCACCCTGGCCCTGGTCACCGGCGGCGTCCTGCACCCGGGCGCCAACCCGCCGGTCTGGGTCATCGTCAGCGCCGGTACCGCCATCGCGCTCGGCACCTACCTGGGCGGCTGGCGCATCATCCGCACCATGGGCAGCGGCCTCACCGACCTCAAGCCGCCGCAGGGCTTCGCCGCCCAGACCAGTGCGGCCACGGTCATCCTGGCCTCCTCGCACCTCGGCTTCTCGCTCTCCACCACCCAGTCCTGCTCCGGCGCCGTGATGGGCGCGGGCCTCGGCCGGCAGGGCGGTGTGGTCCGCTGGTCCACCGCCACCCGGATGTTCGTCGCCTGGGGTCTGACCCTGCCGGCCGCCGGTCTGGTCGGCGCGGGCGCGGAGCTCCTCACCAAGCAGGGCACCTGGGGTGTCGTGGTCGTCGCGGCGCTGCTGGTCGCGGGCTCCGGTGCCATCTGGCTGGTGTCGCGCCGCAAGCCGGTCGGCCACGGCGACGTCGCCCCGTCGGACGGCGTCGCCGAGCCCGCGGGCGTCGTCACCCAGGCCATCGCCGCCGTCAGCCCGCCGCCCACCGCGGCCGCGGCCCAGACGCCGGACCTGAACCTCATGACCACCATTCCGGCCCCGGCCGGAACCACCCAGGACCCGGCGCGACCCGCCACCGTCTGAGCCGGCCGTCTAAGGAATCAGCATGAACATCGACTGGGCAGCCCTCGGCTCCGTATTCGGCGTCTCCCTCGTTGTCACCGTCGCGCTGGTGGGCCTCTTCACCCTGGGCATCGTCGGCCTCTCCAAGCAGCCGGAACCGGCGGCGCAGGGCGGCTCCGGCGGCTCGCTGCTGCTGGCCCGCGCCGGCGCGTACGTCTGCTTCGGGCTGTGCGCGGCGGCCGTCGCGTACGGGATCTATCTGATCGTCGCCTGAGCCGCTCCCGCGCACGCTCTCCCGTCGGGCCGGACACCACGTGTGTCCGGCCCGATGTGCGTCTCAGCACACTGCGCCGTCGCAGGTCAACGGCAGGTTGACGGGCGTTCGCAGAGCGTGGTGGACTGCCGGAGCCAATTACGGCGACAGCAGAGGAAGCCGGTGCGAATCCGGCGCGGTCCCGCCACTGTCACCGGGGAGCGGTCCCCCACACCGGAAGTCACGGCTCGCGCGAGCGGGCTGGAAGGCCGGGGGAACCGCGGATCCGGGAGCCAGGAGACTCTCGTCGCCGGTCACGTCGAACCAGGGCGCGGACCCTGAGTGAGGACATATCGCCATGCCCGGCTGCCGTGCGTCCGCTGTCCCGGTGCTCTCCACGAGAGCCTTTTGTACAAAGGTCCGCCGAGGCGCGACGGCCGGCTGAGCCGTGCGAGCCGACCGCATCTTCGCGTACGGCGCCACGGCCGGCCTGATCGGCGACCTGCTGCTCGGTGACCCCCGCAGGGGACACCCGGTCGCCGCCTTCGGGCGGGCCTCGGCGGGCGTCGAGCGCCGTCTGTGGCGCGATCACCGCGGCTGGGGCGCGCTGCACACCCTCGTCTGCGCCGGAGGCGCCGCGGGCGGTGCCGCGCTGCTCACCCGTGCCGTGCGCCGCGGCCCCGCCGCCTCCGTGGCACTGACCGCCGCCGCCACCTGGTCCGTCGTCGGCGGTACGTCCCTGGGCCGCGAGGCGCGGGCCATCGGCTCCGCCCTGGCCGCCGGTGACATCGAGCTGGCCCGGGAGCGGCTGCCGCATCTGTGCGGGCGCGACCCGCACTCCCTGGACGGACCGCAGATCGCCCGTGCCGTGGTGGAGTCCGTGGCGGAGAACACCTCGGACGCCGTGGTCGGCGCCCTGGTGTGGGGTGCGCTGGCCGGGGTCCCCGGGCTGGCCGGTTTCCGGGCCGTGAACACCCTCGACGCCATGGTCGGGCACCGCTCGCCCCGGCATCTGCGCTACGGCTGGGCCTCGGCCCGCCTCGACGACCTCGCGGGCTGGCCGGGCGCCCGGCTCACGGCCCTGCTCGCCGTGGCCGCCGGGGGGCGCCCGCGTGGCGCGGTCCGCGCCTGGCGGGCCGATGCCGCGAAGCACCCGAGCCCCAACGCGGGCCCGGTGGAGGCCTCGTTCGCGGGTGCGCTCGGCGTACGGCTCGGCGGAACCCTCGCGTACGGCGGCCGGGTCGAGCACCGCCCCGTGCTCAACGGGGAGACGGGCCGGGCGGTGGAGACCGCGGACATCGAGCGTGCGGTGCGGCTCTCGCGCCGGGTGAGTGCGCTGGCGCTCGGCGTGTGCGTGGCGGGACGGCTCGGCACGGCCCTCGCCGCACGGCGGATCGCGGGGCGCCGGAGCACCGCGACCAACCTTGCGGGACCTCGCATCACAGGACGGAGCAACGCATGAGCGGCGGGCTGCTGGTCGCCGGAACCACCTCCGACGCGGGCAAGAGCGTCGTCACGGCAGGGATCTGCCGCTGGCTCGTGCGCCGGGGCGTGAAGGTGGCGCCCTTCAAGGCGCAGAACATGTCGCTCAACTCGTTCGTCACCCGGGAGGGCGCCGAGATAGGGCGCGCCCAGGCCATGCAGGCCCAGGCCGCCCGCGTCGAGCCGAGCGCGCTGATGAACCCGGTCCTGCTCAAGCCCGGCAGCGACCGCTCCAGCCAGGTCGTCCTGATGGGGAAGCCGGTCGGCGAGATGAGCGCCCGCGGCTACCACGGGGGCAGGCAGGAGGCGCTGCTCTCCACGGTCGTGGACTGCCTGGAGCAGCTCCGGGGCACGTACGACGCGGTGATCTGCGAGGGGGCGGGCAGTCCGGCCGAGATCAATCTGCGGCGCACGGACATCGTGAACATGGGCATCGCGCGGGCGGCCCGCTTCCCGGTGGTGGTCGTCGGCGACATCGACCGCGGTGGGGTCTTTGCCTCGTTCTTCGGTACGACGGCGCTGCTCGCCGCCGAGGACCAGTCACTGATCGCCGGCTATCTCGTCAACAAGTTCCGCGGCGACGTGTCGCTGCTGGAGCCGGGCCTGGAGATGCTGCGGGACCTCACCGGCCGGCCGACGTACGGTGTGCTGCCCTTCGCCCACGGCCTCGGCATCGACGAGGAGGACGGGCTGCGGGTCTCGCTGCGCGGCGCCGTGCGCGAGTCGGTCGTCGCGCCGCCGCACGGCGAGGACGTGCTGCGCGTCGCGGTGTGCGCGGTGCCGCTGATGTCGAACTTCACCGATGTGGACGCGCTGGCCGCCGAGCCCGGCGTCGTCGTCAGGTTCGTGGACCGCGCCGAGGAGCTGTCCGACGCGGACCTGGTCGTGGTGCCCGGCACCCGCGGCACCGTGAAGGCGCTGGCCTGGCTGCGCGAGCGCGGCCTCGCCGACGCGCTGGTGCGGCGCGCGGCCGAGGGCCGGCCGGTCCTCGGCATCTGCGGCGGCTTCCAGATCCTCGGCGAGCACATCGAGGACGAGGTCGAGTCGCGGGCCGGACAGGTGGCGGGCCTCGGCCTGCTCCCCGTACGCATCCGCTTCGAACGCGAGAAGACCCTGGCCCGGCCCGTCGGCGAGGCGCTCGGCGCGCCGGTCGAGGGGTACGAGATCCACCACGGCGTGGCGGACGTGCGGGGCGGGGAGCCGTTCCTGGACGGCTGCCGGGTCGGCGCCGTGTGGGGCACCCACTGGCACGGCTCGCTGGAGAGCGACGAGTTCCGCCGCCGCTTCCTGGCCGAGGTCGCCCGTGGCGCCGGCCGGCGTTTCGTCCCCGCTCCGGACACCTGTTTCGCGGCGCTGCGCGAGGAGCAGCTGGACCGCCTCGGCGATCTCGTCGAGGAGCACGCGGACACCGACGCGCTGCTGCGGCTCATCGAGTCGGGCGCACCGTCGGGTCTTCCCTTCATCGCTCCGGGAGCCCCCGCCGCCCCCGCGGCCCCGGGAGGCCGCCGGTGAACAGCGCGTCCCGAGACCGCCTACTTCATGCCCACTCACCCGCAGGAGGGATCGCCCCGTGAGCACGCATTTCCCGTTCACCGCCGTCGTCGGGCAGCAGGACCTGCAACTCGCCCTGCTCCTCAACTCCGTCGCACCGAACATCGGCGGCGTCCTCGTGCGCGGGGAGAAGGGCACCGCCAAGAGCACCGCCGTGCGCGCGCTCTCGGCGCTGCTGCCCGAGGTGGACGTCGTCTCCGGCTGCCGTTTCTCCTGCGACCCCGCGTCGCCCGACCCGGCGTGTCCGGACGGCCCCCACGAGGCCGGGACCGGTGTGTCGCGGGACGCCCGGATGGTGGAGCTGCCGGTCGGCGCGTCCGAGGACCGGCTCGTCGGGGCGCTCGACATCGAGCGGGCGCTCGCGGAGGGCGTGAAGGCGTTCGAGCCGGGCCTGCTCGCCGACGCGCACCGCGGGATCCTCTACGTCGACGAGGTCAACCTGCTCCACGACCACCTCGTGGACCTGCTGCTGGACGCGGCGGCGATGGGTGCCTCGTACGTGGAGCGCGAAGGCGTCTCCGTACGGCATGCGGCGCGTTTCCTGCTCGTGGGGACGATGAACCCCGAGGAGGGCGAGCTGCGGCCGCAGTTGCTCGACCGGTTCGGGCTGACCGTGGAGGTCGCCGCGTCCCGGGAGACCGATCAGCGGGTCGAGGTCGTGCGGCGGCGGCTCGCGTACGACGACGACCCGGCGGCGTTCGCCGCCAAGTGGGCCGACGAGGAGGACGCGTTGCGGGCGAGGATCGTCGCCGCGCGTGCCCTGCTGCCCGAAGTACGGCTCGGCGACGCGGCGTTGCGCCAGATCGCGGCCACCTGTGCGGCCTTCGAGGTCGACGGGATGCGCGCGGACATCGTGATGGCGCGGACGGCCACCGCGCTGGCCGCCTGGGCGGAGCGTACGGATGTGCTCGCCGAGGACGTGCGGCAGGCCGCCCTGCTCGCCCTCCCCCACCGGCGCCGGCGCAATCCGTTCGACGCGCCGGGCCTCGACGAGGACAAGCTCGACGACACCCTGGAGCAGAACGGCGGCGAGGACGACGACCCGGACCCGGACGGCCCGGGTGGCGGCGGCCGCCCCCCGAGGGGCGACGGCCCCGACACGCCGCCGGACCCCGGGGGCGAGTCCGGCGACACGCCCGCTCCGTCCGTACCGGAACAGGGCCGGGAACAAGGGCAGGGGCAGTCCTCCGGGGGCGGTGAGCGGCAGCCGGTGGGCGCCACCGAGCCGTTCCGCACGAAGATGCTGAGCGTTCCCGGGCTGGGAGAGGGCGCTGCGGGGCGGCGCTCCCGGGCCCGTACCGAGCACGGGCGTACGACCGGCGCGCGGCGTCCTCAGGGTGCCCTGACCAAGCTGCACCTGGCGGCGACCGTGCAGGCCGCCGCCCCGCACCAGCGGACGCGGGGCCGGTCCGGGCGCGGTCTTGTGGTCCGGCGGGACGATCTGCGGCAGGCGGTCCGGGAGGGGCGCGAGGGGAACCTCGTGCTCTTCGTGGTGGACGCCTCCGGGTCGATGGCCGCCCGGCAGCGGATGGCCGCGGTGAAGGGTGCGGTCCTCTCGCTGCTGCTGGACGCGTACCAGCGGCGGGACAAGGTCGGGCTGATCACCTTCCGGGGCAGGGACGCCGAGGTGGCGCTGCCCCCGACGTCGTCGGTGGACGCCGCGGCGGCGCGGCTGGAGCTGCTGCCGACCGGTGGGCGCACCCCGCTCGCGGCCGGGCTGCTCAAGGCCCATGAGGTGCTGCGGGTGGAGCGGTTGCGCGATCCGTCGCGGCGGCCGCTGCTGGTCGTGGTGACCGACGGGCGGGCGACCGGGGGGCCCGATCCGGTGGCACTGGCCTCCCGGGCGGCGCGGCTGCACGAGGCGGAGGGCGTCGCGTCCGTCGTCGTGGACTGCGAGTCGGGGCCGGTACGGCTCGGCCTCGCGGGAAGCCTCGCGCGCGATCTCGGGGGCAGCGCCGTCACGCTCGACGAATTGCGGGCCGAGGCGATCGCCGGGCTCGTCAAGAACGTTCAGGAAACCAACAGGAGGGCCGCGTAATGCCGCAGGGACAGCCGACCGCCGTGCCCGACGACGGGCTCACGACCCGTCAGCGCCGCAATCGTCCGCTGCTGATGGTGCACACCGGCATCGGCAAGGGGAAGTCGACGGCGGCCTTCGGGCTCGCGCTGCGCGCCTGGAATCAGGGGTGGCCGATCGGCGTCTTCCAGTTCGTCAAGTCGGCGAAGTGGAAGGTCGGCGAGGAGAACGCGCTGAAGGTCCTCGGGGCCAGCGGCGAGGGCGGGTCCGTCGTCTGGAACAAGATGGGCGAGGGCTGGTCGTGGGTGCAGCGCGACGGCCAGATGGACAACGAGGAGGCGGCGCGCGAGGGCTGGGAGCAGGTCAAGCGCGACCTGGCCGCCGAGACGTACCGGCTGTACGTCCTCGACGAGTTCGCGTACCCGATGCACTGGGGGTGGATCGACACCGACGAGGTGGTCGAGGTGCTGCGCGAGCGCCCCGGTACGCAGCACGTGGTCATCACCGGGCGCAACGCGCCGCAGAAGCTGCTGGACGCCGCCGATCTGGTGACCGAGATGTCGAAGGTCAAGCACCCGATGGACGCCGGTCAGAAGGGCCAGCGGGGCATCGAATGGTGAGGCACCGGCAGTGAACATTCCTCGTCTGGTGATCGCCGCGCCCTCGTCGGGCAGCGGCAAGACCACCGTCGCCACGGGGCTGATGGCGGCCTTCGCGGGTCGGGGCCTCGCCGTTTCCCCGCACAAGGTCGGGCCCGACTACATCGATCCCGGCTACCACACGCTGGCCACGGGCCGGCCCGGACGCAACCTCGACGCGTACATGTGCGGCCCCGACCGGGTCGCCCCGCTGTTCGCGCACGGGGCGCGGGGGTGCGACCTGGCGGTGGTCGAGGGCGTGATGGGGCTGTACGACGGTGCGTCGGGGCAGGGCGAACTGGCGTCGACCGCCCAGGTGGCGAAGCTGTTGCGGGCTCCCGTGGTGCTGGTCGTCGACGCGTCGTCGCAGTCGCGTTCCGTGGCCGCGCTGGTGCACGGCTTCGCCTCGTGGGATCCGCAGGTGCGGCTCGGCGGGGTGATCCTGAACAAGGTCGGCTCCCAGCGGCACGAGGCGCTGCTGCGGGACGCGCTGGAGGAGTCCGGTCTGCCGGTGCTCGGGGTGCTGCACCGGGCCGAGCAGGTGGCCGTGCCGTCGCGCCATCTGGGTCTGGTGCCGGTGGCCGAGCGGCGCGGCGACGCGGTGGGCGCGGTCGCGGCGATGCGGGAGCAGGTGGTGGCGGGGTGCGATCTGGAGGCGCTGATGGCGCTGGCCGGGTCCGCGCCCGCGCTGCCGGGCGAGGTGTGGGACGCGGCGGGGGAGATCGGCGGCTGCGGCGGGCCCGTGGAGCTGTCCGCCCCCGCCGGGCGCCCGGTCGTCGCGGTGGCCTCCGGCGCCGCGTTCACCTTCTCGTACGCCGAGCACACCGAGCTGCTCACCGCCGCCGGGGCCGAGGTCGTGCCGTTCGATCCGTTGCGGGACGAGAAGCTGCCCGAGGGCACCCGGGGGCTGGTCATAGGCGGGGGCTTCCCGGAGGTGTACGCGGGTGAGCTGTCCGCCAACGCGGCGCTGCGCGGGGCCGTCGCCGGGCTGGCGGAGTCCGGGGCTCCGGTGTCCGCCGAGTGTGCCGGGCTGCTGTACCTGGCGCGGTCGCTCGACGGGCTGCCGATGTGCGGGGTGCTCGATGCCGAGGCCCGGATGTCGAAGCGGCTGACGCTCGGCTACCGGGAGGCCGTGGCGGTCTCCGACAGCGTGCTGGCGGTCCCCGGCACCCGGGTGCGCGGTCACGAGTTCCACCGCACCGTGCTGGAGCCGGGTGCCGGGGCCGATCCGGCGTGGGGCATGCACCAGCCGGAGCGGCGGGTCGAGGGGTACGTGCAGCGGGGCGTGCACGCGAGCTATCTGCACACGCACTGGGCCGCGGCGCCCGGCATGGCGCGCCGGTTCGTCGAGCGGTGCCGGGGGTGAAGCGCGTGCGGCGCTCAGTCCGCGATGCCCACCACGAGCCAGATGAAGCCCACCCCGGCCACGGTGCACAGCAGCGTGGAGCGGGCCGGGTGCCGGTGGTGTGCCTCGGGGAGGATCTCGGCGGCGGCGAGGTAGAGCAGCGCGCCGCCGAAGAAGCCGAGATAGCAGCCGAGAAGTTCCGCCGGAAGGGTGAACAGGAGCGTCGTCGCGGCGCCCACGATCGGTGCCAGCGCGTCCGCGAACAGCATGACCATGGCCTTGCGGCGGGCGTTCCCGTACAGGCTGGTGATCGTGTACGTGTTGAAGCCGTCGGCAAAGTCGTGCGTGATGACGGCGAGCGCGACGGCGGCTCCCATGCCGGCGCCCACCTGGAAGGCGGCGCCGAGTGCGACGCCGTCCATCAGGCTGTGGCCGACCATCGCCGCCGCTGCCGTGAGCCCGACCTGCGGCACCCGTTCCTCGCCCGCGCCGTGTGCCGCCTGGCGTACCGCGAGCAGCCGCTCCACGAGGTGGGCGAGGAGGAAGCCGCCGACGAACAGCAGCAGTGCGGCCGGGACGCCGAAGACGGGTTCGCCCGCGGACTCGATCGCCTCCGGCAGCAGGTCCAGGCCGACCACCCCGAGCATCAGCCCGCCGGCGAAGCCGAGCACCAGGTGACGGCGGTCGGTGACGCGCTGGGCGACCCAGCCGCCTGCCAGGGTCATCAGGAACGCGCCGAGCGCGACGAACACCGCCATGCGCTCTTGCTAGCCGATCGCCCCCGGTGCGCGCATCTCAGCACGCCCGCGCCCGCGCATTCCTTACGACCCGCGCGTTCCTTACGACCCGCGCGTTCCTGGCGACCCGCACACTCCTTGTGAACCACGCGCACTCCTCGCACCCCATGCATTCCTTGTGAACCGCGCACTCCTTGAGATCCGTGCGTTCCTTTTGAACCGCTCTCCTTGTGAAGGGAATCCGCTCCATGTCCGCATCCCCCGACGCGGCCGCCTCGGCCACCGCGCCCGGCGCGACGCTCGCCGTCGGGGTCGGCGCGTCCAGGGGCGCACCGGTCGACGAGATCCTCGGGCTGATCCGGGACACCCTGCGCGAGGCCGGGCTCTCGCCGACGGGCATCGCGGAGTTGGTGACCGTGGACGCCAAGGCGGACGAGCCGGGCATCGTCGCGGCGGCCGCGGCGCTCGGCGTACCGCTGCGGACGTACCCCGCCGGGGAGTTGGCCCGGATCGAGGTGCCCGGCCCGTCCGGCGCACCGCTCGCCGCCGTCGGGGCGCCGTCGGTCGCGGAGGCCGCCGCGCTCGCGGCGGGAGGTGAGCTCCTGGTGCCCAAGCGGAAGTCGGCCCCGCGGGGGCGGGCGGCGATGGCGACCTGTGCGGTGGTGCGCCGCGGTCCGCCCGTCCCGGCGGTCGACGCCCTCCCGGCACCGGACGTACCTCCCGGTCCCGGCCGTTGCGTGAAGCCCGGTGCCGGGCGCATAGTCGTTCTGCCGTACTCAGAGGATGAACCGGGACGGCCGCGGCAGCCGGCCCCCGTCCCCACGACGACGGCCATCACCACCATCACCCCCACGGCGGTCATGCACACTCCCACCGAAAGTCCCGACGCGACAGGCGCGGGCGCGCACGATCTGCGGCACCACGGTGACGCGGAAGTACGGGGACGGGACCGGGATCTGACCGATCTCGCCGTCAACGTACGGGCCGGTACTCCCCCGGTCTGGCTGAGGGAACGGATAGCCGGGTCGCTGGGCTCGCTCGCCGCCTACCCGGACGGCCGGGCCGCTCGGGCGGCGGTCGCGGACCGGCACGGGCTGCCGGAGGAGCGGGTGCTGCTGACGGCGGGTGCGGCCGAGGCGTTCGTGCTGATCGCGCGGGCGCTGCCGGTCTGCCGTCCGGTCGTGGTCCATCCGCAGTTCACCGAGCCGGAGGCGGCGCTGCGCGCGGCCGGGCACGATGTGGGGCGGGTGCTGCTGCGGGCCGAGGACGGCTTCCGGCTGGACCCGTCGGCGGTGCCCGAGGACGCGGATCTGGTGGTGGTCGGCAATCCGACCAACCCCACGTCGGTGCTGCATCCGGCGGCGATGGTGGAGCAACTGGCCCGTCCCGGCCGGACGCTGGTGGTCGACGAGGCGTTCATGGACGCGGTGCCGGGCGAGCGCGAGACCCTGTGCGGGCGTACGGACGTCCCGGGGCTGGTCGTACTGCGGAGCCTCACCAAGACCTGGGGGCTCGCGGGGCTGCGGATCGGTTACGTGCTGGCCGAGCCCGGGATCGTCCGCGCGCTGGAGGAGACCCAGCCGCTGTGGCCGGTGTCGGCCCCGGCGCTGACCGCCGCCGAGGCGTGCATGGAGCCGCGGGCCCTGGCCGAGGCGGCCGCCGCCGCGGAGCGGATCGCGGTGGACCGGGCCCATCTGGTGGCGGGGCTCAGGGAGTTCACCGAGGTGCGGGTGGCGGAGCCGGCCGAGGCGCCGTTCGTCCTGGTGCGGCTGGAGCGGGCCGCCGAGGTGCGGGAGCGGTTGCGGCTGCTGGGGTTCGCAGCGCGGCGAGGGGACACGTTTCCCGGTCTCGGTCCCGAGTGGCTGCGGCTGGCCGTGCGCGACCGCGCCACGACGAACCGTTTCCTCCAGGCGTTCGACCAGGCGCTGCAGACGCTGGGCACGACGGTGCGCTGACGGGGCAGCCGGTGAGAAACCGGCACCGGCTGCCCCGCTCGGGCGCCCTGCGGGCAGGTCAGCTCCGGGCGCGCCGCCTGGCCACGACCACCGCCCCGGCGCCCGCCGCCAGCAGTACGGCCGCGCCGCCCGCGAGGTACGGAGTGGTGGAGCTGCTGCCCGTCTCCGCGAGGTTCGATCCGGCGGCCGGTTCGTTGCCGGTGCCGGTCTGGGGCTTCACGCCGCCGCCGCTGGTGCCACCGCTTCCGCTGTTGCCGCCGTCACTGGACCCGCCGCCGCTCGAACCACCGCTGCCCGAACCACCGCCGTTCGACCCGCCGCCGGTCGAACCGCCGCCGGTCGAACCGCCGTCGGTCGAACCGCCGTCGGTCGAACCGCCGTTGCCCGACCCACCATCACTGGACCCGCCGGTACTCGAACCACCGTTGCTCGAACCGCCGTTGCTCGAACCGCCGTTGCTCGTACCACCGTTGTCGCCGCCACCCGGTCCGGTCGCCTTCGGCGTCTCGCAGGTCGCCTCGGCGAGCGTGATCTCGCCCTGCACATCGGCGACGTTCAGCTTGAGCGGGTTGACGGAGACCTTCAGCTGCAACGCGGTCGCCGCGGCGGTGCGCGAGGTGGTGTGCGTCTTCGAGAGGTCCAGGGTCACCTCGCCGACGGCCGGGACCGCGACCCGTGTGGTGCCGCCCGCGGTGAGGTCGATGCGCTTGCCGAGGACCGACACGTGTCCCAGCACGTTCGACTCGGCGACCGGCTTCCTGCCCACCTCGCAGACCGCCCTGGACGTGACCTTCTCCACCTCGATCAGCGAGAGCAGCGGCAGTCCGGGCACATGCACCCGGGCCTTGGCCACATTGCTGTAGCCCTCCGCCCGGTGCTTGTCGGCGGTCGCGTTCGCGGTGGCCACATCGGCGGCGAGCACGCTGACCGGCCTGCCGCCCTCCACGCCGTCGAGCCGCACGCTGAGCGCGGTCTCCTTGGCGCCGGCGGGTGCCTGCACCTCGTTGAGCGTGGCCTTGAGCGGCACGTCGACCGTCTTGTTCAGGAGCGAGACATCGAGTGCGGCACGGAGCACGACCGCGCTCGCCTTCCCGCCACCGGTGGTCGTGGTGGCCGCGGGGGCGGCCTGCGCCGGGGCGGCGACCAGCAGGGCGACGGGAGCGGCTGCGACTGCCAGGGCGGCCAGGCGGAAGGTGTTGCTGTTCAAGTTGGTGGAACCCCCACAAGAGACATGGAGCCACCGGTGCCGTCCAATGGGGGACATCGAGAGCTCCGGTGGCCTCGACCCCGAAATCTTTACGCACGGAGGGTGAACTGGCAGACACCTGACGTGAGTTCACCCCAAAGGGGGGTTTCCGTGCTTGTATTCGAATATCTCGGTACGTTCGTTCCTCCGGGTCACCCGATCCGCTGAGCGCGGACCGCACCGGAGCCGACTGCGCCGGGGTGCGCGCGAAGATGTTTCAACGACAGGGCCGGGATTCGGTAACCGCCTGTCAACACGGCGCACCCCGTCGCGGGGCCGGCGGACTCAGCCGATCACCCGCCCGTTCAGCACCACCCGCCGCGGCGCCGCGAGCACCCGTACGTCCGCCCGCGGGTCCTCGTCGTACACGACCAGGTCCGCCGGGGCGCCCTCCTCCAGCACCGGCCGCCCCAGCCACCGGCGCGCGCCCCAGGTCGTCGCGGACAGCGCGTCCAGGGCCGGGATGCCCGCCTTCACCAGCTCGGCGACCTCGTCCGCCACCAGCCCGTGGGCCAGCACACCGCCCGCGTCGGTGCCGACGAAAACCGGGACCCCGGCGTCGTACGCCGCGCGCACCGTGTCGTAGCGCCGCTCGTGCAGCCGCCGCATATGGGCGGACCAGCGGGGGAACTTGGCCTCGCCGCCCGCCGCGAGCGAGGGGAAGGTGGCGATGTTGACCAGGGTGGGGACGATCGCCACACCGCGCTCGGCGAACAGCGGAATGGTGTCCTCGGTGAGCCCGGTGGCATGCTCGATGCAGTCGATCCCGGCCTCCACGAGATCGCGCAGCGAGTCCTCGGCGAAGCAGTGCGCGGTGACGCGGGCGCCGAGCCGGTGCGCCTCGGCGATGGCCGCCTCGACGGCCTCGCGCGGCCAGAGGGCCGTCAAATCGCCCACCTCGCGGTCGATCCAGTCGCCGACCAGCTTCACCCAGCCGTCGCCGCGGCGCGCCTCCTGGGCGACGTACGCGACCAGTTCGCCGGGCTCGATCTCATGGGCGTAGTTCCGGGTGTACCTGCGGGGCCTGGCGATGTGCCGGCCGGCCCTGATGATCTTCGGCAGGTCCTCGCGGTCGTCGATCCACCGGGTGTCGGCCGGTGACCCCGCGTCCCGCAGCAGCAGCGCCCCCGCCTCCCGGTCGGAGAGGGCCTGCTTCTCGCTGGTCGCCGCGTCCACGGCGCCGTGGTGGTCGAGCCCGACGTGGCAGTGGGCGTCCACCAGACCGGGCAGCACCCAGCCGGTGACCGTCACCGCCCCGTCCGCACCGGCCGGCCGGCCGTACGAGATCCGCCCGTCGACCGCCCAGAGCTCGTCCCGGACGTCGTCGGGGCCGACGAGCACCCGTCCCTTCACGTGCAGCACCTGTGATGCCCTGTGATCACTCATGGCAGCACTGTACGAGGCGGCGCGCGGGGCCCTCGGTACGCTTCGACAAAAGCACCGACCGTACGCGGCACCGCGCACCGACCCGATCCGACCCGAAGAGAGCACCACCGTGACGCACCCCTTCCTCGACCTCGCCCCGCTCACCGCCGCGCACTTCGCGGCCATCGAGAAGCGGGTGGCCGGCCTCCTCGCCACCGAGCAGGACGTCGTCATCATGCAGGGCGAGGCGCTGCTCCCCCTCGAAGGCTGCATCCGGGGCGGCGCCCGGCCCGGCTCGACCGCGCTGAACGTCGTCACCGGGCCGTACGGGCAGACCTTCGGGAACTGGCTGCGGGACTGCGGCGCCAATGTGGTCGATCTCGCGGTCCCCTTCCACACGGCCGTCACCGCCGACCAGGTCGCGCGGGCGCTGGCCGAGCACCCGGAGATCGACTTCGTCTCCCTGGTCCACGCGGAGGCGGCGACCGGCAACACCAATCCGGTCGCCGAGATCGGCGAGGTGGTCCGTTCGCACGGGGCGCTGTTCATGCTGGACGCCGTCGCCTCGGTGGGTGCCGAGCCGCTGCTGCCGGACGTGTGGGGCGTCGACCTCTGCGTGATCGGTGCGCAGAAGGCGATGGGCGGCCCGGCCGGGGTGTCGGCGGTGTCGGTGAGCGAGCGCGCCTGGGAGCGGATCGCCGCCAACCCCGAGGCCCCGCGCCGCTCCTACCTCTCGCTGCTGGACTGGAAGGAGCGCTGGATCGACGGCGGCCGCAAGGCCCTGCTGCACGCCCCCGCCCAGCTGGAGATGCTGGCGCTGGAGGCCTGTGTGGAGCGCATCGAGACCGAGGGCCTGGACGCGCTGATGGCCCGTCACGCGGCGGCCGCCGCGGCGACGCGCGCGGGTGCGGTGGCGCTCGGCGGCGGCCTCTCCCCGTACGTGCACGAGGCCGCGGAGGCGGCGCCGGTCGCGACGACGCTGCGCGCCCCCGAGGGGGTCGACGCCTCCGAGCTGGTCGCACGGGCGCTCGCGGCCGACCCCTCGCTGCCGCTGATCGCGGGCGGGGGTGCGCTGTCCAAGGAGATGATCCGGGTCAATCACTACGGTGTGGATGCGACGCGGGGCGTGGTGCTGTCCTCGCTCGCGGCTCTGGGGGCGGCGCTGGCCGATTCGGGCCGGCAGGTCGATTTCGAAGCTGCCCGCAAGGCCGTTTCGGAAACCTGGCCGAGCGAATAAATCCGGGACGGATCAAATATTTCCCGAACACAGGGGCCAGAATGCGGGGAGCTGCTTTATTCAGAGCAGCTCCCCGCATTCTTCTGCCCGGTTTCCCGGACCCTAAACACCCGAGTTTCCAGAGACTCCGAGCAAGCCCGAACCACACAATTCCGTTGCGTCGCACGAGAGTTACAACCATGTGACCTACTCCACACGGCGACCGTTATGCCGGATAAATAGCCACCAAAACAGAAGAAAACGCTCCCTGCTCGCGCCGGGGCACGCGCCCGCGTGATAACACAGAGGGCCATCCCACCCAACCCCTCGCGTCGATGCAATTTGGAAATTTGCTGGGTAAATTCAATTTGCATGACCGCCGCACCAGCAGATTTTGCAAGTGCCCGAAACGAATTCATCACCATCGACACCCCACGAGTGGAGGACGGGGCCGCGATCTGGCGCATCGCCCGCGACTCCGAGGTCCTGGACCTCAACTCCTCGTACAGCTACCTGCTGTGGTGCCGTGACTTCGCCGCGACCTCCGTGGTCGCCCGGGGCGAGAGCGGCGAACCCGTCGCCTTCGTGACGGGGTACCTCCGGCCGGACCGTCCCGGAACGCTCGTCGTCTGGCAGGTGGCCGTCGACCACGCCCACCGCGGGGCGGGGCTCGCCGGAAAGCTGCTGGACGCACTGACCTCCCGGGTCGCCGCCGAACAGGGCCTGGCCTCGGTCGAGACGACCGTCACCCCGGACAACACCGCGTCGGACCGGCTGTTCACCTCCTACGCACAGCGCCACGACGTGGCCCTGGACCGCGAGGTGCTCTTCGACGGCGGGCTGTTCCCCGAGGGGAACCACCTGCCCGAAGTCCTGTACCGCATCGGCCCGTTCCACACCTGAGCCTCCCGGCGACCCACCCCCCTCTCTCAAGCAGGAGATCCCCTGTGACCATCACCCCGCCCGCGCTGAGTGTCTTCGAGACCCTGGAGTCGGAGGTACGGAGCTACTGCCGCGGCTGGCCCGCCGTGTTCGACCGTGCGCAGGGCGCCCGGCTGACCGACGAGGACGGCCACAGCTACCTCGACTTCTTCGCCGGCGCGGGGTCGCTCAACTACGGGCACAACAACCCGGTGCTGAAACGTGCGCTGATCGACTACATCGAGCGCGACGGCATCACCCACGGCCTGGACATGGCCACCACGGCCAAGCGGACCTTCCTGGAGTCCTTCCAGAACAACGTGCTGCGCCCCCGCGACCTCCCGTACAAGGTGATGTTCCCCGGGCCGACGGGCACCAACGCGGTCGAGGCGGCGCTGAAGCTGGCCCGCAAGGTGAAGGGGCGCGAGTCCATCGTGTCCTTCACCAACGCCTTCCACGGCATGTCGCTCGGCTCGCTCGCCGTCACCGGCAACGCCTTCAAGCGGGCCGGCGCCGGCATCCCGCTCGTGCACGGCACCCCGATGCCGTTCGACAACTACCTCGACGGCAAGGTGCCCGACTTCCTCTGGTTCGAACGGCTCCTGGAGGACCAGGGCTCCGGGCTCAACAAGCCCGCCGCCGTGATCGTCGAGACGGTGCAGGGCGAGGGCGGCATCAACGTGGCGCGCCCCGAGTGGCTGCGGGCCCTGGCCGACCTGTGCCGGCGCCGCGACATGCTCCTGATCGTCGACGACATCCAGATGGGCTGCGGACGCACCGGGTCGTTCTTCTCGTTCGAGGAGGCCGGCATCGTCCCCGACATCGTGACCCTGTCGAAGTCCATCAGCGGCTACGGACTGCCCATGTCCCTCTGCCTGTTCAACCCGGAGCTGGACATCTGGGGGCCGGGCGAGCACAACGGCACCTTCCGCGGCAACAACCCGGCGTTCGTCACGGCCGCCGCCGCGCTGGACGCCTACTGGGCGGACGGCCAGATGGAGAAGCAGACCCTGGTCCGGGGTGAGCAGATCGAGCAGGCGCTGCTCCCGATCTGCGACGAACACTCCGCTCTCGGCGCGCGGTACCGGGGCCGCGGCCTGGTCTGGGGCCTGGAGTTCACGGACGAGGCACGCGCCGCCGCGATCTGCGCCCGCGCCTTCGAACTGGGGCTGCTGGTGGAGACCTCCGGCCCGCGCAGCGAGGTCGTGAAGCTGCTGCCGCCGCTGATCATCACCCCCGACGAGCTGGACGAGGGCCTGCGCACGCTGGCCCGCGCGATCCGCGACACCGTCTGATCCCGGACCCGCCCCGGCGCGGGTTTGACGAGAAGCATCACCGCAGAGAGAAAGGTACCGACCCACCGTGATCGTCCGATCGTTCAGCGACATCGAGAACACCGACCGGCATGTGAAGGCCGCATCCGGCACCTGGGAGAGCAAGCGCATCGTGCTCGCGCAGGAGAAGGTGGGCTTCTCCCTCCACGAGACCACGATGTACGCGGGCACGGAGACGTCGATGTGGTACGCGAACCACATCGAGGCCGTCCTGTGCGTCGAGGGCGAGGCCGAACTCACCAACGACGAGACCGGCGAGAAGCACTGGATCACCCCCGGCACGATGTATCTGCTGAACGGCCATGAACACCACACCATGCGGCCGAAGACCGACTTCCGCTGCGTCTGCGTCTTCAACCCGCCTGTCACCGGGCGGGAGGAACACGACGAGAACGGCGTCTACCCGCTGCTCACCGAGGAGGGCTGAACCATGACCACCGCCGGACGCACCGATCTCTACCCCACGCGCGGCACCGCCGAGATGACCACCCCCCGCCAGGACCCGGTGATCTGGTCCCCGCCCGGCACCCCCGGCCCTGTGGCGGTGCGGGACCTCCAGGGCTTCGAGCGCGACGGCTTCCTCACCGTCGACCAGCTGATCACCCCCGACGAGGTCGCCGCCTGCCACTCCGAGCTGGAACGGCTGATCGCCGATCCGGCGGTGCGGGCCGACGAGCGCTCGATCATCGAGCCGAAGTCGCAGAAGGTACGGTCGGTCTTCGAGGTCCACCGGATCAGCGAGGTCTTCGCCCGGCTGGTCGAGGACGAACGGGTGGTGGGCCGGGCCCGGCAGATCCTCGGCTCGGACGTGTACGTCCACCAGTCCCGGATCAACGTCAAGCCGGGCTTCGGCGCCTCGGGGTTCTACTGGCACTCGGACTTCGAGACCTGGCACGCCGAGGACGGACTGCCGAACATGCGGGCGGTGTCCGTGTCGATCGCGCTGACGGAGAATCACGACACCAACGGCGGGCTGATGATCATGCCCGGTTCGCACAAGTCGTTCCTCGGCTGCGCGGGCGAGACGCCCAGGGACAACTACAAGGAGTCCCTGAAGATGCAGGACGCCGGAACCCCGTCCGACGAGGCCCTGACGAAGCTGGCCGACCGGCACGGCATCAAGCTCTTCACCGGCCGGGCGGGTTCGGCGACCTGGTTCGACTGCAACTGCATGCACGGCTCGGGCGACAACATCACCCCGTACCCGCGCAGCAATGTCTTCATCGTCTTCAACAGCGTGGAGAACGCCGCCGAGGAGCCGTTCGCGGCACCGGGGCGGCGCCCGGAGTTCATCGGGGCGAGGGACTTCACCCCGGTGCGATGAGGTGACCCGCCGGGAGGGGGAGGAGCGGCATCCCCCGCTCCTCCCCCTCCCCCTCCCCCTCCCCCTTCCCGCACCGAAATCGCTGGACCGGCACGGCGGTCGGCGGCGAGGGTGGGCCCCATGACCTCACTCGTACGTCACATCACCATCGACTGCTCCGACCCCTACGGACTCGCCCGCTTCTGGTCCGAGGTGCTCGACGCCCCGGTCTCCGACCAGGACGCCCCCGGTGACCCCGAGGTGCTCGTCGAGGCTCCCGGTACCGCGCTGCTCTTCATCCGGGTGCCGGAGCCCAGGAACGGCAAGAACCGCGTCCACCTCGACATTCAGCCGCAGGACCGGACCCGCGACGAGGAGGTCGAGCGACTGCTCGGCCTGGGCGCCACTCTCGTCGCCGACCACCGCAAACCGAACGGGCGGGGCTGGGCGACGCTCGGCGACCCCGAGGGCAACGAGTTCTGCGTCGAGTGCGGTGCGGCGGAACGGGCGGCCCTGACCGGGACCCGGCTGCCGGTCACGGCGGACGACGTGACCACCGCGGTACGGCTCGCGATCGACGCGCTCCGGGAGTCCCCGGTGGACAAGTGGCACTCCCCGGCGGGGTCGCTGGAGTGGACCTGCTGGGAGACCGCCGAGCATCTGGGCGACGACCTCTTCAGCTACGCGGCCCAACTGGGCCCGCAGCGGCCGTCGGTGGACGCGTACGTCCCGTACCGCTGGAGCGCCGACCGCGAGGGCGGTCCGATGAACGCGGTCTTCGCGGACCGGTCGGCCGGAACCGCCGGGCTGCTCCTGACCCTGGAGGCCTGCGGCGCGCTGCTCGCCTCGATGGTGCGGACGACTCCGCCCGGGATCCGCTCGTACCACTCCTACGGGGTGTCCGACCCGGAGGGCTTCGCCGCGATGGGCATCGTGGAGACCCTGGTCCACACGCACGACATCGCCACGAGCCTGGGGGCCGGCTGGACCCCGCCCGCCGGCCTCTGCGACCGGGTGCTGGCCCGGCTGTTCCCGGACGCCCCGAAGGACGCCGACCGCTGGGCCGTACTGCTCTGGGCCACCGGCCGCGGCGAACTGCCCGGCCGCCCCCGCGTCACCTCGTGGAAGTGGCGCAGCGCACCGCTGGACGAGTCCGGCCAGGAGTAGCGCGGAGCGGGGCCCGGCGGGCGTCCGGGGCCCGGGCTGCTGCGAAGATCGATGGCATGGGGCATCAGCAGATCCTGGACAAGCTGGCCGACCGGGGGCTCGTCCGGGCGATGGACGAGGATCTCGCCCGCTGGGTGAGGCATCAGATGACCTACCCGGGCCGGACGCGCGCCGAGATCGAGCAGGATGTGATCGCTCCGGTGCTACTGAGGTGGCGCTGCCTGCTCGATGCCGAGGACGTCGGTCCGGCGGCGAAGGACATCGCGCGGGTCGCGCTCGCCACGCTGCTGCACAGGTACGGATTCCAGGACCCCGGCACCACGGCCGGCGCCCTGCGGGCGGTGGACGAGCTCAACCGGCACGTCGTGCTCTCCGACGCCTTCGAACGACGTTCCCCCGAGATCAAGAAGCTCCTGGAGTCACCACCGGTCCCGCTGACACGCCGCCCACGCACCCCTCGGGCGCTGACGTTCCTGCGGACCGGTGACGTGATCTCCTTCGAGCTCTCCGGGCGTTTCCACGCCGCCTTCGTGCGCGAGCTGTCCGGCACCAGCGAGTTCCCCGTGATCGAGTTCTACGCCGGAACCTTCACCCGGCCGCCCACCTGGGCGGACCTGTCGGGCCGCGCCGCGGCCGCCGAGCGGGGTCGTGCCCGCTTCGGTGTCGTCGGCCTGACCCACCTGCCCGACCCGGCCCACCAGGTGCTGGCCGTCGAGGCACAGCAGCCCCACCCGCCGCACGGTGAGGACCCCCGGCCGGGCGAGGGCCTCTGGCAGTTGTCCGACCTCATGAGCCTGCAGGAGGACGTGCGGAGGCTCTTCGGCGACAAGGAATAGGCCGATCCGACCTCGTGGGGGCGTCCCAGGGCGCCCGGTCGTCCGGACTGCAGGTCGAGTCGGTCTGCTTGCCGAGCGCTGAGCGTATTTCTACTCCAGCAGCTTTCTCCGGGTGCAGTAGCTTGCCAACTCCCACTGGGAACGGCCAACTGCCGCACAGCAGAACGACTGGAGGATCGTGCATGCCCCGAGAAGCTCCGTACCTCGCAGTGGCCGACGTCCTGCGCGCACGGATTCTCGCAGGGGAGTGGCGGATCGGCGAGCGGCTGCCGTCCCGGGCACGGCTCTCCGAGGAGTACGGGGTAGGGCGCAACGTCATGCAGAGGGCCATGGACCGTTTGATCAACGACGGTCTCCTCGAAGGACGTGCCGGCTCGGGCACCTACGTCCGCACCCCGCGCGAGCGCCTGCGGCTGGTCCGCTCGCTCCACCGGGACCGCGGGTTCGGCTGCTCCCCCAACGCCGGAGCGAGGCAACGGGGCGACGCCGACTCCTGGGATTCACACAGCGAGGTGCGCGTCCCTGCCCCTGAAGAAGTCGCCGTGCGGCTCGGCATCACGCCTGGAGACCTCTGCGTCAACACGCATTACGAGTTCCTCGCCGACGGGCAACCCGTCCAGCTCTCCGAATCCTGGGAGCCGATGGCCATCACGGACGGAACTCCGATCGTGCTGCCCGAGATGGGTCCCCTGGCCGGAAGGGGGCTGGTCGAGCGCATGCGGTCCATCGGCGTGGCCATCTCGACCGTGGTGGAGGTTCCGCGCCCGGCTCGTGCCACCCGGGTACAGGCGAACCTGCTGGGGATCGGAGTGGGGGACCTCGTGCTCCAGATCGAGCGCACCGTCTACGACACCGGCGGACGCCCGGTGGAGACCGCCGACATGGTCATTCCTGACGTGCGTCGGGAAGTGGTCTACGAGTTCGGAGTCGACCGTCCGTAGCCGTTGAAGCCGGTGGAACGGATTTCACTTCTGACAGCAGGGGACACGAATGTCGAAAACCTCCAGGCTCGGACTCCTGCGAGACCGGGATTTCGGGCGTTTGTTCGCTGCCACCGCGCTCGGGCAGCTGGGCGACCGCATCATCTTCCTGGCCTTGCCCCTGGTTGCCGTCATGGCACTGAATGCTGACGAGTTCCAGGTCGGGTTACTGACCGCGATGACCACCGCGGGATCGCTCCTGGTCGGGCTGCCGGCGGGCGCGTGGGTGGACCGCATGCGGAAGCGATCGGTGATGATCAGCACTGATCTCGTGCGCGCGCTGGTCCTGATGACGATACCCGCCGCGTGGTGGGCCGGCCTTCTCACCATCTGGTGGCTCTGCACGGTCTCCTTGCTTCATGGAGTGCTGACGGTCTTCTTCGATGTCGCGTACGTCAGCTATCTCCCGCACTTGGTGGGCCGCAGCAATCTCGTGGAAGGAAACTCGAAACTTTCGGCAATACGCTCGGTGACCAGTATCAGCGGACCGGCGGCGGCAGGACCGCTGATCGGCCTGGTCGGAGCCCCCTCAACCCTCTTGGTCAGTTCGGCCGGGATGGCAGTGTCGGGGCTGCTCGCGATCACTATCCGCAGACGCGAACCAAAGCCGGAGCCGAGCAAGAATCCCCAACTGCGGCGGGAGATCAAGGAGGGGCTCGGGTTCGTCCTCGACCACCCCGCCCTGCGCGCAATCATGCTGGGAGATGCGATATTCAACCTGTTCCTGGTCATGTATCAGACCATGCTGCTGATCTTCTTGGAACGGGAGATGGGTCTCCAGCCCTTCGGTATCGGCCTCGTTCTGTCCGGGATGGGTTGTGGTGCCCTGCTCGGAGCGCTGATGGCAACCACGATCTCGAAGTGGATCGGACCGGGTCCGGTCATCTGGCTCGCAGCGCTGGTCACCTGTCCGTTGACCGTCCTCATGCCGTTGGCGCGACCGGGCTGGAGCGTGTATGCGGCTGCGATCGGGCTTGCGGCTCTTTCGCTGGGCGGGGTCATTCGTGTTGTGGCTCAATCGAGCTTCCAACAGGCCCTGACACCGGACCGACTTCTCGGCCGGATGAGCGCGACAACCCGATTCGTGTCCTGGGGTGGCATTCCTGTCGGTGGGCTCCTGGGTGGAGCCTCGGGTTCCGCGTTCGGGGCAACAAACACCTTGTGGATCGGTGCAGCCGGTATGACGCTGAGCGCTGTCCCCAATTTCCTGTCGCCGCTCCGGACGATGCGCAGAGTGCCCTCCGAGTGAGTGAGCCCCACGGGGAGTCGGGGAATCCTCGCGGGGCTCGGATCACTTCCGACTGGCCTTCACCTCGTCGCGCACTGCGCGAACAGACCGAATCGCTGTGATCATCTTTTGGGATAGCGCGGGGACCTGGTCGAAGAGGTGTCCCACAACAGTGAAAACCCCAACGACCGCAGCTGTCCCTACAGTCACCCAGCCCGCCAGTTCCATGTCGCTCCCTTCGGAGAGGATCGGCAGGGGCACCCGGACTCCGCGCCCGCGCCCCCGATCCGAGGTGTGCGACGTCCGGCCCTTCAGTGCCGTCCCCTCTTCATGAACTACACGGTTCCTTGGGCGACTTGATTGTATCCGTTGCGGCCCGAAGGACCCCTTCGGGCGCCCGGCCGGCAGATTCCTGTGCGGCAAGCGTGCGGTGCGCGGCGTAGAGGTACGTACCCCAGCGCGGCCCGGTCCGGGCTCGGGCGACCCGTTCCGTTTGGATCCTTGGTTCACACCCGTCAGTACGCCGTCAGCCCGGACTGTCACTGCCCGTCGCTACGGTGCCCCTTATGACCGACACCACTTTTTGGGCCTGCCCACCCGACCGAGAAGTTCGGGGATATGGCGATGACTACACCCTCACCCTCCTCCTTCCCCCCTTCCCCGCAGGCACGGTGAACTTTTCTCCCCACGACCCGGAAGAAGCCCGCCACTTCGCCGAAAACTTCGACACCGTCGACGAGATCCTCGAAGAGCTGCCCCCCGGCTCCGCATGCGACTCGCCGGCTCCGGAGACGCGGGCGGACCTGGACATCATCAAGGTGGGCTGCTGGGGCAACGTCATCTCCATAACCGACCCGGCCCTGGCCGACAGCATCGGCGATTCGCCGCTGCTCGGGGCATCCAACACTCTCCGCGAGCGCTACCCGGACGCCAGGATCGTCGGATCAGCCAGTGTTCACTGCGGAGGAGACCACACCGAAGACATCATCCGGCTTCCCGGCGGCTTGATGCTGCACGCCGAAGGCTGGTCCGGCGTGGAACCGTTGGAAGTCACCGGCGACCCTCAGGCCGTAGTACGCGCCCTCGGCCTCAGCTCTGGGACCCTCGCCGAGGAAGCGATCGACCTGGACGGGGAGTCCGATGAAGTCGACTGGCGGGCCCTGGGCCGGCTTGCGCTCGGACCGTGCGACCCGTGGGGCCGCGTGGACCTCCGGATGTCCGTCTTCCGCGTCCGCCACACCAGCAGCTCCACGTTCCGGATGGAAGAGTCCTGGTTCCTTTAACCGGTAACGATCCAGAAGCCGGCTCCAGGTCGCCCACGTGTCTTGATCGATTCGCATTCCCCTGCAGTCCGCATCAGGCGAGGTGATCTCCGGGGCTGGGTGACCGGCGACGCTCATGATCGAAACGAAACGGCCTGGGCCTGGACCTCGTCCAGCGCCGGGTAGTCGACGTAGCCCTTCGCGTCGCCGCCGAAGAAGGTCGACGGGTCCGGGGTGTTGAAGGGGCCGCCGGCCTTCAGCCGGGCGGGCAGGTCCGGGTTGGCTATGAACAGGGCGCCGTACGCGATGAGGTCGGCGGTCCCGTCGTCGACCAGCGAGTGGTCGTCCGGGCCGGTAGGGCCGTCCGTCAGCGCGTTGAGGACGAACGTGCCGGAGAACTGCTTGCGCAGCGCGAGGGTCAGCTCGCGGATCTCCACCGCCTCCAGGACGTGCAGATAGGCGAGGCCGAGCGGCTCGATCTCCCGTACCAGCGCGGTGTAGAGGGCTTCCGGCGCGGGCTCGTCGATGTCGTTGTAAGGGTTCTTGGGCGAGATCCGCAGTCCGGTCCGCTCCGCACCGATCTCGGCGGCGACGGCCTTGACCGCCTCGACGGCGAACCGGATGCGGGCCTCCTCCGAGCCGCCCCACTCGTCGTCGCGCAGGTTGGTGTTGGGGGCGAGGAACTGGTGGATGAGGTAGCCGTTGGCGCCGTGCAGCTCGACCCCGTCGAAGCCGGCGTCGACCGCGTTGCGGGCGGCCGTCGCGAAGTCGGCGATGGTCTGGCGGACCTCGTCGCCGGTCAGTTCGCGCGGGGTGGTGAAGTCCTTCATGCCCGTGCCGGTGAAGAGCTGGCCGGCGGGCCTGACCGCTGACGCGCTGACCGGGGTCAGCCCGTCCGGCAGCACGTCCGGGTGACCGATCCGGCCCGCGTGCATCAGCTGGGCGAAGATCCGGCCGCCCGCCGCGTGCACCGCGTCGGTGACCTTGCGCCAGGACGTGACCTGTTCCGCGCTGTGCAGTCCCGGGGTGGAGGGGTAGCCCTGGCCCACCACCGACGGCTGGACGCCCTCCGTGATGATGAGCCCCGCCGATGCGCGCTGGGTGTAGTACTGGGCGACGAGATCCGTGGCGGTGCCGCCCTCACCGGCCCGGCTGCGGGTCATCGGAGCCATCGCGATGCGGTTGGCGAGCCGGGTGCCGGACAGGTCGATGGGGTCGAACGCGGAGGTCATCGGGGCTCCCGAGGTATTTATGTGGTCGGCCAATTATCTGTGCGGGTGCCACTGTAACCCATTACTTGGCCGACCAATGTAAAGTGTGCGGAAAGCCGCTGGAACCCGGCATCGGATCCGGGCCGGGGCGACGCCCGAGGAGCTCCCATGAAGGCCGGATCAGCCGGACCCGCAGACCCCGCCTGTCCCGGCCCGCCGAGCGCGGCCCTCGGCGGCCCCGTCAGCCACGCCCTCTCCCGGGTCGCCCGGCTGCACCGGACCGCCGCGGGCAGGCTGCTCAAGGGGCTCGGGCTCTACCCGGGCCAGGAGTTCCTGATGATGTGCCTGTGGGACGCCGGTGCGGTGCGTCAGGCCGAGCTGATCAAGGCCGTCGACCTCGATCCGTCCACCGTCACCAAGATGCTCCAGCGGCTCGAACAGAGCGGCCACGTGTGCCGCCGCCCCGACCCGGACGACCGCCGGGCCGTCCTGGTCGAGGCCACCGACGAGAGCTGCGCACTGCACTCCGACGTCCAGCGGGCCTGGGTGGAGCTGGAGGACCACACCCTCGCCGGTCTCGAACCCGCCGAACGCGAGGAGCTGACCCGGCTGCTCGCCAAGGTCGAGGCGAACCTCTGCCGGGAAGCCGGGGAGTGCGGGGAGGCCGGGGACTGCCCCGGGCCCGGCTGATCCCCGGCGGGCGGCGTCAGCCGGCGAGCACGTCCAGGGCCCGGTCCACATCGGCCTCCGTGTTGTACAGGTGGAAGGCCGCACGCAGGCTCCCCGCCCGGTTCGAGACCACCACCCCGGCCCGCGCGAGCTCCGGCTCCCGCGCGCCGAGGCCGGGCACGGCCACGATCGCCGACTCCCCCGGCACCGCCTCGTGCCCCAGCCCGGCCAGCCCCGCCCGCATACGGGCCGCGAGCCCGGTGGCATGGGCGTGGACGGCCTCCACACCGACCTCGTTCAGCAGCGCGAGGGACTGCTCGGCACCGTGGTACGAAAGGAAGGCGGGCGGTTCGTCGTAGCGGCGCGCGGTCCGGGAGAGCTGCCCGACCGGGCCGTACGTGCTGTTCCAGGGGTCCTCGGCGGCGTACATGCCGGCGAAGACCGGCGGCAGGGTCCGCTGCGCCTCCTCGGTGACGGTGAGGAACGACGCGCCGCGCGGGCAGAGCAGGAACTTGAAGCCGCCGGTGACGGTGTAGTCGTAGTCCCCGGCGTCCAGCGGCAGCCAGCCGGCCGACTGGGTGGCGTCGAGCAGCGTCCGGGCACCATGGGTGCCGGCCGCCGCCCGTACCGCCTTCAGGTCGGCGATCCGGCCGTTGGACGACTGCACGGAGGAGAGGGCGACGAGCGCGGTGTCCGGCCCCACCGCGTCGGCCAGCCGGTCCAGCGGGGCGTAGCGCATGCTGAGGTCGCCGCGGACCGCGAAGGGGCTGACGACGGAGCTGAACTCGCCCTCCGGCGCCAGGACTTCGGCCCCCGGCGGCAGCGCTGCGGCGATCAGCCCGACGTGCACGGAGACCGAGCTGCCGACGGCGACCCGGTCGGCGTCGACCCCGCAGAGCCGGGCGAAGCCGGACCGGGCCGCTTCCACCGCTTCGAAGTCGCCGGAATCGGCCCGGCTGCCGGAGCCGACCGCCTCGGCGAGCGTCCGCACCGCCGCCACGGTCCGCCGGGGCAGCAGCCCGCAGGTGGAGGTGTTGAGGTAGGTCGTACTCGGTGCGAACTCGGCGTTCACCGCACGGCTGAGCGAAGTAGTCTCCATGCGCCCAGCCTGCGGCCCCCTCACCTCCTGGTCAATCACGAAGAGTTGAGGGGAACACCCGAGCAATGCTCATGCGTGCCGCCGGGGACGGGCCTCAGGCGCTGCCACCGGCCTGCGGGACCTCGCAGGCGCCGTCCGCGTCGCACGCCGCGGCGTCCTGGCCGATCGCGGTGAGCGGGCGGTCCTTCCACGCCTGCTCCAGCGCCTGGGCGAAGACCTCGGCGGGCTGGCCGCCGGAGATGCCGTAACGCCGGTCGAGCACGAAGAACGGCACCGCGTTGGCGCCCAGCTCGGACGCCTCCCGCTCGTCGGCCCGCACCTCGGCCGCGTACGCCTCCGGGTCGGCGAGCACGGCGCGCGCCTCGTCGGCGTCGAGCCCGGCCTCGACGGCCAGCTCGACCAGTACACCGGCGTCGTAGACGGACCGCTCCTCGGCGAAGTTCGCCCGGTAGGCGAGGTTCAGCAGCTCGTCCTGGCGGCCGCGGGCCTTGGCCAGGTGGAGCAGCCGGTGGATGTCGAAGGTGTTGCCGTGGTCACGGCCCTCGGCGAGATAGCCGAGCCCCTCGGCCTGCGCGTTGGCCGCGACGTTCGCCTCCATGGCCTGAGCCTCTTCGCGGGTGCGCCCGTACTTCTGCGCCAGCATGTCGATGACCTGCGCGGTGTCGCCCTTGGCGCGCCCGGGGTCCAGCTCGAAGGACCGGTGCACGACCTCGACCTGGTCGCGGTGGGCGAACCCCGCCAGGCCCTTCTCGAAGCGGGCCTTCCCGATGTAGCACCAGGGGCAGGCGATGTCGCTCCAGATCTCGACGCGCATTCTCTTCTTCTCTCCGTGTCCTCGTACGTACCGCTCAGGGCGCGGAGCCACCCTCCGCTCCCGTCCACAACACGGGAGCGGACTTCCTCATTCCCCGGCCGGGGAATCGGCCCGCAACGGCCCGTCGCGTCGAGCGTCACGTTCGCCGCGCCAGGTGTGGTGGCGCCGCCACTGGTGGGGGGTCGTCGCAGCCGCGTAGGATCCGGTCGGCCTTGAAAGGACCTGTCGGCCCTGCCCGGGCGTGGAGGCTGCGAGGAAGCTCTCGATGCCTTCAACTCGCGTCAGCCACCACGCACTTCGGGCAGGAACGGTCACAAATCCCATAGGGGGACCGAGTTGTGGGTTCAGCACTCCCGACAATCATTGTCGTGTTCTTCCTCGTCGCGCTGGCGGCATGGATCATCTCCGCAGTGGTGGGCGGCCGGAAGAACAACAGCGATGGCGGCGGGGGCGGCAACTGATCCGTGCGGAGGCGGCAACTGATCCCTTATGAGCCGGGTACGCGCTGTCCATGGCGCAGGGGACGTGGAGTCGGACTGTTCCGGATGGGCCGTGGGGCCGAAGGGCATCCCGGCTCGCCCTTGCCGGCCCGTTGAGCAGCGGCGGCCGACACAGCTGCGTGTCGGCCGCCCGGCCTGCGGCTCTCCCCGTTGTCACTCCCCGTCGTCGAGCTCGACGATCGGCCGGTCGGCGACCACGGCGACCAGGATCATCGGCGCGTCGCCGTCGCACTGGTTGAGGGAGACCGCGACCCAGCGGCCGTCCACCGGCCCCCACACCCGCAGATCCCCGCGACAGTCCGCGTCGCACAGGGCCCGGTACAGCGGCGGCAGGGGCTCACCCGCGAGGTCACGGAAGATCGGCACCCGCATGCCCACCGCACGGTGCGCGCCCCATCGGCGGTCCAACTCGCCCACGAGATCGGCGAGATGGCCTGATGCGGCCTCCTCGGCCTCCTCCCACTCGCGTTCGTACACGCCCACGAGGTCACCGCTCTCCCAGAGCGGCACGATGCGGAAGCCCTCGCCGGCGGTCGCGGACCACTCCCCGGTGTCCGGCTCCCCCTCGTCGACCGTCGGGCCCGTGGCGGGTACGGGCCCGGCGAGCAGCGCCTCGATGTCGGACACCGCACGGCCGGCCTTGAAGGTCTCCCCCGTCCGGACGGTCATCAGCTTCCGTCCCGCAGGTCGTCCGGACCCGTCGTGCGGAACGCGATCCGGTCGAAGGACGCCTCGCAGCCCTCGCCCGTCGGTGACTGGACCAGGAAGCCGACCGTGGCGTCGGCCGCGCGTTCCGGCTCGCCGAGGGCGAAGACGCGGACGAAGGTCCACTTCTCGCCGTCGGTGGAGGCGTGGAAGGCGAACGCGTTGCCCGTGCGGCTCAGGCGCAGCCAGCAGCTGTCGCCGTCCACGGTGAAGGAGTTGACGTCGTCGGAGTGGCCGCGGGTGACGACCGTGCAGACGGTGGGGCGGTCCGGGGAGAGTTCCAGGCAGATCTTGGCCCACTCCCTCTCCCCGACGTGGAGGTAGAGCACCCCGGCGTCGAAGGCGGCTTCGAAGCCGACCCGCACCCGGGCGATCAGCTGGAAGTCGCCCCTGGGCGCGGGGCCGAGGAGGCGGGGGGCGTCGCTCGCGGAGTCCAGGGCTTCGCCGCCCGGCGGTACGAAGCGGTCCTGGCGGGCGCCGGCGCGGCCGGTGAGAGTGCCGTTCTCGTACACCCAGTCGCCGCCGGGGCCGAACTCGTCGAGCCCGAAGGGGAGTTCGGGGAGGTGCGGGGTCATGCGCGGCGCCCGTCCACTCGGCGGGGAAGGCCCTGGGGGTTGTCCTCGCGGAGCTCCGGCGGGAGCAGTGCCTCGGGAGTGGTCTGGTAGGTGACCGGGCGCAGCCAGCGTTCGATCGCGGTGGCGCCGACCGAGGTGGAGGTGGAGGTGGAGGACGGGTAGGGGCCGCCGTGGTGCTGGGCGGGGGCGACGGCGACGCCGGTCGGCCAGCCGTTGACGAGGACCCGGCCGGCCAGCGGGGTGAGGGCCGCGAGGAGTGCGGGGGCGTCGGCGTCGGCGCCGTCCGTGGCGGTGTGGAGGGTGGCGGTGAGGTTGCCGGGGAGCCGGGAGAGCACGGCGGTGATCTCGTCGTGGGAGGTGTAGCGGGCGACGACGGTGACGGGGCCGAAGCACTCCTCCAGGAGTTCGTCGTGCGGGCCCTCGGCGGCGAGGAGGTGCGCCGGTACGGTGAGGAAACCGGCCGAGACGGTGTGGTCGCCGCCCGCGCCGGGGGTGACCGGGGCCTGGACGCCGGGGAGTCCGGCCCGCTTCCGTACGCCCGCGAGGAAGGCGTCACGCATCCGGTGGTCGAGCAGGACCGCGGCCTCGGTGTCGCTGACCGCGGCGGTCAGGGACTCCAGCAGCCGGTCGCCCGCCTCGCCGGCCGGGACCAGGACGAAGCCGGGCTTGGTGCAGAACTGGCCCGCCCCCATGGTCATCGAGGCGCCGAGCCCGGCACCGATCTCCTCGGGGCGCTCGGCGGCGGCCGCCCCGGTGACGACGACGGGGTTGAGGGAGCCCAGCTCGCCGTGGAAGGGGATGGGGCGGGGGCGGGCCGCCGCGGCGTCGAACAGGGCGCGGCCGCCGCGTACCGAACCGGTGAACCCGGCGGCGGAGACCAGCGGGTGCCCGATCAGCCCGACGCCGGCGTCGAAGCCGTGCACCAGGGTCAGCACGTCCTCGGGCAGGCCGGCCTTGACCGCCGCCCTGCGCAGTACGGAGGCGCACAGTTCGGAGGTGGCGGGGTGGTCGGGGTGCGCCTTGACGACGACGGGGCAGCCGGCCGCCAGCGCGCTCGCGGTGTCACCGCCGGGGACGGAGAAGGCGAGCGGGAAGTTGCTGGCCGCGTAGACGGCGACGACGCCGAGCGGGATCTTGTAGCGGCGCAGATCGGGCCAGGGCGGGGTCCGGTCGGCGTCCGCGTGGTCGATGTGGATGTCGAGGAAGGCACCCTCGTCGACGACCTCCGCGAAGGCCCGCAACTGGGCGGCGGTGCGGGCGAGTTCACCGCTCAGCCGGGCCGGCCCCAGCGCGGTCTCGGCGTCGGCCGCCTCGATGACGTGCTCCCCGGCCTCGGTGAGCAGATCGGCCGCGATGCGCAGGAAGGCGGCGCGCACGGTGCGGTCGGCGAGCGATTCACGTACCGCGTGGGCGGCCCGGACCGCACGGTCGACCTCCTCCGCTGTAGCCTCCACCGCAACCTGCTCGCGCGGGTTCCCGGTGCGGGGGTCGACGCTCCAGACTGGTGCTGCTGCCACCGTGATTCCTTCCACTCCACTGCCGCACATGTCAGAAGTTGTTCGGTATTCTGAACAGAGTTCCTGATCGTGAATATGCAGCGACTCTATTTCCGGGCGTTCAATGTTGGCAAGAAGCCACCGGGTTCCGGAAGTCGTCCGGTTCAAGCAGTCGTCGGGTGCAAGAAGTCTCAGGGTTTCGCAAGTGGGCTGGAAAGGGCGTAGGGCGATGTCGGTTGCCGAATCTGGTGGGGCACAGGTCAAGTCCGCCGTACGGACGGTGGAGCTGCTCGAATACTTCGCGGGGCGGCCGGGCATGCATTCGCTCGCCGCGGTGCAGGAGGCCGTCGGCTATCCCAAGTCCAGCCTGTACATGCTGCTGCGCACGCTGGTGGAGCTGGGCTGGGTGGAGACCGACGCGACGGGCACGCGGTACGGGATCGGCGTGCGGGCCCTGCTGGTGGGCACCTCGTACATCGACGGCGACGAGGTCGTCGCGGCCGCCCGGCCCACCCTGGACCGGCTCTCCGACGACACCACGGAGACCATCCACCTGGCCCGGCTCGACGGGACGAACGTGGTGTACCTCGCCACCCGGCAGTCCCAGCACTATCTGCGCCCCTTCACCCGCGTCGGCCGCCGGCTGCCCGCCCACTCCACCTCGCTGGGCAAGGCGCTGCTCGCCACCCACAGCGACGAGCAGGTCCGCAAGCTGCTCCCCGAGACGCTGCCCGCGCTGACCGAGCACACCATCACCGACCGCGAGAAGCTCATCGAGGAGCTGCACACCGTCCGCGAGCAGGGCTACGCGGTGGACCGCGAGGAGAACACCCTCGGACTGCGCTGCTTCGGCGTCGCCGTCCCGTACCGCACCCCCGCCCGCGACGCCATCAGCTGCTCGGTGCCGGTCGCCCGGCTCACGCCCGCGCACGAACAGATGGTGAAGGACGCGCTGTTCGACGCCCGGGACCGCCTCACGCTCGCCACCCGGAGGCTCTGACCGTGCGCATCGCCCTTCGCGAGGTCCGGGCGGACGACCTTCCCCTGTTCTTCGCGTTCATGTCCGACCCGGAATCGGTCAGGACGGCCGGCTTCACCAGCGAGGACCCCGCCGACCGGTGTGCCTTCGACGCCCACTGGCAGCGCCTCCTGGCCGACGGCTCCGTCGTGATCCGCACGGTGCTCGCGGACGGGGCGGTGGTCGGCAGCACCGGGGTGTACGGACCTGCGGGCGACCGCCAGGTCACCTACTGGATCGACCGGGCGCTGTGGGGCCGCGGGCTGGCCACCGCCGCGCTGTCGGCGCTGCTCGACGTCGTGCCCGAACGCCCGCTGCACGCACGTGCGGCGGCCGACAACACCGGTTCGCGCCGGGTGCTGGAGAAGTGCGGGTTCACCGTCACCGGCACGGACCACGGGTACGCCCACGCCCGCGGCGAGGAGACCGACGAGCTGCTGTTCACCCTGTCCGGATGACCGGACGGCGGTCCGCCGCCGTACCGGGGCACGCCGGTCGGGTATGAGAAACCGGTGAGAATCGACGCATTCGGGAACGGTGCGCGGCGTCCCGCTCGTCGTCCGGGCGGGATGAACAGAGCAATCAGGCGAACCTCGGTCTTCTGCCTGCTGCTGGTTCTCGCCCTGATGGGGCGGGCGACCTGGCTGCAGGCGTACCAGGCGAAGGCGCTCGCGGAAAACGACCACAACCGGCGGAAAACCATCGCGCAGTACGCGCAGCCGCTCGGCGACATCATCGTGGCCGGGAACCCGGTCACCGGATCGAAGAGGACGGAGGGCGGTGACCTCGCGTACAAACGCACCTACACACAGGGCGAGCTCTACTCGGCCGTCACCGGCTACAGCTCGCAGGCGTACGGCGCCACGCAGCTCGAAGGGATCTACAGCCATGTGCTGGACGGCACCGACGACCGGCTGAAGGACCCGCTGGACGCGTTGACGCGCAAGCAGGCGGCACCGGGCAACGTCCTGACGACGATCGACCCGGACGTGCAGAAGGCCGCGTACGAGGCGCTCGGTGACGACAAGGGGGCGGCAGTCGCGATCGACCCGAAGACCGGCCGCATCCTGGGCATGGTCTCCACCCCCTCGTACGACCCGTCGACAATCAGCGGGACGGCGGACGGCGAGGCCTGGCAGAAGCTGCTCGACGACGAGGACAAGCCGATGGTCAACCGTGCGCTGCGGCAGCCGCTGGCGCCCGGTTCGACGTTCAAGCTGGTGGTGGCGGCCGCGGCGCTGGAGGACGGGCTGTACGGATCGGTCGACGAGCGCACCGAAAGCCCCAATCCGTACACGCTGCCCGACACCAGCACCGTCCTGAGCAACGAGAATCCCTCGGCGCCCTGCGAGAACGCCACGCTGCGCACCGCGCTCCAGTACTCCTGCAACAACGTCTTCGCGAAGGCCGCCGTCGACCTCGGCCAGGACAAGGTCAGGGCGATGGCGGAGAAGTTCGGCTTCAACACCGACAAGCTCGATGTGCCGGTACGGGCGTCGGAAAGCGTCTACCCGACCGGCATGGACCGCCCGCAGACGGCGCTCACCGGCATCGGTCAGTTCGAGGTCACCGCGACGCCGTTGCAGATGGCCATGGTCTCGGCCACCCTCGCCAACGACGGCGAACTCGCCGCACCGCACATGGTGTCCGCCGTGACCGACTCCAAGAACAACCCGCTCCAGGAGTTCGCGGACGGGGACACCGAGCGGGTCGTCTCCGAGTCCACCGCCGAGCAGCTGCGCAGCGCCATGGTGACCGTCGTCGAGGAGGGCACCGGCACCAACGCCCAAATCGCCGGGGTCGAGGTGGGCGGGAAGACCGGCACCGCGCAGAACGGCGTGGGCAACAGCAAGAGCCCGTACGCCTGGTTCACCTCGTACGCGAAGGACGCGTCCACCGGCAAGGAGGTCGCGGTCGCCGTGGTCGTCGAGGACTCGGGCGCGGCGCGCTCCGAGGTCAGCGGCAACGGCCTGGCGGCGCCGATCGCCCAGAAGATGATGAAGGCGGCGCTGGCGGGCTGACGGACGGGCGGGAGCCGTCCGCCCGGCCGTCCGGCATCTGCCCTAGGCCGACGGGGGACTGCCTCCCTCGCCGGAACCGCGATAGGGCATCCTCCCGATGCCGCCGGGCCCCCTCGGTCAGCAGCCTTGTCCCATGACGAAGGCGCTGGTCGGGAGGGTGCGGTGGGTACGGTGACGGGGTCGGCGACGGTGCGGGTGCTGCGGGACCGTACGGCGGGGCTGTTCCTGGCGGCGGTCGTCGTCTCGGGTTTCGGGACCTCCGCGATGTGGCTCGCGGCCGGGGTCTGGGTCAAGTCGCTGACCGGGTCGGACAGTCTGGCGGCGCTCGCCGTGTTCGCCATGTGGCTGCCGGTGCTGGTCGGGCCGGCGCTCGGCACGGTCGCCGACCGGCTCCCGGGGAAGAAGCTTCTCGTCGGGTCGAATCTCGTCATGGCGGGGCTGCTCGCCTCGTTGACGGCGGTGGACTCGGCCGACCGGGTCTGGCTCCTGTTCGCCGTGCTCGTCATGTACGGAGCGAGTTTCGTGCTGATGGACGCGGCCGAGTCGGCGCTGGTCGCCGGGGCCGTCGACGCCCGGCTGCTGGGTGATTTCAACGGGCTGCGGATGATGGCGGGCGAGGGCATGAAACTGCTGGCGCCGCTGGCGGGTGCCGGGCTGTACGCGCGGTTCGGGGGCGGGGCCGTGGCGTTGCTGGACGCGGCGTCGTTCGTGCTGGCGGCCGGGGTCTGCGCGCTGCTGCCGGCCCCGGAGCGGGCGGCGGCCCGGACCGGTCGGCGGGGAGAACTCACCGCGGGCGTACGGCAGGTGTGGGGTTCGCCGGTGCTGCGGCCGCTGGTGCTGGCGGGATCGGTGACGATGCTGTGCGCGGGGCTCAACGGGGCCGCGCTCTACGCCGTCGTGGACGACTCCCTGGGGCACTCCCCCACGTACGCGGGAGTGCTGTACGCGGTGCAGGGCGCCGGGTCCGTCGCGGTCGGGCTGCTGGCCGGTCCGCTGCTCCGGCGGCTGCCGGAGCGGGTGTTCACGGCGGCCGGGATCGCGCTGTTCGCGGTCGCCGTGGGGGCGCGGGCGCTGCCGTACGACGCGGTGGCGCTGGCGGCGAGCGCGGCCGTCGGGGTCGGGCTGCCGTGTGTGCTGATCGCCGCGATGACGGCGGTGCAGCGGGAGACCCCGCCGTCCGTGCTGGGCCGCACCGCCGCGACGGCCAACACGCTGCTGATGGTGCCGAACGCGGTGGCCCTGGCGCTCGGCGCGGGTCTGATCGCGCTGGTGGACATCCGGGTGCTGCTGCCACTGGTCGGCGCGGCGGCACTCGCCACCGCGGCCCTGCTGGTGAAGGGCCGGCGGGGAAGGCTGACGGACTCCCCCACCGGCCCGGCTCATTCACCGGCCGAGGCGTGAGAGCGCTCCGGCGACGGCGCGAAGGTCGGGGACCGAGGCCAGTCCAGCATGGTACAGCCGCAGCTGGCCGGCGCCGAGCGACGCGGCGTGCGCGGCGTCCCGCTCCAGCGTGGCGGGGCTGCCGCCCATCCCCGTGACCACGGAGAAGTTGGCCGCGAGCACCCCGTCACGGCCGGCGAACGGGCCGAACACGGCCTCGCGCGCCGCGTCGTCGCCGGTGCAGGGCAGCACCACACCGTCCGCCACGGAGAGGATGTGCTCCGGGTCGACACCGACGTTCGCACCGGTGCGGTGGGGCTCGGGGTCGGCGTGCAGCAGCACCTGGAACCCCGGCTCCGCCGCCGCCCGCACGGCGGCGACCGCCGATTCCTGGAGCGTACGGGCGACCTTGCCGCGCCACTGGAGGGTGGCGGCGGCGAGGTCGGCGCCGAGGAGCTTCTCGATGCCCGCCCGCCCGGTCTCCGGGGAGCCGGCACCGGCCCAGGCCGGTTCCAGCGCACCGCGTACGGCCGCGGCCAGGGCGTCGGGGTCCAGGCCGTGTCCGGCGTAGCCGGTCCGGCAGTCGGGGCAGAAGCAGAGCGACATCAGATACTGCGCCGCGTCCCCGAGACCGACGCCCGCGATCTTGTCGTGGGCGTACAGATGCGCGAAGCCGTACCAGCCGCAGGACTCCAGCTCGGTGCCGCGCGCACCGCCGCGCACCGCGGCCTCCGCCGCCAGGGCGGTCAGGTACTCGCGGACCCCGGCCCCGGCGATGCACGGCGCCCAGGGGTAGCGGTCGCCGTACGCGTTGACCACGGAGGTGTCCGGATGTTCGGCGCCCAGCCGGGAGTTGTGCGCCAGGACCACCCAGGTGTGGACCTCCAGACCGGCGGCGGCGAGGGCCTCGGCGGCCTCGGCGAACGGATCGTCCGAGGCCACCCAGGACTGTTCGTAGGGGCGGAGCGGGCGCCCCGCCCACCGGGTGGCGTCCGGCGGGTAGAGCACCGCGGCGTGCTCGGCGGTGACGATGCGGTGTCCGGGGTGGCGCGGGGTCAGCGCCCGGGTGGAGTGGTAGGCGGCGGCGAGCGTCACCTGCTGGACCCCCAGGTCCGCGACGCGGGCGGCCGCGTCCGGGTCGCCGATCACGTCCCAGGGGTAGAGGAAGGCCGAGGTCTTCACCCGCGCCGCTCCTGCCCGTACTTCTCCAGCAGGGCCCGGCCGCGCGCGATGATCGCGGCGAGCTCCTCGACGTGGGCGGCGGGCGGCTCGGTGAGCGGGGTGCGGACCTCGCCGACGTCCAGGCCGCCCAGCCGGACCCCGGCCTTGACGAGCGAGACGGCGTAGCCGCGGCCCTTGGCGCGCAGCTCGACGAGCGGCCGGTAGAAGTGGTCGAGGAGCGCGCCCGTCAGTTCCTCGTCGCCGGTCTCCAGCGCACGGTAGAAGGCCAGCGCGATGTCGGGCGCGAAGGCGAAGACGGCGGAGGAGTAGAGAGCGACGCCGATGCCCCGGTAGGCCGGGCCGGTGAGTTCGGCGGTGGGCAGTCCGTTGAAGTACAGGAAGTCGCTGCCCGGCAGTTCGGTGCGCACGGCGCTGACGATGCGCTGCATCAGGTCGAGGTCGCCGTAGCCGTCCTTCAGGCCGATGATGCCGGGCGTCGCGGCCAGTGCGACGACGGTGGCAGGGGTGAAGACTGCGTTGTCGCGCTGGTAGACGATCGTCTCCAGCGAGGTGGCCGCGGCGAGCGCGGTGTAGTGGCCCAGCAGCCCCTCCTGGTCGGCGACGACGAGATACGGGGGCATGGCGAGGAGCCCGTCCGCGCCCGCTTCCCCGGCGAGCTCCGCGTACTGGATCGCGAGCGCCGTGCCGTACCCGGCCCCCGCGACGACGGGCACCTCTCCGGCGGTCTCCTCGACGGCCGCGGCGACGACGCGGCGGAACTCCTGGGGCGTGAGCGCGTGGAACTCACCGGTGCCGCAGCAGGCGAAGACCGCCGCCGCCCCGGCGTCGACCCCGGCGCGCACATGCGCGCGGAAGGCATCGAGGTCGACGGCGCCGTCCGGTCCGTACGCGGTGACGGGGAAGAAGAGCGGCCCGGCGACACGGCCGAGTCGGGCGGCAAGAGGGGCTGAGGTCACTGGCGCTCCCTGAGCGGGTTCAGGCGTGCACAATTATGATCTGCGTCCATATTCATGAACGCCCACACGCTAAGGCAGCCGCCCGGCGCAGGTCAAGGAGGGGAACGCCCCTGGTGGCCGCCCCTGAGGGCGGAGCCTGCGGCTCCGTGCGAGCGGCGCCACGCCCCGCCCGCGCACTTGACTCCGCACCCCGGGACTTCTTAGCTAGTCCACGCATATGAATGCCGTCCATGGAGGAGATCCGCGCATGCCTGCTCCCCGCACCGTCCTGCTCACCGGTGCCGCCGGCGGCCTCGGCACCCTGATGCGCGGACTCCTGCCCGCGTACGGCTACGGGCTCCGCCTCCTGGACGTCGTCCCCGTCGAGGGCGAGCCGGACGCGATCGCCGCCGACCTCGGCGACCGGGAGGCGCTGCGCGAGGCCGTGCGGGGCGTCGACGCGGTCGTCCATCTCGCGGGCATCTCCCTGGAGGCCTCCTTCGACAAGATCCTCAGGGCGAACATCGAGGGCACGTACAACCTCTACGAGGCCGCCCGCGAGGAGGGCGTGCGGCGCATCGTCTTCGCCTCCTCCAACCATGTGCTCGGCTACACCCCGCGCCCGCTGCCCGGCGACCCGCTGATCCCCGTCGGTGCCCCGCGCCGCCCCGACACCTTCTACGGACTGTCCAAGTCGTTCGGGGAGGACCTCGCCCAGCTGTACTGGGACCGGCACGGAATGGAGACCGTCTCGGTACGCATCGGCTCCTGTTTCCCCGAGCCGACCTCGGTGCGGATGCTCTCGGTCTGGATGAGCCCCGCGGACGGCGCCCGGCTCTTCCACGCCGCGCTCACCGCCGAGGACGTCGGGCACACCGTCGTGCACGGCTCGTCCGGCAACACCCGGCTGTGGTGGGACCTGACGACGGCCCGCGCACTGGGGTACGAGCCGCAGGACGACTCCGAGCCGTACGCGGCCCGGCTCATCGCCGAGCAGGGCGAACTGGACCCGGCCAACCCCGACCATGCCCACCTCGGAGGTCACTTCTGCACCAACCCGCCCATCTGGCCGCGCTGACAGGGGCAGGGTCGGCCAGTGGGCCGGAGGGAGCCCGGGGGCCACGAAAACCGTGCGACACGGCGCCCGCACGACGGGCAGGATGCGGAGCCATGCCGAGACCTTCCGGATTCCTGTACGAGCAGCACGGCGACGCGAGCGTCACCATCACCCACCACGGCCGCCCCGCGGGCACCCTGCGCGGCGGGAGGGCGGAGAAGTTCCTGGCCGAGGTGGGGTAGGGCGACGCGCAACTGGCGATGGCCCGCTGGACGGGGGCGTACAAGCACGGCAACGAGCGCACCGCCCGCAACCACCCCCGCAACCGCTGACGGACCGGCGAACGCAACCGACGGGCGCGGCAGACGAGCGCGGCCTGCGGGGCACGGCGAAGGCAAGCCGCACAGCAGGGGCAAAAGGTGCACTGCGAAGGCAAAAGGTAAGGGAACGGCAAAGCGAGGTCGTTCGTTACCCCGAGCATGACCGCTATGACCCCCGGCTCGAACATCCCTCTCTCCGCCGCCCGCGTGGCAGTGGACGTCTCCGCACCGGTGCGGCTCGACGTTTCGGGCCTGCTGCTCACCGCAGACGGCAAGGTGCGCTCCGACGACGACTTCATCTTCTACAACCAGCCCAGCGGCCCCGGTGTGACCTACCGCTCCGGCGGCGGCACCGCACCGGACGCGATCGTGGTGGACACCAGCGCGGTCCCGCCCGGCATCGAGAAGATCGTCGTCACGGCAAGCCCGGACGCTGCGGGCCAGACCTTCCAGGGCATCGAGCCCACCGCGACCGTGCGCAACGCCGACGACGGCAGCGCGCTCGCCACGTTCACCCCGCCCCGGCTGGGCGCCGAGACGGCGCTCGTGGTCATCGAGGTCTATCTCCGCAACGGCGCCTGGAAGGCCCGCGCGGTCGGCCAGGGCTATGCGAACGGGCTGGCCGGCATCGCCACGGACTTCGGCGTCTCGGTCGAGGAGGAGCCCACCCCGGCACCCGTGGCGCCCCCGGCACCCGCCGCCGCCCCGGTCGACCCCCGGATCGTCGCACCCCCGGTCCCCTCTGCCCCGCCGGCCCCGCCCACCCCGGCGCCCGCACCCGCCACCGGGAAGATCAACCTCGACAAGGGGCGGGTCAGCCTCCAGAAGAACCAGACGGTGTCCCTGGTCAAGGGTGGCCGGCCGCTGCTCTCCCAGGTCAAGATGGGTCTGGGCTGGGAGCCCGCGTTCCGGGGCAAGGACATCGACCTCGACGCCTCCGTGATCGCCTACGGCCCCAACCGGAACCACCTGGACAGCTGCTACTTCGGCAAGCTCTCCATCCTGAACGGCGCGATCAAGCACTCGGGCGACAACCTCACGGGCGAGGGCGCGGGTGACGACGAGGTGATCGTCGTGGACCTGGGCCGGATCCCGGCGGAGGCGACCGGTCTGGTCTTCACGGTCAATTCGTTCACCGGCCAGAAGTTCACCGAGGTCGCCAAGGCCTACTGCCGACTGATCGACGCGGCCACCGGCGAGGAGCTGGTCCGCTTCGACCTGACCGGCGCCGAGCCGCAGACCGGCGTGATGATGGCCAAGCTGATCAAGCAGTTCTCCGGCGAGTGGGAGATGACGGCGATGGGCGACTTCGTGAAGTCGCGCACCGTCCGCGGCATGGTGAAGCCCGCCGCCCAGGCGCTGTAAGCGCGGCAGCGGGCTCCGGAAACGGATTCAGGGGCACCTGTCGGGTGCAGGTGCCCCTGAATACGGAGAGCGTGACGGGAAAAAACGGACGCGCCGCGCGCGTGCTCGCCGCCTCTCTCAGAGCTTGGTCAGCTTGGAGTACGGGCTCAGGATCCTCCCCTGCCGCCCCGAGAAGTCGATGAGTACCGCGTCGTTGTCGCCCTCGACCGCGAGGACGCGGCCGAGTCCGAACTGATCGTGCGACACCCTGTCGCCCACATCGAACAATTCGACCGGTGGGGCCGCCTGGGCCGGGCGGTTGAAGGGACTGGAGGGCAGGTGGCGCCGGGATCCGGCTGACTGTTTCATTACCTTGAGTATGCGCCCTGGGGACGCCCGACGCCATGCCCGTTCACCGCAGGGGCCCCACTGATACCGGATTTGTGATCAGCGGATCCAGGGCCAGTCCGCGTCCCGGCCCGCTTCCAGCAGCGGCACCATGCGGAACGCGGCGTCCGAAAGCCCCCCGAAGGTGTGGCGCATCCCGTCGCCCGAGGGGGCGTGTCCGACCCGGTACCCGGCCAGGTTCCAGGTGTAGACGGGCACGGTGTCGGGCACCGCCGCGGTGGCGTCCGCGGCGTACGAGAACGACGCCTGCTCGTCGGTGACGATCAGCACCCGGTCATGGCCCCGGTAGTGCCGGCGCACCGCCGCCGCGGTGTTGGTGCCGCCGAGGTCGCCGAAGCGCTCCAGGACCTTCAGCACGGACTCGCTCCGGCGATATGCCACCGGTGCGCTGTCCGTACCGAACTGCACCAGATCGGCATCGGCCGCCCGCAGTGCCAGCGCCGTGCCGAAGATCGCGGCCGCGTCGGCCCGGTTGAGCTGCGAGCGGTCCGAGAGCGGCGACCACATCGAGCCCGAGCGGTCGACCAGGACCAGCGTCCGCCCCGGCAGGGCGGGCACGTTGTCCAGCGAGTGGCCGAGCGCCTGCTCCAGCGGGTGGGCCCAGCGCAGCGAGGGCGCGTGCTGGTAGGCGGCGAGGTAGCGGAACGGGAACTGCTGGGACGCGGCGACCGCGGCCGGGTCGCAGATCCGCTCCGCCACCCGCGCGGCGACCTCGTCCGACACGCCAGCCTCGTCGAAGTTGCGCAGGTTGCGGATGAGCGCCATCGCGCCCATCGACGGGATCATCGCTTCCCAGGCGGTGGCGTCCATCGGCCCCTGCAGCCAGCCCGCCAGGGCCTCCCAGGTCATGCCCGCGGCGGCCAGCCGGTCCGCCCCGCCGGCGCCCTCGACCACGGCCCGCCGCTCCCCGACGGGCAGCTCCATCAGCGCGCGGTGGGCGTTCAGGACCCGGTCCGAGACCGGCACCACGGCCGCCTCGGGGTGGTGGCGGCGGTCGAGGGCGTACCGGAACAGCTCGCCCTGCCACGGCTTCTGCGGGTCGGGCGAGGCGTGCACCAGGTTCAGGATGTCGCCGAAGCGATAGCCCTTGGAGGCGGTGTCGTACTTCAGCAGCGACCTGCCGTTGTAGAGCCGGCGCACGGCGTCGGCGATGCCGCGCTTGACCGGCTTGGGCACGGCCCGGCCGTAGCGGGAGGTCCAGTACCCGAGGAGTTCCCCGGGCTCGTCGGCGCGCAGCAGGACGGAGTCGACGACCTGGCGGTTGGACGGTCCGTCCTCGGCGCCCGCGTCCAGCCGCGCCTTCACGTACTCGGCGGCGCCGACGATCGAGGCGGTACGCATCCGGCCGTCGCGGCGCAGCCAGTGCAGCAGGCCGGCGGTCCACTCGGGATCGCCGACGGCGAGCACCCGCACCAGTTCGGCGAAGCGCTCGTCGCGCTGCTCGCCGTCCTCGTAGAAGGTCTGCTGCGAAACGAAATTGGCGACCGCGAGCAGGAAGAGCTCGGAGCGGTTGTCGCGCAGATATCCCCGGCCGCCCTGATGGGTCGGCGCGGTGCGCCCGGTCGTCCGCACGGGCGAGGTGGCGCGGGGCCCGGTGGTGCGGGTGTTGAAGCGTGCCATGAGAATTCCCCCGAATTCATTGGGGGAGGGCACAGCGGAAAAGGGTGCCCGAGATCAGGAGTCGGCGACGGGCTTACTGATGCTCTACCCGATTGAGCTACCGGCCGTGGCCGGGCGGGACTCGAACCCGCAACCCTCAGTTCAATGGAAGTATCCGTCGCCTGCGCACCGGGCACCCCCCGGCGTCTGTGCCTCCCGAGATCAGAGTCGGCGGCGGCGGGTTCGTGAGAGGAAGTAGCCGCAGCCTGCGCACCGGGAGGTGCCATGCAGTCGTGCTGATGAAGTTGTGGTGCCCAGAGTTCAAGGTCGGCGGAACCGACGAAGGTGCTCTGCCGACTGAGCTACACCGGACCGAAATCCGGTGGCGGGACTCGAACCCGCGACATCCCCATTATCAGTGGAAGTAGGTCCTGCCTGCGCACCTGGGCACGGACAGGACTCTAGAGGGATGCCCGGCCGGCGCGCGAGGGAATTACGCGCGCCGAGCTGATAGGGCCATTGCCGGAAATCCGGCGACGGGCCGTCAGCCGCGGTTCGGCTGGCGCTTCCACGGGCCGGTGATGGCGAGCATGATGCCCGGCGTCTGGATGTTGGCGTACAGCGTCCTGCCGTCGGGCGAGAACGTGACACCGGTGAACTCGCTGTACTCCGGCTCCTCCTCGCTGCCGATGTTCAGCTCGTTGCGCGCGATGGGGTAGGTGCGGCCGCTCTCGGTCGCGCCGAAGAGGTGCTGGATGCCCTCGCCGTCCTCGGAGATGACCAGGCCGCCGTAGGGCGAGACGGTGATGTTGTCCGGGCCGTCGAACGCGCCGTCCTTCGACGGGTCGGCGTTCACGCCGAGGAGCACCTTCAGCGTCAGGGTGCGGCGCTTGGGGTCGTAGAACCAGACCTGGCCGTCGTGCTGGACGGGGCTCTCGGAGCGGGCGAACGAGGAGACGATGTAGGCGCCGCCGTCGCCCCACCACATGCCTTCGAGCTTGCGGGCCCGGGTGATCTCGCCGTCGGCGAACTGCTTGCGCACCGAGAGGGACTTGGCGTCACGGTCGGGTACGTCGACCCAGTCCACGCCGTACACCGTGCCGATCTTCGTGGCGCGGGACAGGTCGTCGACGAACTTGCCGTTGCTGTCGAAGCACTTGGTGGCCTGGAGGACACCGGCGTCGTCGGCGAGCGTGCGCAGCTTGCCGCGGCCGTGCCGGAAGCCGTGCGGCGGGCCCCAGCGGTAGAGCAGTCCGTTGGGGCCGGAGGCGTCCTCGGTCAGGTAGGCGTGGCCCTGCTTGGGGTCGATGACGACGGCCTCGTGGGCGTACCGGCCGAACGCCTTGATCGGGTGCGGGTCACGGTTGGCGCGCCGGTCGTACGGGTCGACCTCGAAGACATAGCCGTGGTCCTTGAGCAGGCCGTTCTTGCCGGCCTTGTCCTCGGTCTCCTCGCAGGTGAGCCAGGTGCCCCACGGGGTGGCGCCACCGGCGCAGTTGGTGGAGGTGCCGGCGATGCCGACCCACTCGGCGGTACGGCCGTCGCGGCGGGTCTCCACGACGGTGCAGCCGCCGGCCGCGACCGGGTCGTAGACGAGGCCCTCGGTGAGCGGCACCGGGTGCTCCCAGCCGGCCCGGGTACCGCTGAGCTCGTGGTTGTTGACGAGCAGGGTGACACCGCGCGGGCCCTCGAAGGTGGCCGTGCCGTCGTGGTTGGAGGGGGTGAACTCGCCGCTCTCCAGCTTGGTGACCCCGCAGTGGGTGATGACCTGGTACGAGAAGCCGGCGGGGAGCGCGAGTATGCCCTCGGGGTCGGCGACCAGCGGCCCGTAGCCGGGCTCGCGGTCGTGGCCGTGGCCGTGGTCGTGACCGTGGCCGTCGTGGCCGTGCCCGTGCTTCGGGTCCCCGGCGGCGAGGGCGCCCGGCGCGGTGGCCAGTGCGGCGACGGTACCGGTCAGCGCGATGCCTGCACCGGTGAGGGCGGACTGCTTGGTGAATTCCCTGCGCGTGATGGGCATCACGTACTCCTGGGGCGACTGGGCGGGTTGTTGGCGCGCCCACAGTCGCGCCCTTGTGCCAACGCCAGTTGAACTGCGGGCGACGCCGAGGAGCATCCTTCCTGTGCAGTTGGCCTGAAGCGATGTCCCGAAGTCGCCGTCCACCCCGGACCGGGCCGCTCGCGCCGCCCGTGCGGTACCCGGCCGGGGCCGAGCCCCCGCCCCCGTGCCGTACCCGACCGGAGGTCAGGCCCTCTTGCGCGACCGGGCCTTGAACGCTGCCTTGCGGGCCTCCTTGGCCTTCTTCTTGTCGCTGTGCAGCCGTCCCATCGCTTCGAGGACGTCGGCGGTCGCCGGGTGCGCCACCCGCCACGCCTCGTCGAAGAAGCCGCTGTGCTGGCCCGCCAGGCCCTCGACCAGGCCCTGGAGCTCGTCCAGGTCGCCGTCGGTCTCCAACTGGGCCGCGATCGTGTCGATGGCGAGCCAGAAGATCATCGGCTCCGGCGGTGCGGGGACGTCGGCGGCACCCAGCTCCGCGAGCCAGACCCGGGCGAGGCCGCCCAGCTCGGGGTCGTCCAGCACCGCGCGCACCGCGGGCTCCGCCTCCGCGCCGACCAGGGCGAGGGCCTGCTGGCAGTGCAGCCGGCGCAGCGGTGCCTGCTGGTCCGTGCCGCGGGACGCTGCCAGGAGTTCGGCCGCCGCGCCGTCCGCACCGCCGCGCCGGGCGAGCCACAGCTCGACCTCGCTGCGGGCCGCCGCCTCGGGGTAGTACGCGACCCCGCCGAGCAGCGCGTCGGCGCCCTTGTCCGCGAAGTCGCCGATCGCCGGGGCGTCCACCCCGGCCTCCAGCATCCGGCTCCGCAGGCCGTAGAGGCCGAGGGGGGTCAGCTTCACCATTCCGTACCGGGTGACGTCCTCGTCGTCGGCCGGCGGGGCGGCGTCCTCGCCCTCCTCGAACAGCAACGCCTCGTCCACCGGGCGGTATTCGACGATGCCGATGGGTTCGAGGACCCGGAACTGGTCGTCCAGGCGCATCATCGCCTCGGACACCTGTTCAAGGATGTCGTCGGTGGGTTCGCCCATGTCGTCGGGGACGATCACCGACGCGGCGAGGGCGGGCAGCGGTACGGGGGCCGGGTCCGTGCCGCCGTGGCCGTCCCCGACGGTGAGCAGGTACAGATTTCCGAGGACTCCGTCGAGGAACTCCGCCTCGACCTCCGGGTCCCAGTCCAGGGATTCGAAGTCGATCGAGCCGTCCTCACCGACGAGATCGGCGAGGTCGTCGAAGACGGGCGCGGTGGCGTCGGCGTGGACGGCCTCCAGGCCGTCGAGCCAGATCGACAGGACGTCCTTCGGTGAACCACCGGTGACAAGCGCCAGGGCCTCACCGGCGGTCGCGGTCCCCTCCGCGTCCGGTCCGGCGTCCTCGCCGGGGTCCTCGACGTCGACGAGCCCCGCGTCGACCGCGAGCCGCCACGCCTCGCTCGCCTCCGCCGCCCCGTCCTCGTCGGCCGCCAGGCCGATGTGCTCGGCCGCCGCGGGCAGTTGGGCGTCGACGAGCTCGCCACCGGCGCCGACCCGGGTCTCCGGGCCCGCCCAGCGGGCGAGCCGGACGGCGCGGGCGAGCAGCGGCGCGGCGAGCGCGTCCCGAGCCAGCTCGGCCTCGGTGCGCAGCCGTACGGGCGGCAGGGTGGGGCGCTCTGCGGACATCAGGTGGTTCTCCTCGGGGACGTACGGATCGGGCGTACCGGACGTGCGGACCGGGCGGACCGGGCCTACGGGCCGGACGTACGGATCAGGCGTCCGCACATACGGACCGGACGTACGGACCGGGCATGCTGCACGTACGGATCGGGCGGCCCAAGCGTAGACGTATTTCGCCCCATGCCGCCCGGTTCATGCAACGGACAGTGGCAGTACACCCGGCAGACCTTGACAACTCCCTTGCGCACACAAGAGATTGACGCGCGTAGATCTCCGTCCCGACCCTCGATACCCCCGGAGCCCGTGATGCCTGCCGCATCGTCCAGAACCACCGCTGTCTCCGCCGTAGTCACCGCCGCCCTCGCCGCCGGTCTGCTCACCGGCGCCGCGACCACCTCCGCGTCCGCCTCCACCGCCGGCCTGCCCGTGGACGGCCAGGTCCGGATCCACGACATCCAGGGCTCCACCCGGATATCCCCGCTCGTCGGCCAGCAGGTCGCCGACGTGGCGGGCATCGTCACGGGTGTGCGGACGTACGGTACGAAGGGCTTCTGGTTCCAGGACCCGAACCCCGACGCCGACCCCGCCACCAGCGAGGGCGTCTTCGTCTACACCGGCTCCGTGCCCACCGTCGCGGTCGGTGACGCGGTCACCGTCTCCGGCACGGTCACCGAGTACGTCCCGGGCGGTCTCGACTCCGGCAACCAGTCGCTGACCGAGATCAGCAAGCCCACCGTCACCGTGGTGTCCTCCGGCAACGCCCTGCCCGCGCCGGTGCGGGTCTCGGAGCGCTCGGTCCCCTCCCGGTACACCCCCGAGGGCGACCCCGCCGCCGGCGGCTCCATCAACGCGCTGACCCTGCGGCCGTCCCGCTACGCCCTCGACTACTACGAGTCGGTCGAAGGCATGAACATCAGCGTCGGCACCTCGCGGGTGGTCGGCGCCACCGACGCGCACGCCGAGCTGTGGGTGACGGTGAAGCCGCGCGAGAACGACGCCCGCCGCGGCGGCACCGTCTACGGCTCGTACGGCTCGCAGAACACCGGACGGCTCCAGATCCAGTCGCTGGTGCCGCTGGCCCAGCAGCCCTTCCCCAAGGCCGACGTGGGCGATGTGCTGACCGGTACGACCGAGGGCCCGCTCGACTTCAACCAGTACGGCGGCTACACGCTGACCGCCCGCACCATGGGCACCGTCACCGGCGAGGGCCTGCGCCGGGAGACCACCCGCAAGCAGCGCGGCGGCGAGCTGGCCGTGGCGACGTACAACGTCGAGAACCTCGACCCCGGCGACCCGCAGGAGAAGTTCGACGCGCTCGCCGCCGCGGTCGTCGACAACCTCGCCTCGCCCGACATCTTGGCGCTGGAGGAGATCCAGGACAACAACGGCGCGAAGAGCGACGGCACGGTCGCCGCCGACGCGACGGTGAAGAAGTTCACCGACGCGATCGTGGCGGCGGGCGGTCCGGCGTACGACTGGCGCTCCATCGACCCGCAGGACAAGAAGGACGGCGGCGAGCCCGGCGGCAACATCCGTCAGGTGTTCCTCTTCAACCCGGAGCGGGTCTCGTTCACCGACCGGGCCGGCGGCGACGCGACGACGGCGACCGATGTCGCCCGGGAGCGGGGCCGCGCCGCCCTCACCCTCTCGCCCGGCCGGATCGACCCGGCGAACCCGGCGTGGGAGAACAGCCGCAAGCCGCTCGCCGGGGAGTTCAGCTTCCGCGGCCGTACGGTCTTCGTCGTCGCCAACCACTTCGCGTCCAAGGGCGGCGACGAGTCCATCTTCTCGGAGCACCAGCCGCCGTCGCGCTCCTCCGAGGTGCAGCGGCACGCGCAGGGCCAGGCGGTCAACACCTTCGTCAAGAAGCTGCTGAGCGTCCAGAAGAACGCGGACGTCCTGGTCGTCGGTGACATCAACGACTTCGAGTTCTCCGGCACGGCCGAGGCCCTGACCGCCGGGCGGGTGCTGTACCCGGCGATCAAGTCCCTGCCGCGCTCGGAGCGTTACAGCTACGTCTACCAGGGCAACAGCCAGGTTCTCGACCAGATCCTGACCAGCCCGTCGATCGACGGCTTCCACTACGACAGCGTGCACATCAACGCCGAGTTCGCCGATCAGAACAGCGACCACGACCCGCAGGTGCTGCGCTTCCGTCCGTAGCGGAGGCCCTACGCGCCCGCGCTCGGCCGGATGCTGAGCGCGGGCGTGTACCGGTTGACCCCGCCGCCGCTCACCCCCGGGTACGACCGCACCCGTTCCCACTGCGGTGTGCCCGACCCGATCCCGGCACCGGGAGCGGCCAGCGCGTCGATGTGGGCGGCCGCGCTCTCCCATTCGGCGTAGTTGAGCACCCGCGTCCCGTCGGTGCTCACGTGGAAGTGGCCGGAGATGCCTCCCGGGGCGGGCGCCGGGTCGGTGCCCAGCGCCTCGAACACGGTGTCCACCCAGTCCCGTTGCCGCGCCTTGTCCGCGCCGTCGAACTCCACGTCGACGATCACGACGCAGCCCGGCTCCCGTCCGTCGCCCTCCCGGGGCTGCGTGGAACGGTAGAGCTCCAGGGTGTGCAGCCCGAGCCGCCGGATGCCCGGCACGGCGGCGTCGACGTCCGCGTTGCGCTCGTCCCTGCCGTGCCGGAAGAAGTCCTGGTACGCCTGTTCACCACTCCACTGGCTGTAATGGAACAGGGTCCTGCCGTCCTCACCGGCGTGGACGGTGTACGAAAGAAGTCCCGGATGCGGCCAGTCCCGGCTCTCCCACGCCTCGCGAATGGCCTCGACCGTCCGCCGCATGCGCTCCGGGGTGCCCGCGTCCCAGGTGCTCGCCTTGACGAGTCCGGCGTCGTTACGGGCAAGATCGGGACCGGATTCGAATCGCACGCTCATGACGGGGCCTCCCTGACGGGCGCACCGGGGTGGCGCGCCGTTGCGGACCACCCTGATACGTCAAGTCCGCTTGAGGTCAACAGCACGCCCCGTCGATACCGTCGGACCCACCGGCAGCACAACGAACGGAGTACCGCATGGCACCGCATCTCAGGACGATCGGCCGCGAGGAGCATCTGGCGTTCGTCGCGAGCCGGCCGGCCGTGAGCCATATGCAGGTTCCGTCGTGGGGCGACGTGAAGCCCGACTGGCGTGCGGAGAGCATCGGCTGGTTCGACCGGGACGGCGCGGGCCGGGAGCGGATCGTCGGGGCCGGGCTCGTCCTGTACCGGCCGATCCCCCGGGTGAAGCGCTATCTGGCCTATCTGCCGGAGGGGCCGGTCATCGACTGGCACGACGGCGGTCTGCGTGAGTGGCTGGATCCGATGCTGGCGCATCTGAAGGCGCAGGGCGCGTTCTCGGTGCGGATGGGCCCGCCGGTGGTCGCCCGGCGCTGGGACGCCCGGACGGTGAAGGACGCCATCGCCGACCCGGCCGCCGGCCGCCTGCGCGACGTGGAGCCGGACGTGCGAGAGCCGCGGGCCGACGAGGTCGTGAAGCAGCTGAGCGGACTGGGCTGGCGGCGCGGCGAGGAGGAGAGCGAGGACGGTTTCAGCGCGGGGCAGCCCCGGTACGTCTTCCAGGTCCCGTTCGCCGGGCTGTCGCTGGAGGAGATCCGGGGCAATCTGAACCAGCAGTGGCGGCGCAACATCAAGAAGGCGGAGAAGGCGGGTGTCAAGGTCGTCGAGGGCGACTACGAGGACCTCCCGGCCTTCTACGAGCTGTACCGCGAGACGGCCGGGCGCGACCGCTTCATCCCCCGTCCGCTCGACTACTTCCAGCGGATGTGGACCGCGCTGCGGGCCGAGGACCCCGACCGGATGCGGCTCTACCTCGCCCAGTACGAGGGCGAGACGCTCTCCGCCGCGACGATGCTGACCGTCGGGAACCACGTCTGGTACTCCTACGGCGCCTCGACCGGCCGCAAACGCGAGGTCCAGCCCAGCAACGCCATCCAGTGGCGCATGATGAGCGACGCGCACGAGCGGGGCGCGGCCGTCTACGACCTGCGCGGCATCACCGACACCCTGGACGAGAGCAACCACCTGCTGGGCCTGCTGCGCTTCAAGGTCGGTACCGGCGGCCGGGCCGCCGAGTACATCGGCGAGTGGGACTACCCGCTCAACAAGGTGCTCCACAAGGCGTTCAGCCTCTACATGGCGCGCCGCTGACCGTACCGGGCCGGTGGGCCGTGGGCCGGGCGCCGGGTGCTCCGGCGCCCGTGCCAGACTCCGAAAAATGATCCTTCGCACCGCCACCCGCGCCGACCTGCCCGCCGTCCTCGCTCTGCTCGCCGACGAGGAAAGAGTCGTCGATCCGGCCTCGGTCGTGGTCGACGACGCGTACGAGAGGGCCTTCGCCGCCATCGAGAGCGACCCGCGCAACGAGATGCTGGTGCTGGTGGACGGCGACACCGTGCTGGGCTGTGCGCAGGCGACGTACATACCGGGGCTGGGCAGGGGCGGCGCGGAGCGGGTGCTGATCGAGGCGGTACGGGTCAGGGCCGACCGGCGGGGCGGCGGGCTGGGCCGGGAGCTGATGAAGCAGGCGGTGGAGCGGGCCCGGCTGCGCGGGTGCGGGCTGATGCAGCTGACCAGCGGCAAGCGGCGTGCGGACGCGCACCGGTTCTACGAGTCGCTGGGCTTCGCCCGCAGCCACGAGGGCTTCAAGCTCGCCCTCTGACCCCGCGCCGCCGCTCCGCTACGGGGTGGTCCGCCAGGCGGTCATGTTGAGCTCGTCGAGCAGCCGTACGTCGCTCCCCTCCAGCGGGAAGGTGCGCGCCTCCAGGCCGGGGGCCGGTGCGATCTCCAGGGCGTCGCCCTCGATGAGGTCGCCGCCGGTCGGGGTGGAGACCCAGGCCAGGAGCGAGCGCACGGTCTGACCCGGCTTCAGCATGACCTCCTTGGGCCCCCGGTCGGTGCCCATGTAGGAGGAACCGGGGTTCACCGGGACGGGCAGCGGGTCGCCGGCCTCGTCCAGGGCCCGGACGGACGGGTAGCCATGGACCCGGTACGGCTTGCTGCCGCAGTTGGTGAGGGTGAGTCCGACGGCCCGGTGGCCGAGCGCCGCCTCCACCTCGCCCATGTCGACGACGACGCCGGAGGACGGGCAGCCGGCCGGAACGGTGGGCGTGGGGGCGGGGCCCTGCGCGCCCGGCCGGTCGGAGACCCCGACGGAGACGCTGGGGAACGGCGTCGGCAGCTTGTCGGCGTGCACCCGGTACGGATCGCTCGGCGTCGGCTCCGGCTCGCCCTCGCCCGCCGGCACGAGGAACCCGGCGCATCCGGAGAGCGTCAGCCCCAGCACCCCGGCCAGCAGCCCGGCCGCCAGCGGCCCCCGTCTCCCGGTCCCCGCCCACGTCAGTCCTCGCATGCTCACGCACCCACCCCGATCCCGGCCTGCCGTACAGTCGTTCGATCATGTCAGACCCGTGGGCGCTGATCCGCGACTGTTCAGCCCTGCTTGCCGCTCACCCCAAGCAGATCTAAGTGGACCTTCACGGTCCGGTCGGCCGACACTTCGGGCATGACCTCACCAGTGGCCCCCTTCGGACGCGCGCTCTGCGCCATGATCACGCCGTTCACCGACTCCGGCGAGCTGGATCCGGACGCGGCCGGGAAGCATGCCGCCGCCCTGGTCGCCGACGGCTGCGACGGACTGGTGCTCAGCGGCACCACCGGCGAGTCCCCGACCACCAGCGACGCCGAGAAGACCGCGCTGCTGCGGGCGGTCCGGGCGGCGGTCGGCGACGGTGTGCCGATCCTCGCCGGGGTCGGCAGTGCGGACACCCGGCACACCATCGCCCTCGCCCGGCAGGCCGAACAGGCGGGCGCGGACGGTCTGTTGGTGGTGACGCCGTATTACAGCCGGCCGCCGCAGCCCGCCGTCGAGGCGCATTTCCGGAGTGTCGCCGACGCGAGCGGCCTCCCGCTGATGCTGTACGACATCCCCGGCCGCACCGGCACCCGCATCGAGCCGGAGACCCTGCTGCGGCTCGCGGAGCACCCGCGCATCGTGGCCGTGAAGGACTGCGCGTACGACCTGCTGGGCTCCACGAAGGTGATCGGCGCGACCTCGCTGGCGTACTACTCGGGCTGCGAGGAGCTGAATCTGCCGCTGTACGCGGTGGGCGCTGCGGGCTATGTCAGCACCGTCGCCAATGTGGCGCCCCGTGCGCTGCGGGCGGTCCTGGACGCGTTCGACGCCGGGGACACCGCGCGGGCCGCCCGGCTCAACCACCTGGTCCTCCCGCTCGCCGAGGCGATGATGGCCTCCGGGCTGCCCGGCACGGTCACCGCCAAGGCGCTGCTCGACGCCGGACCGGTCCGCGAACCGCTGCAGCCCGCCGGACGCGGGGCGACCGACGGGCTGCGGAGGGCTTACGAGGAACTGCTGCGCGCCACCGATTGAGAGTGTCCGGCAGTAGGCAGCGCGCGCGACGCCGCGAGGTCTACTGCCGGACACTCCAAGGCCGGGCGGCCTCAGTTGTGGCTGTGCAGGACGTCGTTGAGGCCGTCCCAGACCGCGTTGTTCGGGCGGGCCTCGACGGCGCCGGAGACCGAGTTGCGGCGGAAGAGGATGTTCGAGGCGCCGGAGAGCTCACGGGCCTTGACGATCTGGCCGTCCGGCAGCGTGACGCGGGTGCCGGCCGTGACGTAGAGCCCGGCCTCGACGACGCACTCGTCGCCGAGCGCGATCCCGACGCCGGCCTCGGCGCCGATCAGGCAGCGCTCGCCGATGACGATGCGCTCCTTGCCGCCGCCGGAGAGGGTGCCCATGGTGGAGGCGCCGCCGCCGATGTCGGAGCCGTTGCCGACGACGACTCCGGCGGAGATGCGGCCCTCGACCATCGACGTGCCGAGGGTGCCGGCGTTGAAGTTGACGAAGCCCTCGTGCATGACGGTCGTGCCGGCGGCGAGGTGCGCGCCGAGCCTGACCCGGTCGGCGTCGGCGATCCGGACGCCCTTCGGCGCGACGTAGTCCGTCATCCGGGGGAACTTGTCGACCGAGGTGACCTGGAGGTGCAGGCCCTCGGCGCGGGCGTTCAGCCGCACCCTCTCCACGTCGTCGACGGCGACCGGGCCGAGCGAGGTCCAGGCGACGTTGGTGAGGAGGCCGAAGAGCCCGTCCAGGTTCTGGCCGTGCGGCTGGACGAGGCGGTGCGAGAGGAGGTGCAGACGCAGGTACGCGTCGTGGGCGTCCAGCGGCTTGTCGTCGAGCGAGGCGATGACCGTACGTACGGCGACGACCTCGACACCGCGGCGGGCGTCCACGCCGATGGCCTTGCCGGCGCCCTCACCGAGGAGGTTGACGGCCTGGTCGGGGGTGAGCCGTTCGGTTCCGGCCGGGCCCGGCTCGGCGGTGAGCTCGGGGGCGGGGAACCAGGTGTCGAGAACGGAACCGTCGCCGGCGATGGTGGCGAGGCCGGCGGCGACGGCGCCGGTGGTGCGAGCAGGAGTCGTGTCGGTCATGACACGAAACCTAACCGGCGAGGCACCACCGGGGCCAACCGGTCTCGCCGGATGGGCAGGTCCGGCCCGGGAGCCCGGACCTGCCAGGTCAGCCGGGCTGTGTCTGCCGTTCAAGCACCGGTACGGCGGCCGCCTCGCGCACCGGTCCCCGCAGCCGCCGCGCCGCCAGCACCGCCGCCCCCGCGCCGCAGGCCAGCACCGCGCAGGCCGGCCAGAGCAGTCCGGGCGCATGGGCGTAGAGCGCACCGCCGAGCGGCGGCGCCAGCACCTGGCCGCTGATGGAGGCGCCCGCGTACAGGCTCTGGAAGCGGCCCTGTGCGTGGTCCGGGGCCTGGTCGGCGACGTACGCCGTCGCGGTGGTCTTGTAGAGGATCTCGCCGGCGGTCAGCGACGCCATCATGGTGACGGCGAACAGCGCCCCGGCGCCGGGGATCAGCACCGCGTAGCCCAGCCCCACCAGCAGCAGTCCGGTGCCCACGATGGACAGCGGCGCCCGGCGGCGCAGCACGTGGGCGGCGGGGAGTTCCAGCAGGAGGATGAGCCCGCCGTTGACGGCCAGCAGCCAGCCGTAGAACTGGTCGCCGTGGCCGTGTTCGGCGAGGAAGACGGGCAGGGTCGAGTACTGCTGCCGGTAGACGAGGTCGACGCAGAGGATCGCGGCGAGCAGGACCAGCACGGCGGGCCTGGCCCGCAGTTCCCGCCAGAGGCCCGGCGCGCCGGGGTCACGGTCCGGCCGGGCGTGCGCGGTGCCGTGTGCCGGGAGCACCGCCGCCGCGTACCCGGCGAAGAGCAGGGTCCCGAGTCCGTCGGCGACGAACAGCCAGCCGTACGAGAGGTGGGCGGCGATCAGCGCGCCGAGCGGCGGGCCGACGGCGAACGCGGCGTTGCCCGCGGCCCGCACCAGGGCGAAGCTCTGGCGCCTGCCGCCCTCGGGGACGGAGACCGCGACGAGTGCGGAGTTGGCGGCGCGCACGACGCCCGCCGCGTACTGCGCGAGCGGCAGCACCCCGTACATCGCCGCGACCGGGAGGACCGGCAGGGCGGCCAGCGCCGCCCCGCTGACCAGGGCGCCGGTCAGCAGCATCCGGCGGTGGCCGTAGTGGTCGCCGAACCAGCCGCCGGTGAAGTTCCCCGCGACCAGGCCGATGCCGCCGATGCCCGCGACGACTCCGGCCTGCGGGACGCTCAGCCCGCGCGGGCCGGTCAGATAGACGAAGAGGTAGATGAAGGTGAAGCTGACGACCCCGTTGAGAAAGGAACCGAAGGCCAGCAGCCGCACGGTGCGCGGCACGTCCCGCACGACCCCGGAAAAGCTCATCCCCAGCACCCTCCCCAGTGAGTTTCCTTTGGGAACGGACTATGGCATCGTGGTTTCCTGCAGGTCAATCCGGTAAGCGGCGAATACGGGAGACGGACGGAGGAGCCGATGCCCCAGCGCACCAGCCTGGCCGACGCCGACTGCGCGATCGCCCAGGCGCTCGACGTCGTGGGCGACTGGTGGACCCTGCTGATCGTGCGGGACACGGCGCGCGGGGTGCACCGCTTCGACGCGCTCCAGCAGGAGCTGGGCGTGTCCCGCAAGGTGCTGACCGAGCGGCTGCGGCTGCTGGTCGACGCGGAGGTGCTCTCCCGGGAGCCGTACCAGGACCGGCCACCCCGGTACGAGTACCGCCTCACCCCGCGTGGACGCGCGCTGCTGCCCGTACTGATCGCGCTCCAGGACTGGGGCGACACCTGGGTACTGGGAGAAGGCGAAATGATGGCGACGACCGCGGAGGCCTCGAAGGAGGCGGCCCGGGTGCACGCCCTGGTGGGCACCCGCCTGCCCGAGCTGCGGCTGCTGGACCTCGACGGCGCGCCGCGCGACCCGGTCGCCGGCACCCCGTACACCGTCCTGTACTTCTTCCCCGGCGCCTACGCCCGCCGGGACGCCTATCCGCCGGGCTGGGCCGAGATCCCGGGCGCGAGCGGCTGCACGCTCGAATCGTGCACGTACCGTGACCAGTTGGCCGAGTTCACCGCGGCGGGCGCGACCGTGCACGGGGTCTCCACCCAGCGCCCGGACGAGCAGCGGGGCTTCGCTGACGCGGAGCGGCTGCGGTTCCCGCTGCTGTCCGACGCGGAGCTGGAGCTGACGGCGGCGCTGCGCCTTCCCACCTTCCGCGCGGGCGGCATCAGCCGGCTGAAGCGGCTGACGCTGGTGGTGGACCGCGACCGGACGGTCCGCGAGGCGCTGTATCCGATCACCGACATCGAGGCGAGCGTCCGGGCGGCCCTGGCGGCGGTACGGAACGGGGGCCCGTCCGGCGAATAAGAGCCTGCTGCCGGAGGCTCCGAGGGGGCACCCCCGCGGTCGGATCCGTCAACCGGCGATCCGCCGCAGCATCTCCCGCGCGTACGCCTCGTCGTACTCGCCGCCGGTGAGCAGCACCTGCAGGCAGATCCCGTCCATCAGCGCGATCAGCGCCCGCGCGGTGACCGGATCGGTGCGCCCGGACAGCAGCTCGGCGGTGCCGTCGGTCCACTCGGCGGCGACGGGCCGCAGCGCGGGCCTGCGGAGCGCGGCGAGATACAGCTCGTACTCCAGCTCGGCCCGCCCGCGCCCGCCGGAGAAGTACTCCCCCAGCAGCCGGGCCAGCTCCTCGGCGAGGTCGGCCGCCGGATCGGCCAGCGCCTCGCTCTCCCGCATGACCTCCGCGAAGTTCTCGTTCGACCGGCGCAACGCGGCGATCAACAGCTCGTCCAGCGAGGCGAAGTGATACGTCGTCGAGCCGAGCGGCACATCGGCCTCGGCGGCGACGGAGCGGTGGCTCAGCCCCGCGATGCCCTTGGCGCCGACCACCCTGATCGCGGCATCGATGATGCGGTCGCGCCGCTCGGGGTCGTAACGGCGCACCATCAGTGGGCCCCGCCCAGGTTCAGCACCACCACTCCGGCGATGACCAGCGCTATGCCCGCCAGCTTGACCGGGTTGCCGGACTCGCCCATGAAGAGGATGCCGATGGCGGCGACGGCCGCGGTGCCGATCCCCGCCCAGATCGCGTACGCGGTGCCCACCGACAGCGTCTTCAGCGTCTGGGCGAGCAGCCCGAAGGCCACGAGGTATCCCACGACGGTGATCAGCGAGGGCCAGAGCCGGGTGAAGCCCTCGCTGTACTTCATGGCCGTCGTGCCGGCCACCTCCGCCGCGATCGCCGCGGCCAGCAGTCCGTATCCCATGTGTACGAGTGTACGCATCGCCGCCCGAACGACGGTACGAGCGCTTTCGGCCAGCGGGGACGCTACGGTGTCCCGACCAGCACACCGGACAACGACACATGACGGAGCAGCAGTGGCGCAGGACGCAGGGTGGGGCGGCGGAGCACCGTACGGAGGGCCCCCGGGACCACCGGGATGGGGCGGCTGGATGCCACCGCCGAAGCCCGGGGTGATACCGCTGGCGCCCCTGAAGCTCGGGGACATACTCGGCGGCGCCTTCAGCACGATGGGCCGCTACTGGAAGCAGTTGTTCGGCATCGGCGCGGCCGTGTACGGCGGGGCGGTGGTGATCATGGCCGCCACGGCCCTGATCGCGTACTCCGCGGTCAGCGACCAGCTGCACACGGTCATCTCGCTCAGCGCCGAGGAGGACCCGAGGTCCTCCGAGGTGGTGCCGATCGTGATCGCCCTCGGTGTCGTCTGGCTGGTCGCCATGATCGCCTTCGCGGTCGCCACGGCCATGATGTACGCGACCGTGCCCGCGATCCTGCAGGAGGCGGTACTGGGCAGGCCCACCACCTTCTCCTTCATCTGGCGCCGGGCCTGGGCCCGCGTGCCGGCGGTGTTCGGGACGGTGGTCCTGACCTTCCTGGTCGCGATGGTCCCGACGGTGCTCATGGTGGTCGGCTTCTTCGCGCTGATCATCGGCTCCATCACCCTGGAGTACGGGGGCAACCTGGCGGTGTGGACCGCGCTCGGCTTCCTGGGCGCCCTGGCCACCGCCCCGCTCGCGATCTGGCTCTGGGTGAAGTTCTGCCTGGCGCCCTCGGCCGTGGTGTTCGAGGGGCAGTCCCCGGTGGCCGCCCTGCGCCGCTCCGCGCAGCTGGTGCGCGGCGACTGGTGGCGGGTCCTCGGGATCACCATGCTGGCCCTAGGCATGGCCTACGTCGCGAGCTACGTCATCCAGATCCCGTTCTCGTTCCTCGGCATGTTCTCCGGCATGATCGGCGGCACGACCCTGGACGAGGACCCGAACCCGGCCGCGATCGCCTTCGCCATGAGCGGCTACCTGGTGATCATGGCGCTCGGGCAGCTGATCAGCCAGTTCATCGCGGCGACGTTCCCGCAGCTGGTGACCGGGCTGCTCTACGTCGACCGGCGCATGCGCACCGAGAACCTGGGCCCGGCCCTGGCCGAGGCGGCGGCCGCCGCACCGCCGCCGCCGTACGGACCGTAGGCCCGCGCCCGGGGCCCGCCCGTCCGGTCCGTCAGCCGCCGACGGCGAACCGGACGGCGCGGGACTTCTTCCACTCGGCGTGGTCGAGATCCTTCGCCTCCGTGCCGTCGCCGTACAGGTCGGCCGAACCGGCATCGGTGATCAGCTGCGTCCTGGCGCCCGGAACGGTGAGGTCGGGAACGTCCACGACGGCCTCCCAGCCGCCCGCGTCGGCGGTCGGCAGATCGGCCCGCTTGACCGGGGCGTGCGAGGCGATCCCGTCCCAGGCGTAGAGGGCGTACGGGTCGGAGTTGTCGTCGGCCGCCCAGGAACCGGCCACGATCAGGTACTGGTCGGCGGCGTTCTTGCGGATGTCCCGGATGCTGAGCCCGCCGAGGTCCAGCTCGATCGGCGCGCCCATGACCGCCTTCGCCCCGCTGCCGGCCACCTCGTCGAAGTTGGTGACGGGCACGATCAGGGCCTTGCCGCCCGACTTCGGCGGGACCAGCGGTGCCCGGAAGCCGAGGTACGCGGTGGTCGTCGAGCCGGGCGCGAACTCCAGGCCCTCGATGTTGAACCCGTCGATCTGCTTGGGCACTTCGCCGTCCGCCGTCCCCTCGTCGAAGCCGAGCCGGTTGCCGTTGACCTTGTCCCACGCGACGAGATCGTCCCGGAGCTTCCCGTACTCGCCGCCCACCGTCAGCGCGGTGGCCGCGCCCGAGCCGGTCACCGTCGTGGTGAAGACGGTGTTGCGGTCGGACTTGTACTCGCCGTCCTTGTTGTTGCCGAGCGATCCGGTCCAGTAGATGGTGTCGCCGACCCGGGCCGCGCCCTCGATGTCGACCTCCTTGTCCGCCCCGAGCTCCGGGCCGACGTCCCAGCTCTTCACGGGCGCGCCGGACGCGGAACGGTCGTACAGGCGCAGCGTGTTGGACTCGTCGTCGGCCACTACCATGTACCCGCCACCGACGTCGACGGCTGCCGAGGCGTCCGAGGAGCCGGTGAGGTAGCGGGTGTCGGCGGCGTTCTGCACGGCGGCGGAGGCGGCGTAGTGCAGCGTCCTGGTGGCGGTCTTCCCGCCGAGTCCGGTGACCTTGATCGTGAGGTCGGTGTAGCCGCGTCCGTGCGCGGCGACGGAGAGCCGCCGGGTGGCGCCCGTACCGGTCACGGTCACGTCCCCGGTCCCGGCGACGGACGCCTTGGAGCTGGCGGACGCCGCCACGCCGAGCGCACTCGCGTCGGCCCCGCTCTGCGCAACGGTGACGGTGACCACGGGGTCACCGCTCGCACCGACGGCACCGGAGAGGTGGGAGGCCGAGAAGGCGATCGTCGGCGTTCCGTAACTCGCGGCGTGCGCGGGGGTGTTGATCCCCAGCGCGGCCAGCAGGAGCACTCCGCCCGCGGCGGCGGCCATCCTGCGGTCGGGGAGCGAAAGCTGATGCAGCACGGCATGCCTCTCGTCGGCGTGGTGTCGCGGGTAGGTTCCGCTACCCGTGCCAACGAGGGACACACCTCGTGAGTACGGCAGGTGAAACAACGACGAAAAACGGCCCCCGGCGCGAAGCCGGGGGCCGTTCGTCGTCGGCAATGGGCTCAGACGTTGAAGCCCAGGGCGCGCAGCTGCTCGCGCCCGTCGTCCGTGATCTTGTCCGGACCCCACGGCGGCATCCAGACCCAGTTGATCCGCAGTTCGTTGACGATGCCCTCGGTCGCGGACTTCGCCTGGTCCTCGATGACATCGGTCAGCGGGCAGGCCGCGGACGTCAGCGTCATGTCGAGGGTGGCGATGTTGGCGTCGTCGATGTGGATGCCGTAGATCAGGCCCAGGTTGACGACGTCGATGCCCAGCTCGGGGTCGACGACGTCGTACAGCGCCTCACGGACCTCCTCCTCGGAGGCCGGCTTGGTGGTCAGTACTTCCGGCGTACCGTGATCGCTCATGCCGTCTTCCCTTCGGACAGCGCTTTGGCCGTCGCGTCCTTCCATGCCATCCAGCTCAGCAGCGCGCACTTCACGCGGGCCGGGTACTTCGAGACGCCGGCGAACGCGACCGCGTCCTCCAGCACCTCCTCCATCGCGTCGTCCGGCTCCAGCTGGCCCTTCGACTGCATCAGCTCCAGGAAGGTCTCCTGGATCTTCTGCGCCTGGCCCAGCTCCTTGCCGACCAGCAGTTCGTTCAGCACGGAGGCGCTGGCCTGGCTGATGGAGCAGCCCTGACCCTCGTACGACACATCGGCGATGGTCTCGCCGTCGTACTTCACCCGGAGAGTGATCTCGTCGCCACACGTCGGGTTGACGTGGTGCACCTCGGCGTCGCCGTCCCGCAGGCCGCGCCCGTGGGGGTGCTTGTAGTGGTCCAGGATCACTTCCTGGTACATGGAATCAAGCTTCACCAGTCAACCCTCAGCCGCTCGCCCATTATCCGAAAAAGTTCCGTACGTGCTCCAGACCGTCCACCAGGGCGTCGACCTCGGCGGGCGTGGAGTACAGATAGAACGACGCTCGCGTGGTCGCAGGAATTCCGTACCGCAGGCAGACCGGCCGTGCGCAGTGGTGTCCGACCCGGACCGCGATGCCCTGCTCGTCGAGCACCTGGCCCACGTCGTGCGGGTGGATGTCGCCGAGCGTGAAGGAGATCGTGGCGCCGCGGTCCTCGGCCGTCGCCGGGCCGATGATCCGCAGGTCCGGAACCTCCAGGAGCCGCTTCACCGCGTACTCGGTGATCGCGTGCTCGTGGCGGTAGATGTTCTCCATGCCGATCGCCGAGAGGTAGTCCACGGCAGCGCCGAGGCCGACGGCCTGGGCGATCGGGGGCGTACCGGCCTCGAACTTGTGCGGCGCGGGGGCGTACGTCGACGAGTGCATCGACACGGTCTCGATCATCTCGCCGCCGCCGAGGAACGGCGGCAGGTCCTCCAGGAGCTCCTGCCGTCCCCAGAGCACGCCGATGCCGGTCGGGCCGACCATCTTGTGACCGGTGAAGGCCACGAAGTCTGCCTGCAGCGCCTGCACGTCCAGCACCATGTGCGGGGCGGCCTGCGAGGCGTCGATGCAGACCAGCGCGCCGACCTGCTGGGCCCGGCGGATGATCTTCTCGACCGGGTTGATGGTGCCCATGATGTTGGAGACCAGGGTGAAGGAGACGATCTTCGTCTTCTCCGTGATGATCTCCTCGATGTTGGACAGGTCGAGGCGGCCGTCGTCGGTGATGCCGAACCACTTCAGCTTCGCGCCCGTGCGCTGCGAGAGCAGCTGCCACGGCACGATGTTGGAGTGGTGCTCCATCTCCGTGGTGACGATCTCGGTGTCGTGGTCCACCCGGTAGGGCTCGTCGGCCCAGCCGAGCATGTTGGCCACGAGGTTGAGCGACTCGGAGGCGTTCTTGGTGAAGATCACCTCGTTGCGGCTGGGTGCGTTGATGAACGCGGCGACCTTGTCACGGGCGCCTTCGTACAGCGCCGTGGCCTCCTCCGCGATCGTGTACACACCGCGGTGCACATTGGCGTTGTGCCGCTCGTAGTACTCGTTGAGGGCGTCGAGCACCTGGCGCGGCTTCTGCGAGGTCGCAGCGCTGTCCAGGTAAACGATCTTCTTCCCGTCATGGACCGTACGATCCAGCAGGGGGAAGTCCTTGCGGATCGCCTCGGTGTCGAGGAGGCCCGGCAGCTGTGTCACGCGGAAGCGCCACCCTTCACATATGCCTCGTAGCCCTCGTTCTCCAGCTTGTCGGCGAGCTCGGCGCCGCCGGACTCGGCAATGCGGCCGTTGGCGAAGACGTGCACGAAGTCGGGCTTGATGTAGCGGAGGATCCGCGTGTAGTGCGTGATCAGCAGGGTGCCGACCTCGCCGGTCTCGCGGACCCGGTTGACGCCCTCGGAGACGATGCGCAGGGCGTCGACGTCCAGACCGGAGTCGGTCTCGTCGAGGATCGCGACCTTCGGCTTGAGGAGCTCCAGCTGAAGGATCTCGTGGCGCTTCTTCTCACCGCCGGAGAAGCCCTCGTTGACGTTGCGCTCGGCGAACGCCGGGTCCATCTGGAGCCGGCCCATCGTCTCCTTGACCTCCTTCACCCAGGTGCGCAGCTTGGGCGCCTCGCCGCGGACGGCGGTGGCGGAGGTGCGGAGGAAGTTGGAGACCGAGACACCGGGGATCTCGACCGGGTACTGCATCGCGAGGAACAGGCCGGCGCGGGCCCGCTCGTCGACGGTCATCTCCAGGACGTCCTCGCCGTCCAGGGTCACCGAACCGCTGGTGATCGTGTACTTGGGGTGACCCGCGAGGGAGTACGCGAGGGTGGACTTGCCGGACCCGTTGGGGCCCATGATGGCGTGGGTCTCGCCCTGCTTCACGGTCAGGTCGACGCCCTTGAGGATCTCCTTCGTGGCGTTGTCGGCCTCGACGGAGACGTGCAGGTCGCGGATTTCAAGCGTTGCCATGGGTGACTCAGGACTCCTGGGTGACGGAGACGAGCACATCGTCCCCTTCGATCTTGACGGGGTATACGGGGACGGGGCGCGTCGCGGGAAGGCCGGACGGCTTGCCGGTGCGCAGGTCGAAGCTGGAGCCGTGCAGCCAGCACTCGATCGAGCAGTCCTCGACCTCGCCCTCGGACAGGGACACGTTCGCGTGCGAGCAGATGTCGTTGATCGCGAACACCTCGCCCTCGGTACGGACGACGGACACCGGGACGCCGTCGAGCTCCACCCGCTTGGGGGTGTCGTCCTCCAGCTCACTCAGCGCACAGGCTTTGACGAAGGCCATCAGACGGAAGCCTTCAGCTCGGCCTCGATCTTCTCCAGCAGCCGCGCCTCGACGTCCGGCAGACCGATCTGCTGGACGAGCTCGGCGAAGAAGCCGCGCACGACGAGCCGGCGGGCCTCCTCGGCGTCGATGCCCCGGGACATCAGGTAGAAGAGCTGCTCGTCGTCGAAGCGGCCGGTCGCCGAGGCGTGGCCGGCGCCGACGATCTCGCCGGTCTCGATCTCCAGGTTCGGCACGGAGTCGACCCGCGCGCCGTCCGTGAGGACGAGGTTGCGGTTCATCTCGTAGGTGTCGGTGCCCTCGGCCTTGGCCTGGATGAGGACGTCACCGATCCACACGGCGTGTGCGCCGTCGCCCTGGAGCGCGCCCTTGTAGGCGGCGTTGGACTTGCAGTGCGGGGTGTTGTGGTCGACCAGGAGGCGGTGCTCCTGGTGCTGGCCCTTGTCGGTGAAGTACAGACCGAAGAGCTCGGCCTCGCCGCCGGTGCCCGCGTAGTTGACGCGCGGGTGGAGGCGGACGAGGTCACCGCCGAAGGTGACGACGATCGACTTGAACGAGGCGTCCCGGCCGACCAGCGCGTTGTGCTGGCCGACGTGGACCGCGGTCTCGTCCCAGTCCTGCACGGAGACGACGGTGAGCTTCGCGCCGTCACCGAGGACGTAGTCCACGTTGGCGGCGAGCACCGCGTCACCGGTGTGATCGATGACGACGACGGCCTCGGCGAAGGCGCCCAGCTCGACGACCTGGTGGCCGTAGGCCACGCCGCCCTCGCCGTGCACCGCGATGCGGATCGGCTCGGTGAGCACGGCCTCCTTGGCGACCGTGACGACGGACGCCTGCTCGAAGGACGTGTACGCCTGGGCGGCGACGCGGTCCACCGGGGTGCCGGCCCTGCCGAGCCGGGAGTCGTCACGGCCGACGGTCTCGACGGTGACGCCCTCGGGGGCCTCGATCGCCACCTTCACACCGCCGCCGGTGGCGACGGCCGTGCCGTCGTGCAGCCCGCGCAGCCGCTCCAGCGGCGTGAACCGCCACTCCTCCTCGCGGCCGTGCGGGACCGGGAAGTCCGCGACGTCGAAGGACGGGGGCGCGCTCATGCGCGTGGCGACGGTCGACTCGGCGGCCACCGCGATGGATCCGGTGGTGGTGGAGCCCGCCGGGATGTTCTGAGCCTCAGCCATGGCTGTCGTAGTGCTCGCTTTCTCTGTCGAAATCGGGGGTCGGTCGTCGGGCCTGCTAGCCGACCGAACCCTCCATCTGCAGCTCGATCAGCCGGTTGAGCTCGAGGGCGTACTCCATCGGCAGCTCCTTCGCGATCGGCTCGACGAAGCCGCGCACGATCATCGCCATCGCCTCGAACTCCGTCAGACCGCGGCTCATCAGGTAGAAGAGCTGGTCCTCGGAGACCTTGGAGACGGTCGCCTCGTGCCCCATCGATACGTCGTCCTCGCGGACGTCGACGTACGGGTAGGTGTCGGAGCGCGAGATCGTGTCGACCAGCAGCGCGTCGCAGAGCACGTTGGACTTCGCGCCCGGTGCGCCCTCGCCGATCTCGATCAGACCGCGGTAGGAGGTACGGCCGCCGCCTCGCGCCACCGACTTGGAGACGATGTTGGAGGAGGTGTTCGGCGCCATGTGGACCATCTTGGCGCCGGCGTCCTGGTGCTGGCCCTCGCCCGCGAAGGCGATGGACAGGGTCTCGCCCTTGGCGTGCTCGCCCATCAGGTAGACGGCCGGGTACTTCATGGTGACCTTGGAGCCGATGTTGCCGTCGACCCACTCCATGGTCGCGCCCTCGTAGGCCACAGCGCGCTTGGTGACCAGGTTGTAGACGTTGTTCGACCAGTTCTGGATCGTCGTGTAGCGGCAGCGGCCGCCCTTCTTCACGATGATCTCGACGACCGCGGAGTGCAGCGAGTCGGAGGAGTAGATCGGGGCGGTGCAGCCCTCGACGTAGTGGACGTAGGCGTCCTCGTCGACGATGATCAGCGTCCGCTCGAACTGGCCCATGTTCTCCGTGTTGATACGGAAGTAGGCCTGGAGCGGGATGTCGACGTGGACACCCTTGGGCACGTAGATGAACGAGCCGCCGGACCACACGGCCGAGTTCAGCGAGGCGAACTTGTTGTCGCCGACCGGGATGACGGTGCCGAAGTACTCCTTGAAGAGCTCCGGGTGCTCCTTCAGCGCGGTGTCGGTGTCCAGGAAGATGACGCCCTGCTCCTCCAGGTCCTCACGGATCTGGTGGTAGACGACCTCGGACTCGTACTGCGCGGCGACACCGGCGACCAGGCGCTGCTTCTCCGCCTCCGGGATGCCGAGCTTGTCGTAGGTGTTCTTGATGTCCTCGGGCAGGTCCTCCCAGGACTCCGCCTGCTTCTCCGTGGACCGCACGAAGTACTTGATGTTGTCGAAGTCGATGCCCGACAAGTCGGAGCCCCAGTTCGGCATGGGCTTCTTGTCGAAGAGGCGCAGGCCCTTGAGGCGCAGCTTCAGCATCCACTCGGGCTCGTTCTTCTTCGCCGAGATGTCGCGGACGACCTCCTCGGAGAGCCCGCGCTTGGCGGCGGCGCCGGCCGCGTCGGAGTCGGCCCAGCCGAATTCGTACGTACCCAGACCCTCGAGCTCAGGGTGGGCAGTCTCCGTAGGGAGCGTCATGCGGGGTTCCTCCCGGCCGTGCTTGCAGATGCTGAATTGGTGGTCTGTGGTGCTGAGTGGCCGCTGCGCGGAATGTACGTCGTGCACACGCCGTCGCCGTGGGCGATGGTGGCCAGACGCTGCACATGCGTCCCGAGGAGGCTGGAGAAGAACTCCGTCTCCGCCTCGCACAGCTGCGGGTACTGCTCGGCGACATGTGCGACCGGGCAGTGGTGCTGGCACAGCTGCTCGCCCTGCTGCGGGCCGGGCGCGCTACGCGCCGTAGCAGCGTACCCGTCGACGGACAGGGCCTTGGCCAGCGCTTCGGTGCGGGCCTCGGGGTCCGCGGCCTCGACCGCCGTGCGGTACGCCTCGGACTGGGCCTCGATCCTGGCGCGGGCGAAAGCGGTGACCGCTTCCTCGCCCGCGGTCTCGGCGATCCAGCGCAGGGCGTCCGCCGCGAGCTTGTCGTAGGACTGGTCGAAGGCGTCCCGGCCGCAGTCGGTGAGGGCGAACACCTTGGCCGGTCGGCCACGGGTCCGCGCCCCGTAGACCCGCTGCTCACGGGCCTCCACGACGCTGTCGGTGACGAGGGCGTCGAGATGGCGGCGGACCGCTGCCTGGGTGAGGCCGAGGCGCTTCGCCAGATCGGCGACGGTGGACGGGCCGTGGTCCAGGATGGAGCGCGCGACCCGGTTGCGCGTCGAGCGCTCTCCGGTCGCGAGTTCCTCCTGCGGAGCCTCGCCAACGTATTTCACAACGCCATTGTTGCGTAATTCATCCGGCCCTGACAACCACGGTCCGAAACGATCTACGGTGCCGTCCATCACTTAGGGTTACCTAATCCGGCCCCGGGAGACGGGGGCCGTTCCACCCCTGCCTAGACTTACCCGCCATGAAGAGCGAGTCCGTCGTACAGCTCCGCGGCCTGGTGAAGCGGTACGGCCCCAAGACCGCTGTGGACGGCCTCGACCTGTGTGTGCGCGCCGGCGCCGTCACCGCCGTCCTCGGCCCCAACGGCGCCGGCAAGACCACCACGATCGAGACCTGCGAGGGCTACCGCCGCCCCGACGCCGGTACGGTGCGGGTCCTCGGCCTCGACCCGGTCGCCGACGCCGCGAGTCTCCGCCCCCGGATCGGCGTGATGCTCCAGTCGGGCGGTGTCTACTCCGGGGCACGCGCCGACGAGATGCTCCGCCACATGGCGAAGCTCCACGCCCACCCGCTGGACGTCGACACCCTGATCGAGCGCCTCGGCCTCGGCGGCTGCGGCCGTACGGCCTACCGGCGGCTCTCCGGCGGCCAGCAGCAGCGGCTCGCCCTGGCGATGGCCGTCGTGGGCCGTCCCGAACTGGTCTTCCTCGACGAGCCGACCGCCGGCCTGGACCCGCAGGCCCGCCGCTCCACCTGGGAGCTCGTGCGCGAGCTGCGCACCGACGGGGTGTCCGTGGTCCTCACCACACACTTCATGGACGAGGCCGAGGAGCTCGCCGACGACGTCGCCGTCATCGACGCGGGCAAGGTCATCGCCCAGGGCAGCCCCGAGACGCTCTGCCGGGGCGGCGCCGAGAACACCCTGCGCTTCACCGGCCGCCCCGGTCTCGACATCGGCTCGCTGCTGAAGGCGCTGCCGGACGGCTCCGAGGCGGCCGAGCTCGTCCCGGGCGCGTACCGCATCTCCGGGGACGTGAACCCGGAGCTGCTGGCCACCGTCACCTCCTGGTGCGCCCAGCACGGAGTGATGCCGTCGGGCATCTCCGTGGAGCGGCACACGCTGGAGGACGTCTTCCTGGAACTGACCGGCAAGGAGCTGCGCGCATGAGCGCCGGTACGTACACCCCCCGGCCCGGCGCCGCCCCGCTGGGCCGCATGATCGCCGCGCAGACCGCCCTGGAGACGCGGATGCTGCTGCGCAACGGCGAGCAGCTGCTGCTGACCGTGATCATCCCGACGCTGCTGCTGGTGCTGTTCAGCGCGGTCGACATCGTGGACACCGGCGCGGGCGAGTCCGTGGACTTCCTGGCACCCGGCATCCTCGCGCTCGCCGTGATGTCCACGGCCTTCACGGGCCAGGCCATCGCCACCGGCTTCGAGCGGCGGTACGGGGTGCTCAAGCGGCTCGCGGCCTCACCGCTGCCGCGCTGGGCGCTGATGACCGCGAAGACCCTCGCGGTGCTGGTCACCGAGGTGCTCCAGGTGGTGCTGCTCACGGTGATCGCGTTCGCGCTCGGCTGGTCGCCGCACGGCAACCCCCTCGCCGTCCTGCTGCTGCTCGTGCTCGGCACGGCGGCCTTCTCCGGGCTCGGGCTGCTGATGGCCGGGACGCTCAAGGCGGAGGCGACGCTCGCGGCGGCCAACCTGGTCTTCCTGCTGCTGCTGGTCGGCGGCGGGGTCATCGTGCCGCTGGACAAGTTCCCGGACGCTGTGCAGTCGGTGCTCGGGCTGCTGCCGATCGCGGCCCTGTCGGACGGTCTGCGGGACGTGCTCCAGCACGGCGCGGCGACGCCCTGGGGCAACCTCGGCGTCCTGGCGGTGTGGGCGGTCCTGGGGCTGGGCGCGGCGGCGAAGTTCTTCCGCTGGGAGTGAGCCCGGCAGCCTCCCGCACGTGAGCGCGCGGACGCGCTCCGTCGACGTTTCGGGGCAACTCGTCCCCCTCGTGAAAGCTTGCACAAGCCGCCGCCTACGATGGTGCGCGTGCCCAAGCTGACCCGAGCCGAAGTCGCTCAAGCCGCGCGGAACCCGCTCCTGTACATCGCCGAGCGATGGACCCCCTCCCCCCGTACGGTCCGCCGTGCGGCCATGTCCGCCGTGGTCATGGCCGTACTCATCGTGGTGACCGGCGGCGCGGTGCGGCTGACCGGCTCCGGCCTCGGCTGCCCGACCTGGCCCAAGTGCACCGACGAGAGCCTCACGGCGACGAGCGAGATGGGCTTCCACGGCGCCATCGAGTTCGGCAACCGGATGCTGACGTACGTGCTGTGCGCGGCCGTCGGCTGGGCGATCATCGCCGCCCGGTCCGCCAAGCCCTGGCGGCGCAGCCTGACGAAGCTCGGCTGGGTGCAGTTCTGGGTGGTCATGGGCAACGCCGTGCTCGGCGGCATCGTGGTGCTGGTCGGCCTCAACCCGTACACCGTCGCGGCACACTTCCTGCTCTCCACGGCGCTGCTCACCGTCGCGATGGTGACCTGGCAGCGGGTCGGCGAGGGCGACGAGGCGCCCCGGCCGCTGGTCGGCAAGGCGGTCTCCCAGCTGACCTGGCTGCTCGCGGTCGCCGCGGGGCTGCTGGTCGCGGTCGGCACCGTGGTCACGGGCGCCGGGCGGCACGCGGGCGACTCCAGCGACGTGCACCGCATCCCGATCGACTGGAAGATGATCGCGCAGCTGCACGCCGATCTGGCGTGGGTCGTGGTGGCGCTGACCGTCGCCCTCTGGTTCGTACTGAAGGCCGTCGACGCACCGGCCGGCCCGCTGCACCGCGCCCGTGACCTCTTCCTGGTGCTGATGGCCCAGGGCGTGATCGGGTACGTGCAGTACTTCACCGACACGCCGGAGATCCTGGTCGGTCTGCACATGCTGGGCTCGTGCCTGGTGTGGATCGCGGTCGTGCGGGTGATCCTGTCGCTGCGCGAGCGCCCCGTGGCCGTGGCCGCGGTGCCCGGCCCCGCCGCCGAGCAGCCGGAGCCCGCGGCGGCCGGCTGACCGCGGCGGCCACTGCTCCCTACGACGCACGACGACGATCGCCGGACGGTTCCGAGAAGGAACCCGTCCGGCGATCGTCGTTGTACGGGGAAGTGCTGGTCAGGCCTTGTCGGAGGGGCCGCCGATCTGGATGCCTGCCATCCGCGTCCACTCGTACGGGCCGGTGCGGACCTTCGCGGCGAACTCTCCGTCGAACTCGTCGTGCATCGTGATCCCGGCCTTGCGCGTGGCGCTCTCGGCGATCGCGTACGTGGGGGCGACCAGATCGCCCCAGCCGCCGTCCTCGCCCACGAGCACGATCCGGGCGCCCCGCTGCCCGATGTAGGCGAGCTGTCCCTCCGCGCCGCCGTGCGCCTTGGCGAAGGCGCCGATCTCCTTGGCGAGCTTCGCCGCCCTGCGCTCCGCGCGGGCCGCCTGCTTGCCGCTCTCCACCTGGGTCTCTGCCGTCTCAGCCATGTTCAGGATGCTACCGACGGGTAGCTCGACGCGCGACGGGCGGGGTACGTGGCTTGGGCCACGTACCCCGCCCGTCGGCAGGAATCGTCAGCAGGAACCGAGCAGCGGGACTACCTCAGGAAGGGGTCGACCGCCACGGCGACGAAGAGCAGGGAGACATAGGTGATGGACCAGTGGAACAGCCGCATCTCCTTGAGCTTGGCCCCGGTCACACCGGCCTTGGCCCGGTTCTGCAGGCCGTGCGCCTCCCAGAGCCAGAACCCGCCGGTCAGCAGCGCCACCGCCGTGTAGAACCAGCCGGTGTAGCCCAGCGGGGTCAGCAGCAGCGAGACGGCCACCATCACCCAGCTGTAGATGACGATCTGGCGGGCCACCACCCGGTTGGACGCGATGACCGGGAGCATCGGGACGCCGACCCGGGCGTAGTCGTCCTTCACCTTCATGGAGAGCGGCCAGTAGTGCGGCGGCGTCCAGAAGAAGATGACGGCAAAGAGGATGACGGCCGCCCACGACATGGAGTTCGTCACGGCCGACCAGCCGATGAGGACCGGCATGCAGCCCGCGATGCCGCCCCAGACGATGTTCTGCGAGGTGCGGCGCTTGAGCAGCATCGTGTAGACGACGACGTAGAACAGCAGCGCACCGAGCGACAGCGCCGCCGACAGCCAGTTGACCAGCAGGCCGAACCAGACCGTCGAGATCGCGGCGAGCGCGAAGCCGAAGGCCAGGCACTCACGCGGGCTCACCATGCCGGTGACCAGCGGGCGCTGCGAAGTACGGTCCATCAGCGCGTCGATGTCGCGGTCGATGTACATGTTCAGCGCGTTGGCACCGCCCGCGGAGAGATATCCGCCGACGGTGGTGGCGAGCACGAGCCACAGGTCGGGCACGCCCTGAGCGGCGAGGAACATCACCGGAACAGTGGTGATCAGCAACAGCTCGATGATCCGCGGCTTGGTCAGCGCCACGAATGCCTTGACACGGGCCCCGAACGGGCGATGGCCCCCTGGGCTGGGAGTCAAGGCGACCCCTGCGGGTCGGGACTCGACGGCCGTCACGCACACCCCTGACAGAGAAATCCCAGCAAGCTCCGGGCGTGAAGGCCCGGTAAAGACTTGCGCGAACCAGACCACTGTAGACGTTGGGGACAGGCCCTCCTTCGCGGGGGTGGGTCGTGTTGAGGAGGCGCGGAAGCAGGGGTCCCGCTCCCCCGTGTCGCGGCACCCGGGCCGCGGTTCCCGCCGTCGTGATACTGCGCGTGACCAGCGACCCCGCCGACCGGAGCGGCACAGAAGTAGGAGGACACGCTCATAGGAGGGCCCATAAGTAAGGAGAAGCGCTCATCGGAGTGGCGCAGAAGTGAGCCGTCGCGCTCATACGGGAGGCGAACTCAGCGGGCCGCCTGCACCCTGGAAAGCAGCGGAAAATGCTTGTTCCGACGGGGGTAGGCTCGACAACGCCCGGTGCGGTCACAGTCACCGGTTTACAACAGTGGAGAGGAGCCCTGACTCAGGGTGAGCACCAAGCCGACCACCACAGATCTCCAGTGGACCGAATTGGACCAGCGGGCCGTGGACACTGTCCGTGTCCTTGCAGCGGACGCCGTACAGAAGGTCGGAAACGGCCACCCTGGTACGGCCATGAGCCTCGCTCCCGCCGCGTACACCCTCTTCCAGAAGGTGATGCGCCACGACCCCGCCGACGCGGACTGGGCCGGACGCGACCGGTTCGTTCTGTCGGCCGGTCACACCAGCCTGACCCTTTACATCCAGCTCTACCTGGCCGGGTACGGCCTGGAGCTCGATGACCTCAAGGCCTTCCGCACCTGGGGCTCGAAGACCCCCGGTCACCCGGAGTACGGCCACACCACCGGCGTCGAGACGACCACGGGCCCGCTGGGCCAGGGTGTCGCCAACGCGGTGGGCATGGCGATGGCCGCCCGCTACGAGCGCGGCCTGTTCGACCCGGACGCAGCCCCCGGCACCTCCCCCTTCGACCACATGGTCTGGGCCGTCGCCGGTGACGGCTGCCTCCAGGAGGGCATCTCCGCCGAGGCGTCCTCGCTGGCCGGTCACCAGAAGCTCGGCAACCTGGTCCTGCTGTGGGACGACAACCACATCTCCATCGAGGGCGACACGGAGACCGCGGTCTCCGAGGACACCCTGAAGCGGTACGAGGCGTACGGCTGGCACGTCCAGCGCGTCGACCAGCTGCCCAACGGCGACCTGGACCCGGCGGGTCTGTACGCGGCGCTCCAGGCAGCAAAGGCCGAGACCGGGCGCCCGTCGTTCATCGCGGCCCGCTCGATCATCGCCTGGCCCGCTCCGCACGCCCAGAACACCGAGGCCTCGCACGGCTCGGCGCTCGGCGCCGAAGAGGTCGCGGCGACCAAGCGGGTCCTCGGCTTCGACCCGGAGAAGACCTTCGAGGTCGCCGACGAGGTCATCGCCCACACCCGTGAGGCGCTGGACCGCGGCCGCGAGGCCAAGGGCGAGTGGGAGAAGAGCTTCGCCGCGTGGCGCACCGCCAACCCGGAGCGCGCCGCCGAGTTCGACCGGATCTCCGCCGGCGAGCTGCCCGCGGGCTGGGAGGACAGGCTCCCGGTCTTCGAGCCGGGCAAGGGTGTCGCCACCCGCGCCGCCTCCGGCAAGGTGCTCCAGGCACTCGGCGAGATCATCCCCGAGCTGTGGGGCGGCTCCGCCGACCTCGCGGGCTCGAACAACACCACGATCGACAAGACGTCGTCGTTCCTCCCGGTGGGCAACCCGCTGCCGGGCGCGGACCCGTACGGCCGCACGATCCACTTCGGCATCCGCGAGCACGCCATGGCCGCCGCCATGAACGGCATCGCGCTGCACGGCAACACCCGTATCTACGGCGGCACCTTCCTGGTGTTCTCCGACTACATGCGCAACGCCGTGCGCCTGTCCGCGCTGATGCACCTTCCGGTGACGTACGTGTGGACGCACGACTCGATCGGTCTCGGCGAGGACGGCCCGACCCACCAGCCGGTGGAGCACCTGGCCTCGCTGCGCGCCATCCCGGGCCTGAACATCGTCCGCCCGGCCGACGCCAACGAGACCTCCATCGCCTGGCGCGAGATCCTGCGCCGCTACACCAAGGTGTTCGGCAAGGGCGCCCCGCACGGCCTGGCGCTGACCCGCCAGGGCGTTCCGACGTACGAGGCGAACGAGGACGCGGCCAAGGGCGGTTACGTGCTCTTCGAGGCCGAGGGGTCCGACGGGCAGAGCACAGAGCCGCAGGTGCTGCTGATCGGCACCGGCTCCGAGGTGCACCTCGCGGTCGAGGCGCGCGAGGAGCTCCAGGCGGCCGGCATTCCGACCCGGGTGGTCTCGATGCCGTCGGTCGAGTGGTTCGAGGAGCAGGACCAGGCGTACAAGGACAGCGTTCTGCCGCCGTCCGTGAAGGCGCGCGTCGCGGTCGAGGCCGGCATCGGTCTGACCTGGTACCGCTACGTCGGTGACGCCGGCCGGATCGTGTCGCTGGAGCACTTCGGTGCCTCGGCCGACGCCAAGGTCCTCTTCCGCGAGTTCGGCTTCACCGGCGAGCACGTCGCCGCCGCCGCGCGGGAATCTCTCGCCGCAGCCGCGCGCTGACGCCGATATACGACTAGTAGGAGATGCAATTCTCATGACAGACGCACTCAAGCGCCTCTCCGACGAGGGCGTGGCGATCTGGCTCGATGACCTGTCGCGCAAGCGGATCACCTCCGGCAATCTCGCCGAGCTGATCGACCAGCAGCACGTCGTGGGCGTCACCACCAACCCGTCGATCTTCCAGAAGGCGATCTCCTCTGGCGACGGGTACGAGCAGCAGCTCACCGACCTCGCCACCCGCAAGGTCACCGTCGACGAGGCCATCCGCATGATCACCACGGCCGACGTGCGGGACGCGGCGGACATCCTGCGCCCGGTCTTCGACGCCACGGACGGCCAGGACGGCCGGGTCTCCATCGAGGTCGACCCCCGTCTGGCCCACCACACCGCGGCCACCGTCGCCGAGGCCAAGCAGCTGGCATGGCTGGTGGACCGGCCCAACACGCTCATCAAGATCCCGGCGACGAAGGCCGGCCTCCCGGCGATCACCGAGGTCATCGGCAAGGGCATCAGCGTCAACGTCACGCTGATCTTCTCGCTGGAGCGCTACCGCGAGGTCATGGACGCCTACCTGGCGGGCCTGGAGAAGGCGAAGGCCGCGGGCCTGGACCTCTCCCTGATCCACTCGGTGGCCTCGTTCTTCGTGTCCCGCGTGGACACCGAGATCGACAAGCGCCTGGACACCGTCGGCACCGACGAGGCCAAGGCCCTCAAGGGCAAGGCGGCGCTCGCCAACGCCCGGCTCGCCTACCAGGCGTACGAAGAGGTCTTCGCCTCGGAGCGCTGGGCCGCCCTGGACAAGGCGCAGGCCAACAAGCAGCGTCCGCTGTGGGCCTCGACCGGCGTCAAGGACCCCGCGTACAAGGACACCCTGTACGTCGTCGACCTGGTCGCCCCCGGCACGGTGAACACCATGCCCGAGGCCACCCTGGACGCCACGGCGGACCACGGGGAGGTCACCGGCAACACGATCGCCGGCACGTACGAGCAGGCCCGCGCCGAGCTCGACGCCGTGGCGAAGCTCGGGATCTCCTACGCCGACGTCGTCCAGCTCCTTGAGGACGAGGGCGTCGAGAAGTTCGAGGCGTCCTGGATCGACCTGCTCAATTCGACCGAGGCGGAGCTCAAGCGCCTCGCTCCTTCGGAGGGCTGACCACCTTGTCTGGTGTTCCCGGAGCCAATCCGCTTCGTGACCCCCAGGACCGACGGCTCCCGCGCATCGCGGGGCCGTCGGGTCTGGTGATCTTCGGAGTCACGGGCGATTTGTCCCGTAAAAAGCTGATGCCCGCCGTGTACGACCTGGCCAATCGCGGCCTGTTGCCGCCGGGCTTCTCCCTCATCGGTTTCGCGCGCCGCGAGTGGCAGGACGAGGACTTCGCACAAGAGGTCCACGACGCCGTCAAGCAGCACGCCCGTACGCCGTTCCGCGAGGAGGTCTGGCAGCAGCTCATCCAGGGGATGCGCTTCGTCCAGGGCAACTTCGACGACGACGATGCCTTCGAGCACCTGAAGAACACGATCCAGGAGCTGGACAAGGCGCAGGGCACGGGAGGCAACTTCGCCTTCTACCTGTCCGTGCCGCCGAAGTTCTTCCCCAAGGTCGTCCAGCAGCTCAAGAAGCACGGCCTCGCGGACCAGAAGGAGGGCTCCTGGCGGCGTGCCGTCATCGAGAAGCCCTTCGGCCACGACCTGAAGAGCGCACAGGAGCTCAACCAGATCGTGCACGACGTCTTCCCGCCCAACGAGGTCTTCCGGATCGACCACTACCTGGGCAAGGAGACGGTCCAGAACATCCTGGCGCTGCGGTTCGCCAACACGATGTTCGAGCCGATCTGGAACAGGTCGTACGTCGACCACATCCAGATCACGATGGCCGAGGACATCGGCATCGGCGGCCGGGCCGGCTACTACGACGGCATCGGCGCCGCCCGTGACGTCATCCAGAACCACCTGCTCCAGCTGCTGGCGCTGACCGCGATGGAGGAGCCCGGCTCCTTCCATCCGAAGGCGCTGGTCGCCGAGAAGCTCAAGGTGCTCACGGCGGTGGAACTGCCGGAGGACCTGGGCAAGCACACGGTGCGCGCCCAGTACGAGCACGCGTGGCAGGGCGGCGAGGAGGTCCGCGGCTACCTCGAAGAGGACGGCATCGACCCCAAGTCGAAGACCGACACCTACGCCGCGATCAAGCTGACGATCAACAACCGCCGCTGGGCGGACGTGCCGTTCTACCTCCGTACCGGAAAGCGGCTCGGCCGCCGGGTCACGGAGATCGCGGTCGTCTTCAAGCGGGCCCCGTACCTGCCCTTCGAGTCCGGCGCCACCGAGGAACTGGGCGGCAACGCCCTGGTCATCCGGGTGCAGCCGGACGAGGGCGTGACCGTGCGGTTCGGCTCCAAGGTGCCCGGCACCTCGATGGAGGTCCGGGACGTCACGATGGACTTCGCGTACGGCGAGTCCTTCACGGAGTCCAGCCCGGAGGCCTACGAGCGGCTCATCCTCGATGTGCTGCTCGGCGACGCCAACCTCTTCCCCCGGCACCAGGAGGTCGAACTCTCCTGGAACATCCTCGACCCGATCGAGCAGTACTGGGACAAGCACGGCAAGCCCGCCCAGTACCCGGCGGGTTCCTGGGGTCCGGCCGAGGCCGACGAGATGCTCGCACGAGACGGACGGAGCTGGCGCCGGCCATGAAGATCGATCTGACGGAGACCACTTCCAGCAAGATCAACCAGGCGCTGGTCTCGGCCCGCCGTGCCATCGGCACGCCGGCCATCGGCATGGTGCTCACCCTGGTCATCGTCACCGACGAGGAGAACGCGTACGACGCGCTCAAGTCGGCCGGTGACGCCTCGCGCGAGCACCCTTCGCGGATCATCGCGGTGATCAAGCGGGTCAGCCGCTCGCCGCGCAGCCGCCGGGACGCCCGGCTCGACGCCGAGGTGCGGGTCGGTTCCGACGCGGGCACCGGCGAGACGGTCGTGCTGCGTCTCCACGGCGAGCTGGTCAACCACGCCCAGTCGGTGGTGCTGCCGCTGCTGCTGCCGGACGCCCCGGTCGTGGTCTGGTGGCCCGAGGGCGCGCCCGCCGACCCGGCGAAGGACCCGCTGGGCGCGCTCGCCCAGCGCCGGATCACGGACGCGTACTCGGCGGAGCACCCGGGCCAGGAGCTGGCGATCCGCGCCGACTCGTACACCCCGGGCGACACCGATCTGGCGTGGACCCGCATCACGCCGTGGCGCTCGATGCTGGCGGCCTCGCTCGACCAGCAGTCCGCCCAGGTCGTCTCGGCGACGGTCGAGGGCGAGTCGGAGAACCCGAGCTGCGAGCTGCTCGCCATGTGGCTCGCGGACCGGCTCGGGGTTCCGGTGGAGCGCACCGTCTCCGCCGGTCCCGGTCTGACGGCCGTGCGGATGGAGACCAAGAACGGCACCATCGTCCTGGACCGTCCCGACGGTTCGCTGGCCACGCTCTCGATGCAGGGCCAGCCGGACCGCGCGGTGGCGCTCAAGCGGCGGGACACCGCCGAGCTGCTCGCCGAGGAGCTGCGCCGTCTGGACCCGGACAACACGTACGCGGCGACGGTGAAGTTCGGCGTGGAGAAGCTCGGCGGACCGGCAAAGCCGAAGCCGGCCGAGCCCGCGGCGGACGCCGCCCCGGCCGCCGCGAAGAAGACCGCGGCCAAGAAGGCGGCGTCGAAGTGAGTGCTCCTCAACTTGTCGTGCACCGCGACAAGGAGCTGATGGCGCTGGCCGCCGCGGCCCGGCTGATCACGAAGATCGTGGACGCCCAGACCGCACGCGGCTACGCCTCGGTGGTCCTCACCGGCGGGCGCAACGGCAACGGCCTGCTGGCCGCGCTCGCCGCCGCGCCCGCCCGGGACGCGATCGACTGGTCGCGGCTCGATCTGTGGTGGGGCGACGAGCGGTTCCTGCCCGAGGGCGATCCGGAGCGCAATGTCACGCAGGCCCGCGAGGCCCTGCTGGACTCGGTGGAGCTTGACCCGTCCCGGGTGCACGCGATGCCCGCCTCGGACGGCCCCTGGGGCAACGACGCCGACGCGGCGGCCGCCGCGTACGCCGGGGAGCTGGCCGCCGCGGCCGGTCCCGAGGACCACGGTCCGGTGCCGACGTTCGACGTGCTGATGCTGGGCGTCGGCCCGGACACACATGTCGCGTCGCTCTTCCCGGAGCTGCCCGCGGTACGGGAGACCGAGCGCACCGTCGTCGGTGTGCACGGCGCCCCCAAGCCGCCGCCCACCCGGATCTCGCTCACGCTGCCGGCGATCCGGGCGGCGCGCGAGGTGTGGCTGCTCGCCGCCGGCGAGGACAAGGCGGAGGCCGCGGAGATCGCGCTGTCGGGTGCCGGGGAGATCCAGGCCCCGGCGGCCGGCGCGTACGGGCGCAGCCGCACGCTGTGGCTGCTGGACGCGGCGGCGGCCTCCCGGCTGCCGCGCGCGCTGTATCCGCCCGCCTCGCCCTGACCGTACGTCAGCACGGTTGCGCACAGGCCCGGTTCGCTCCTCGGAGCGGCCGGGCCTGTCGCGTGAAAGGATCGCGCCATGGTGCGTATCGGGACCGTGGTGATGGGCGCGTCGGACGTACGGCGCGCGACGGCGTTCTAGAAGGCGGCGCTCGGCTACGTGGAGCGTGAGCCGGCGACGGACGACGACTGGGTGGTGCTGGTCCCGGCCGAGGGGCCCGGCGTCGGCCTGGCTCTGGACCTCAGCGGTACGCCCGTGCAGGAGGTCCCCCGGGTCCACCTCGACCTCTGCACCGAGGAGCAGGACGCCGAGGTGGACCGGCTGATCGCGCTCGGCGCGCTGCGGGTGGACTGGGATCTGTACCCGGACGACCCGGACTTCGTCGTACTGGCGGACCCCGAGGGCAACAGATTCTGCGTCATCGACACCACGCACGCCTGACCGGGCTCACCCGGCGGGCGGGACGCGCTCCAGGAAGGGCTCCAGCAGACCGGGCACGGCCTTCGCGGCGAAGTCGAGGCCCTCGCGCGCGTCCGTGTCGTACGCCGTGTACGCACCCGCTCCGGCGGCCGTCGTCGCGGTGACGCTCAGGACCCCGGACCGCCGCTGGAAATACGTCTGCCGGAGCGTCCAGCCGATGACTCCGGCCCGCTCCAGCACGGCGGTCGAGCGCCGGACCGTGCCCGACCTCACCACCAGGTAGTCGCCGCTGACGGCGTGCCCGAGGCCGCGGTAGGCGTCGCGGGCCAGGAACACCCCGGCCGGCAGCCCCGCGACGGCGCAGCCGAGCGCGATCCAGAGCAGTACGGGTGTCAGCAGCGCGCCCAGGAGAGCCAGCACCGCCGCCGGGACCAGGACGGCCCAGAACGCCCGGCGCAGCCTGCGGCCGCGGGCGGCGCGGGGGTGGCCGGTCAGCGGGGCGCCGGTCGGGGACGTGGTCTCACGCAGCACGTCGGCGGCCACCGCGTCGGCGACGGGCCTGGGCGCGGCGGGCAGCAGGGTGTTGTGGTCGCCGTGCTGTTCCTCGTCGTCCTTGGCCAGTCCGGTGGTGATCGCGTCGACCCGGGCCGCGCCGAACGTCCTGATGCCGAGCGGTTCAACGAGCTCGACCCCGCGCAGCCGCCGTTCCTCGATGGAGACGGACCGGGAGGTCAGCAGTCCGCGCCGGATGCGCAGAGTGCCGCCGGGCTCGCGCTCCAGCCGGTAGTTCCACCACATCTCGACCCACAGGCCGAGCGCGCCGACGACACCGGCGGCCACCGCGGCGACGACGAGGATCATGATCATGGCGGTCAGCGAGGTGTCCCGGAAGCGCTCGCCGATCCACTCGATCACCTGCCCCTGTGCCCCGAACCAGTCGCTGACCTGCATCACCGCACCGGCCGCCGCACCGCCGAGCGCGGGGGCGACGAAGGAGACCGGTGCGTAGCGGATCCAGCGCGGGTCGAGGGCGACGAGCTCGCCCTCGCGGTGGGTGCCCGGGGTGCCGGTGGCCGTACGTTCCAGCAGTTCGCGGCGGAGCCGTTCGCCCTCGGCCCTGGGGACCGGGTCGAGCTCCAGGGTGGAGTCGTTGCCGGAGTGCTCTCCGGTGCCGATGCGGACGGTGACCAGGCCGAGTACCCGTTGCAGCAGATGGGCGGTGAGGTCGACGCTGCGGATGCGCTCCCGGGCCAGTGAGCGCTTCTTGACCAGGAACAGCCCGGTGTGGAGGTCGACCCGCTCGCCACCGACGCGGTATCGGGTACGGCGCCACCGTACGTAGTCGCCGGCCGCCGCGGAGCCGATCAGCAGGACCGAGCCGACGAGGACCCAGGCGACGGCGGCGGCGAGGCCGAACCGCCCGGACAGGCCGAGCGTGGTGGGAACGGCCGCGCCGGCCGCCACCCCGGCCGTGACGAGTGCGCTGACCAGGACCGTGCGCCGGTCCAGCCGCCGCCAGCCGACGGAGGTGGCCGTGCCGGGCTCCTGAGCCGGGCCCCGGCCTTCCGAGAGCGCCGTCCCGGGGCTCATGTGGCGTCCCCGGGGGTGGCCTGGGTGATCCGGGTAAGCCGCTCGGCCAGCCCGGCCGCCGTTTCGTGGTCGAGGCCCTCGATCCGGACCGCGCCCCTGGCCGACGCGGTGGTCACGGTGACCGTGGCGAGCCGGTACAGCTGTTCGAGCGGTCCGCGCACGGTGTCCACGGTCTGGATCCGGGACATCGGGGCGATCCGCCACTCCTGCCGGAAGACCCCGGTCCTGACGTACACCGCTTCGTCGGTGACCTCCCAGCGGTGGGTGCGGAACCACCACGAGGGGAGGAGGACGGCGCAGCCGGTGCCGAGGACCGCGAGGACCGCGGCGGCCGTCAGCAGCCAGAACCGGGCGGGCCCGATGAACGCGCCCAGCACCGCCAGGACGGCCACGGGGGCGGCGGTCAGCAGCAGCCACTGGGCCCGCCACCACCCCACGGCCCTCGGGTCCAGCGTGTTGTTCGGCGGCCGCAGCCGCACCGTCCCCTCCCCCGTGGTCATCGGCTCAGCGCCCCCGGCGGGCGCGGTACGCGTCGACGAGCGCGGCGGTCGAACTGTCCAGCTGCTCGCCCCCCTTGCCCTCGGTGAGCACCGGTTCGATCTTCTTGGCGAGGACCTTGCCCAGCTCGACGCCCCACTGGTCGAAGGAGTCGATGTTCCAGACGGCGCCCTGGACGAAGACCTTGTGCTCGTACAGCGCGATCAGCTGGCCGAGGACGGACGGGGTCAGCCGGTCGGCGAGGATCGTCGTCGTCGGGTGGTTGCCCAGGAAGGTCTTGTGCGGCACCAGTTCCTCGGCGACGCCCTCGGCCCGGACCTCGTCCGGCGTCTTGCCGAAGGCCAGCGCCTGGGTCTGGGCGAAGAAGTTGGCCATCAGCAGATCGTGCTGGGCGACCAGACCGGGCAGCAGGTCGGCGACCGGCTCGGCGAAGCCGATGAAGTCGGCCGGGATGACCTTGGTGCCCTGGTGGATCAGCTGATAGTAGGCGTGCTGTCCGTTGGTGCCGGGGGTGCCCCAGACGACCGGTCCGGTCTGCCAGTCGACCGGATTGCCGTCCCGGTCCACGGACTTGCCGTTGGACTCCATGTCCAGCTGCTGCAAGTACGCGGTGAACTTGGACAGATAGTGGCTGTAAGGCAGCACCGCGTGCGACTGGGCGTCGAAGAACGCGCCGTACCAGACGCCCAACAGCCCCATCAGCATGGGGACGTTGGATTCGACGGGGGCGGTGCGGAAGTGCTCGTCGACGAGGTGGAAACCGTCGAGCATCTCGCGGAACCGGTCCGGGCCGATGGCGATCATCAGCGAGAGGCCGATGGCGGAGTCGTACGAGTAGCGCCCGCCGACCCAGTCCCAGAACTCGAACATGTTGGCGGTGTCGATGCCGAAGTCCGCGACCTTCCCGGCATTCGTGGACAGCGCCACGAAGTGCTTGGCGACCGCGTCCTGATCGGCCCTCAGACCGGTCAGCAGCCAGTTGCGGGCCGAGGTGGCGTTGGTGATCGTCTCGATCGTGGTGAAGGTCTTCGACGCGATGACGAAGAGCGTCTCGGCCGGGTCGAGATCGCGCACCGCCTCGTGGAGGTCGGCGCCGTCGACGTTCGACACGAAGCGGACGGTGAGATCGCGGTCCGTGAAGGAGCGCAGCACCTCGTACGCCATGGCGGGGCCGAGGTCGGAACCGCCGATGCCGATGTTGACGACGTTCTTGATGCGCTTGCCGGTGTGGCCGGTCCACTCCCCCGACCTGACGCGGTCGGAGAACGCCGCCATCCGGTCGAGCACGGCGTGCACACCCGGCACCACGTTCTCGCCGTCGACCTCGATCACCGCGTCGCGCGGGGCACGCAGCGCGGTGTGCAGAACGGCGCGGTCCTCGGTGGTGTTGATCTTCTCGCCGCGGAACATCGCGTCCCGCAGCCCGGCCACCCCGGTGGCCGCGGCGAGCTCGCGCAGCAGCCGCAGCGTCTCGTCGGTGACCAGGTGCTTGGAGCAGTCGACGTACAGATCGCCGACCGTCAGGGTGTATTCGGTGCCGCGCTCCGGATCGTCCGCGAAGAGCTGCCGCAGATGGGTCGTCCCGAACTGCTCGCGGTGCTTGCCCAGAGCTGTCCACTCGGGCGTCTGGTTGAGCCTGGTTCGGCTTCGTGTGTTCATCCCGGAAATCAGCCCAATTCTTCTCGTGCCTGCAGATGCCCCGCTGCACCTACAAACCTAATTGATCAGAAGGGCCGACGAGGCAATGGAGGCCTGCGGCACGGCGAAAGCGGTCCGGCCGGACACCCTGTGGGTGCCCGGCCGGACAACTTCTAGATTTCGCCCCGGAGTTTCGCCAGCGCCTCGGCGAGAATGGCCTCGCCGTCCGCGTCGCTGCGCCGCTCGCGTACGTACGCGAGGTGCGTCTTGTACGGCTCGGTGCGCGGCGGGTCCGGCGGGCTGTCCCGGTCCTGGCCGGCCGGGAAGCCACAGCGCGGGCAGTCCCAAGTCTCCGGTACCTGCGCGTCACTGGCGAAGCTCGGCTGCGTCTCGTGCCCGTTCGAGCACCAGAAGGAGATGCGGAGGCGCGGCGCGGACTCACCGCGCTCGGCCTCCCCCATCGGCCCCGCTCCGACCCGGCTTCCCCGGATCGCGTTGCCACTTGCCACGGTCGTAACTCCCTGCGTGATGGTGCTCGAAGATGCCCCAGTCTACGTAAGGCCCAACGCGCGTCCAGTGAAAGGAGTTACACCGTCACCGGGAATCGCGTACGACGGGTCAGTTGTCCAGCTTGATCAGCAGACCAAGCACAACAATGCACGCGAACCATCCCAGACCGACGACCACGGTGATCCGGTCGAGGTTCCGTTCGGCGACCGAGGAGCCGCCGACCGACGACTGCATGCCGCCACCGAACATGTCGGAGAGGCCGCCGCCCTTTCCCTTGTGCATCAGCACCAGCAGCATCAGCAGCAGGCTGAAGACGATCAGGGCGATCTCGAACGCCAAAATCACGGCTGGTCCCTACTTTCCGGAATTCCTCTGGACTGCATGTGCTGATTACGGGGGCCGGGAGGTTACACCCTCCGCGGCCCCCGCAAGGGTACGACGGATCCGCGCTACCGCATACTCACTGGTCGCGGAAGCGGACGATCTTGACGAACTCGTCGGCGTCCAGCGCGGCGCCGCCGACCAGCGCGCCGTCGACGTCGGGCTGCGCCATGATCGCGGCGACATTGCCGGACTTCACCGAGCCGCCGTACTGGATACGGACCGCGTCGGCCAGCTCCTGCGAGTACAGCTCGGCCAGCCGGCCGCGGATCGCACCGCAGACCTCCTGGGCGTCCTCGGGGGTGGCGACCTCACCGGTGCCGATGGCCCAGACCGGCTCGTACGCGATCACGATGGACTCGGCCTGCTCGGCCGGGACGTCCTTCAGACCGCCGTCGAGCTGCGCGAGGGTGTAGGAGACCTGGTCACCGGCCTTGCGGATGTCCAGGCCCTCGCCGACGCAGAGGATCGGGGTCAGGCCGTGCTTGTACGCGGCCTTCACCTTGGCGTTGCAGATCTCGTCGGTCTCGCCGTGGTACTGGCGGCGCTCGCTGTGGCCGACTGCGACGTAGGTGCACCGCAGCTTGGCGAGCATCGGGCCGGAGATCTCACCGGTGTACGCGCCGGAGTCGTGCGCCGAGATGTCCTGGGCGCCGTACTTGATCTTCAGCTTGTCGCCCTCGACCAGGGTCTGCACGGAGCGCAGGTCGGTGAAGGGCGGCAGGACGGCGACCTCGACGGCGTCGTAGTCCTTGTCGGTCAGTGCGAAGCCGAGCTTCTGGGTGTGTGCGATGGCCTCGAGGTGGTTGAGGTTCATCTTCCAGTTGCCCGCCATCAGCGGGGTACGAGTGGTCATGAAAGGTCAGTCCTCCAGTGCGGCGAGGCCGGGAAGCGTCTTGCCCTCGAGGTATTCGAGGCTGGCACCGCCACCGGTCGAGATGTGTCCGAATGCATTCTCGTCGAAGCCCAGGGTGCGGACGGCCGCGGCGGAGTCTCCACCGCCGACGACACTGAAGCCCGAGGAGTCGACGAGGGCCTGGGCGACTGCCCGGGTGCCCTCGGCGAAGTCGGGGTGCTCGAAGACGCCCATCGGGCCGTTCCAGAAGACGGTGGCGGCGTCGGCGAGCTTCGATGCGTACAGCTTGTTGGTCTCGGGGCCGTTGTCCAGGCCCATGAAGCCTGCCGGCATGGCGTCCGCGGGCACCGTGCGGTGCTCGGTGGGAGCCTTGCTCCTGAGGTCCGGGAACTGCGCGGAGACCACGACGTCGACGGGGAGCACGAACTCCACGCCCTTGTCCTCGGCGCGCTTGAGGTACTCCAGCACCGCCGGGATCTGGTCCTCCTGGAGCAGCGAGCTGCCGACCTCGTGGCCCTGGGCCTTGAGGAAGGTGTACGCCATGCCGCCGCCGATCAGGATGCGGTCGGCGCGCTCCAGGAGGTGGTCGATGACGCCGAGCTTGTCGGAGACCTTGGAGCCGCCGAGCACCACGGCGTACGGGCGCTCGACGTTCTCGGTGAGCTTCTTCAGGACGCCGACCTCGGTGGCGATCAGGTCACCGGCGGCGTGCGGCAGCCGGGCCGGGAGATCGAAGACCGAGGCGTGCTTGCGGTGCACAGCCCCGAAGCCGTCGCCCACGTAGAGGTCGGCGAGTTCGGCGAGCTGGTCGGCGAACGCGCCGCGCTCGGCGTCGTCCTTGGACGTCTCACCCGGGTTGAAGCGGAGGTTCTCCAGGACGGCGACCTGGCCGTCGGCGAGACCGGCGACCGCGGCGCGGGCGGACTCGCCGACCGTGTCGGTCGCGAACGCCACGTCGGCTCCGATGAGTTCACCGAGGCGGGCGGCGGCGGGCGCCAGGGAGAAGGCGGGGTCCGGGGCGCCCTTGGGGCGGCCCAGGTGCGAGGCGACGACGACTCGCGCGCCGGCCGCGACGAGCTTCTCGACGGTCGGCTGGACGGCGCGGATGCGGCCGTCGTCGGTGATGGTGGTGCCGCTCAGCGGCACGTTGAGGTCGGCGCGCACGAATACGCGCTTGCCGGTGACCCCTTCGGCGATCAGTTCGTCGATCGTCTTCATCTTGCTGGACTCCTTGGAGGGCGGGAGAGCATGCGACGGGGCCCGAACGGCGCGGCGTTGCGCTGTTCGAGCCCCGTGCTCACATCTTGGTGCCTGCCGGTTCGACGGTCAGAGCTGGCTGCCGACGAAGACGGTCAGGTCGACGAGGCGGTTGGAGTAACCCCACTCGTTGTCGTACCAGCCGAGGATCTTCACCGACTTGCCCTCCTGAACCATGGTCAGCGAGGAGTCGAAGGTGCAGGACGCCGGGTCGCCGACGATGTCCGACGACACGATCGGGTCCTCGGTGTAGTACAGGATGCCCTTGAGGTCGCCGTCGTCGGCAGCCTTCTTGAACGCGGCGTTGATCTCGTCCTTGGTGACCTCGCGCTGGAGCTCGACGACCAGGTCGGTGGCCGAGCCGGTCGGGACCGGGACGCGCATGGCGATGCCGTCCAGCTTGCCCTTCAGCTGCGGGAGCACCAGGGCGGTCGCCTTGGCGGCACCGGTGGTGGTCGGGATGATGTTCTCGGCGGCGGCGCGGGCGCGGCGCAGGTCCGAGTGCGGGAAGTCCAGGATGCGCTGGTCGTTGGTGTACGCGTGGACCGTCGTCATGAGGCCCTTGACGATGCCGAAGTTCTCGTCGAGAACCTTGGCCATCGGCGCGACACAGTTGGTCGTGCAGGACGCGTTGGAGATGACGTGGTGGCTGGCCGCGTCGTACTGGTCCTGGTTGACGCCCATCACGATGGTGATGTCCTCGCCCTTGGCCGGAGCCGAGATGAGGACCTTCTTGGCGCCGCCCGCGATGTGCTTCTCGGCATCGGCCTTCTTCGTGAAGATGCCGGTCGACTCGATGACGATGTCGACGCCCAGCTCACCCCAGGGGATGTCGGCCGGGTTGCGCTCGGAGAGAACCTTGATCGTGTGACCATCGACGGTGATGGTGTCGGCGGTGTGGCTGACCTCTGCCTTCAGACGACCCAGGATGGTGTCGTACTTCAGCAGGTGGGCGGTGGTCGCGGTGTCACCCAGGTCGTTGACAGCCACGATCTCGATGTCCGCACCCTGCTCCAGCAGTGCGCGGAAGTAGTTGCGGCCGATGCGACCGAAGCCGTTGATGCCTACGCGGATCGTCACGAACCGATCTCCTCGTTAGGTACGCGGGGTTTTCACCCCGGCGAGTTGTATGAGATGTCCCCGACCGCCTTTGACCCTACCTCTCCGAGGCCCCCGGGGTGACATCGAGCACGGCCGTGAGAAGCGCCGAGGCCCGTACTCCTCGGTAGGAGTACGGGCCTCCGGATACCCGGCCGCACATGCTGTGCCGATTACGGAGCGTCAGCGTCCCGAGGAGCCCCGGGAGTCCGGAATCCGGCCGGATTCCGCGGCTTCGGCGGGTCGGCCAGGGGCAGCTCCGGCGGCCTCGGCGGGTCAGCCCACCAGGCCGTCGGCGAGCTCCTCGCTGAGGGTGGATTCGGTGCCCGGGATGCCCAGGTCCTGGGCCCGCTTGTCGGCCATCGCCAGCAGTCGGCGGATCCGGCCGGCGACCGCGTCCTTGGTCAGCGGCGGGTCGGCGAGCGCGCCCAGCTCCTCCAGGGACGCCTGCTTGTGCTCCATGCGCAGCCGCCCGGCCGCCGCCAGGTGCTCGGGCACCTCCTCGCCCAGGATCTCCAGCGCGCGTCCCACCCGGGCACCCGCGGCGACCGCGGCCCGCGCCGAACGGCGCAGGTTGGCGTCGTCGAAGTTGGCGAGCCGGTTGGCCGTGGCGCGGACCTCGCGGCGCATCCGCCGCTCCTCCCAGGCCAGCACCGCGTCATGGGCGCCGAGCCGGGTGAGCAGCGCGCCGATCGCGTCGCCGTCGCGCACGACGACCCGGTCCACCCCGCGCACCTCGCGGGCCTTGGCCGCGATGGAGAGCCTGCGGGCCGCGCCGACCAGCGCGAGCGCCGCCTCCGGGCCCGGGCAGGTCACCTCCAGCGAGGAGGAGCGGCCCGGCTCGGTGAGCGAGCCATGGGCCAGGAAGGCCCCGCGCCAGGCGGCCTCGGCGTCACAGGTCGCCCCCGAGACCACCTGTGGGGGCAGCCCACGGATGGGGCGGCCCCTGCCGTCCACCAGGCCGGTCTGGCGGGCCAGCTGGTCGCCGCCCGCCACCACCCGCACGACGAAGCGCGAGCTGCGCCGCAGACCTCCGGGCGCCATCACGATCAGCTCCGAGCTGTGCCCGAAGATTTCGAGAATGTCCCGCTTCAGCCGGCGCGCCGCGTTCCCGGTGTCCAGCTCGGCCTCGATCACGATCCGGCCGCTCACCAGGTGCAGCCCACCCGCGAACCGAAGAATCGCCGAGACTTCTGCCTTCCTGCAGCAGGTCCGGGTCACGGGAAGCCGAGAGATTTCGTCCTTCACCGCGGGCGTCATCGCCATGGGCCGATCCTTCCATGCATCCGAAAAATACGGTCGTACGCGGCGGCCAACAGCTCCGGATCATGGATCGGAACGCCGTCGGGTGAGGCCACCGGCGCCAGCTCGACCGCGGCGCCGAGCCGCTTGGCGGCATCGGCGAGGGACTCACGATCGGGCACAGCGGCTTCGTCGGCCAGCACCACGTCCAGGGCGAGTTTAGGGGCGTGTCGTCCCAAAACCTCCAAATGACGCTGCGGGGAGAAGCCATCAGTTTCACCGGGTTGCGGTGCCAGGTTGAGCGAGAGGACCTTGCGGGCCTTGGTCTCGACGAGCGCGTCGAGCAGTTCGGGGACGAGCAGGTGCGGGATCACCGAGGAGAACCAGGACCCCGGGCCGAGCACCACCCAGTCGGCGTCGAGGACCGCGGCGACGGCCTCGGGGACGGCGGGCGGATCGTTCGGGACGAGGTGCACGGACTGCACCTCGCCGGGGGTGAGCGCCACGGTGGCCTGTCCGCGCACGGTGTCCACGTCGTCCGGGCGGGCCGGGTCGTGACCCCGGACCAGCGCCTGGAGCTCCAGCGGAACGGCGGACATGGGGAGCACCCGGCCGTGCGCCCCGAGGAGCCTGCCGACCAGGTCGAGGGCCTGGACATGGTCGCCGAGCTGCTCCCAGAGGGCGACGATCAGCAGATTTCCGACCGCGTGCTCGTGCAGGTCGCCCTTGGACTGGAAGCGGTGCTGGATCACCCGGGCCCAGGTCTGGCCCCAGTCGTCGTCACCGCACAGGGCGGCGAGCGCCTTGCGTAGGTCGCCGGGCGGCAGCACGCCGAGCTCCTCGCGGAGCCGGCCGCTGGAGCCGCCGTCGTCGGCGACCGTCACCACGGCGGTGAGATCGCCGGTGATCCGGCGGAGCGAGGCGAGCGACGCGGACAGCCCCATGCCGCCGCCGAGGGCGACGACCTTGGGCTGTGCGCCGCGCTTGCGGCCGGGCAGCGCGGAGGTGGCTCTGCGCAGCCGCCGCAGGCGCAGATTGCGGCTGGTCACTCGCGCCCCATGTCCCGGTGGACGAGGACGGTCTCGATGCCTTCGGTCGCGAGCCGGGCCGCCAGCTTCTCGGACATGGCGACCGAACGGTGCTTGCCGCCCGTGCAGCCGACGGCGATCGTCACGTAGCGCTTGCCCTCGCGGCGGTATCCGGCGGCGATGAGCTGGAGCAGCTCCGTGTACTGGTTGAGGAATTCCTTGGCACCGGGCTGGTCGAAGACGTAGGCGGAGACCTCCTCGTTGAGACCGGTGAACGGGCGCAGCTCGGGGACCCAGTGCGGGTTGGGCAGGAAGCGGCAGTCGACCACCAGGTCGGCGTCGACCGGCAGGCCGTACTTGAAGCCGAACGACATCACCGTGGCGCGCAGCTCCGGCTCCTCCTCGCCGGCGAACTGGGCGTCCATCTTGGCGCGCAGTTCATGCACGTTGAGGCTGGAGGTGTCGATCACCAGGTCCGCGTCGCCGCGCAGCTCGCGCAGCAGGTCGCGCTCGGCGGCGATGCCGTCGACGATCCGGCCGTCGCCCTGGAGGGGATGCGGGCGGCGGACCGATTCGAAGCGGCGGACGAGGGCGTCGTCGGAGGACTCCAGGAAGACGATCCGCCGGGTGACGTGCTTGGTCTCCAGGTCGGCGAGGGATTCGCGGAGGTTGTCGAAGAAGCGGCGCCCCCGGACGTCGACGACGACGGCGATCCGCGCCACGTTGCCCTGCGAGCGGGCGCCGAGCTCGACCATGGTGGGGATCAGTGCGGGCGGCAGGTTGTCGACGACGAACCAGCCGAGGTCCTCCAGACACTTGGCCGCCGTGCTGCGCCCGGCGCCCGACATCCCCGAGATGATCACCAGCTCGGGGATGGTCATGGTCCCGTCGCCCGTCTCGTTCGTGGTGGCCGTACTCACTTGTGCTGCTCCGTCTGCTCGGTCGGTGCCGTCGTGCCCGGCTTCTTGCCCGCGCCCGGCTTCCTGCTCGTTCTCACGCTCGGTCATGTCGTGGTGCCCCCGTCGTCCTCTTCAATGATCTCTCCTGTCGCCGTGTTCACGGCGGGCGCGGCCGGGGCGGCCGACGCGAGGGCGACAGCCACTGATTCCGCCGTTCTGCGGCCTATCCCCGGAACTTCGCAGATCTCGTCGATTGTCGCTTGCCTCAGCTTCTTCACGGAGCCGAAATGCTTGATCAACGCCTGTTTCCGGGTTTCGCCGAGACCGGCGACTGCGTCCAGGGGGCCGGAGCGGATCCGTTTGGCCCGCTTGGCTCGCTGGTACGTGATCGCGAAGCGGTGGGCCTCGTCACGGACGCGCTGGAGGAGGTAGAGGCCCTCGCTGGAGCGGGGCAGGACGACGGGGTCGTCGTCATCGGGCAGCCAGACCTCTTCGAGGCGCTTGGCGAGGCCGCAGACGGCGATGTCGTCGATCCCCAGTTCGTCGAGGGCCCGCTTGGCGGCGGCGACCTGCGGCTGGCCGCCGTCGACCACGACGAGCTGCGGCGGGTAGGCGAACCGCTTGGGGCGCCCGTCGTCCTCACGGGGTTCGGCGTCCGGGTCGGCAACGGTGGTGCCGGAGGCGGCGCCGGGATCGGTGGTGCCGTTCTGCGGTGCGGGGACCGGGCCGGTCGGGGCGGGGGTCTCCTCCCACTCCCCCGTACGTTCCTTCTCCTGGAGGTACCGCTTGAAGCGGCGGCCGATGACCTCGTGCATCGACCGGACGTCGTCCTGTCCCTCGAAGCCCTTGATCTGGAAGCGGCGGTACTCGCCCTTGCGGGCGAGGCCGTCCTCGAAGACGACCATGGAGGCGACCACGTCGTCGCCCTGGAGGTGCGAGATGTCGAAGCACTCGATGCGCAGCGGGGCGGTGTCGAGGCCGAGCGCCTCCGCGATCTCCTCCAGGGCGCGGGAGCGGGTGGTCAGGTCGGAGGCGCGCTTGGTCTTGTGCAGCCCCAGGGCCTGCTGGGCGTTGCGCTGGACCGTCGCCATCAGGTCCTTCTTGTCGCCGCGCTGCGGGATGCGCAGGCTGACCTGGGAGCCCCGGCGGCCGGCGAGCCACTGGGAGACCGCGTCCGGGTCCTCGGGCAGGGCCGGGACGAGGACCTCCTTGGGGACCGAGTCGCCCGTCTCCTCGCCGTACAGCTGCTGGAGGGCGTGCTCGACCAGGCCCGAGGTGTCGACGTTCTCGACCTTGTCGGTGACCCAGCCGCGCTGGCCGCGCACCCGGCCGCCGCGCACATGGAAGATCTGGACGGCGGCTTCGAGCTCGTCCTCGGCGACCGCGATCAGGTCGGCGTCGGTGGCGTCGGCCAGCACGACGGCGCTCTTCTCCATGGCCCGCTTGAGGGCCTCCACGTCGTCGCGGAGCCGGGCCGCCCGCTCGTACTCCATCTCCTCGGCCGCCGCCATCATGTCCTTCTCCAGGCGGCGGATGTACGTACCGGTCCGGCCTGCCATGAAGTCGCAGAAGTCGTCGGCCAGTTCGCGGTGTTCCTCGGGGGTGACGCGGCCGACGCAGGGGGCGGAGCACTTGCCGATGTAGCCGAGGAGGCACGGACGGCCGGTCCTGGCGGCGTTCTTGAAGACTCCGGCGGAGCACGTACGCACCGGGAAGACCCGGAGCATGAGGTCGACCGTCTCGCGGATCGCCCAGGCGTGCCCGTACGGACCGAAGTAGCGCACGCCCTTCTTCTTGGCGCCGCGCATCACCTGGACGCGCGGGAACTCCTCGTCGAGCGTGACCGCGAGGTACGGATAGCTCTTGTCGTCGCGGTACTTGACGTTGAACCGCGGGTCGAACTCCTTGATCCAGGAGTACTCCAGCTGGAGGGCCTCGACCTCCGTGGAGACGACCGTCCATTCCACCGAGGCGGCCGTGGTGACCATCGTGCGCGTACGCGGGTGGAGCGCGGCCAGGTCCTGGAAGTAGTTGGCCAGGCGCTGGCGCAGGTTCTTGGCCTTTCCGACGTAGATCACCCGGCGGTGTTCGTCGCGGAATTTGTAGACCCCCGGGGAGTCGGGGATCTGTCCCGGCTTGGGGCGGTAGCTGGAGGGGTCTGCCATGTGTCCCACCCTACTTGCGGGCAGTGACAGTCCGGCTGCCCGGAAGTGGTGCCGTGCTCCGGGGCGCGGATCGCGGGAGCGCGCCCCGGAGCACGGGTCAGTGGGTACGGCTGCCGGTCACGGGTTCTCCCGGTGGCGGCGGTTGCGCAGGACGGTGAGCCCGCCGAGGCCGAGCACCACGAGGGCGCCCGCTCCGGCGGCGGCCGAGGCGGCGGCCGGAGCGGTGCCGGACGCCGTGCTCGCCGCGACCGTCCGGCGCTCCGGGCCGTCGTGGGCGGGGGCGGCCGGCGGGGAGTAGCCGCCCGCCTTGCCGGAGCGGGCGTATCCGGAGCCGGGGAGCTTGTCGCCGTACGCCTCCCGTACCCGGGTGCGGTAGGCGGCCAGTGTGGTGCCGCGGGCACCGACCGCGCGGACCGCGTCCTGGTCCAGCGGGAGCACTTTCGTCCCCTTCTGGACGTACCAGGCGTCCACCTGCGGCTCACGGAACACCGTCCCGCCGGGGAGTTTGCGGGCGCCGGCGGCCGCGTACCTCGTCTCGTCGTCGCCGGTGGCGATGTTCACCACCTGCCAGCCGCCCTCCTTCCCTTCCTTCGGAAGGGTCCACAGGGACGCCTTCCGGCCGTCCGAGGAGACGGCCGTGGTGGCGAGGTAGTCCAGCCTGGCGACGGACGCGCCCGGCTTCCCGGCCACGAAGTCCGGATCGAGGGTGTGCACGGGGACGGCGGCGCCCTCGATGCGCGGTGCCGCCGCGGACCTGGTGACCGCGCCCTCGCGGGCGAAGAACCGGGCCAGGGTGTCCAGGGCCGCGGGTTCGGTGGCGGCCTGCCGGGCAGCCGCCAGGGCGGACGGGCCGGCGGTGGGGCCGGTGGCGGCGGCCGCCCCGGGGGCCGCGACGGTGAGCAGGGCGGCGCCGGTCAGGATGCCGGTCGCGGCCAGGGCGGCGGCCGTGGACCGGGCGGTACGTGCGGTCCTGCGGATCATCTCCTCACGCCCCGATCCGGTAGAGGGAGTGGGTCCAGGAGAACTCGTCGTTGTTCACGTACCAGGCGTGCGAGGCCCAGTTGTAGCGGTTGCTGGAGGGCCAGGGATCGCCCCAGTAGACCCAGCTGCCGGAGTCGTCGTACCCGTACAGGACGTGCATGTGGCCACCGCCCGACGACCACTGGATGCGGGTCTCCACGGGGCGGCCCGCGGCGATCTCGGCCTGGACGGTGGGATAGCGCAGCCAGCCGGTGACGTACGAACCGGGGTTGACGCCGGCCCAGTACAGGCCGTCCTGGACATTGCCCAGCGTGGCCTGCGAGTTGGGGCACTCGTAGCCCTGCGCACGGCCGAAGGCGGCGTTGCAGAACTGGTTCTGCGAGTAGTTGCGGCCGAACCAGGTGGCGATGGTGTTGCCGGATGCCGCCCAGCACCAGTTGGTCTTCTGCTGGGCCTGCATGGTGATGTTCAGCCGCTTTGTCGCGGCGAGCCCGGTGACGGCCGGGCCGGTCGTGGTTGTGGCCGGGGCCGGGGCCGGGGCCGCCGAGGCGGTCGCCGTCGGCACGGCGAGGAGCACGGCGGCCAGGGCGGCCAGGGCCGGGAGCCGTCCTGTTCGGATTCTTCGGATACGCATGACGTTCCTCCCGAGGCGGGGGGTGTGGGATCACAGGAGCGCGTCCGGACGCTGCCCGAGGAGCATCAACCGTTGTCGGGGACGGGTCAACACGCTTCAATGCGGGGGAACATCGCGGTGTGAACGGCGTGGCGGATACGTGAACGGCCCTGCCCCGGCCACCTGCGGCACCGCCCCCGCCGACGCGTTCCCCCGCCCCGCGTCGTGAACGTTCACCTGGAGGACCTCATGCGGCACACCGAGGCCGAACTGGCACAGGTGCTGCACACCGGCCCGTTCCATCTGGCCCTGCGCACCGCGCTCTCGGTACGCGGGCTGCCGCTCCAGCGGGTGCAGCACCATCTCGCGCACCGCGGGGTCAAGGTCGGGGTGACGAGCCTGAGTTACTGGCAGCAGGGGGCCAGGCGCCCCCAGCGCGCCGAGTCACTGCGGGCCGTGAAGGCGCTGGAGGAAGTGCTGGAGCTGCCGGGCAACTCGCTGCTCCGGCTGCTGGGAAGCGGGAACGCGCGCCCGGAGGCCGACCGTCCGGCCGCGCGTTCGTACCGTTCCCTGATGGAGTCGTCCGGCGCCGTGGAGCGGCTGCTCGCCGACATGGGGTCGCCGGTGGACGGCGGACTGCACACGGTGGGCCATCACGAGCGGGTACGGATCGGTCCCGGCCGGGAGCTGCGGCGGCGCGATTCGCAGCATGTGGTGCGTGCCCACCGGGACGACATCGACCGCTACCTCGCCGTCCACCGGGGCGATCCGGGCTGCGATCCGGCGCGGGTGGCGGTGACGGCCGGGGAGAACTGCCGGACGGGGCGGGTCCGCTGGGACCGCGGGACCGGGGTGCTCGTCGCGGAGCTGCTCTTCGACACCCGGCTGAGGGCGGGCGACACCTACCTCTTCGACTACGGCTTCGGCGACGGCACGGGAGGGCCGAGCGGCGAGTACGTGCGGGGGTTCAGCTTCGGCGGCGGGCAGTACGTGCTCCAGGTGGCCTTCGACGAGGCCGCGCTGCCGGTACGGTGCCGGCGCTTCGCCCAGGTCTCGGCGGGGGCGCCGCGCGGCGCCCGCACGGACCTCACGCTGACCGGCAGGCACCGGACCGTTCACCTGGTGGAGCAGGGGGTACGGCCCGGTCTGGTCGGCATCGACTGGGACTGGGAGTGAGCCCGTCTCCGGCCGCTGTCTCCCTGACCGGTATCTCCCGGCCGGTGCCTTCCCGGCCGTTGTCTCTCCGACCGCTGCCTTCCCTGCCGGTGTCAGGCGTCGGGGCCCGCGACCAGCTTTCCGCCCTCGACCCTGACCGGGACGGCGGGCAGCGGCGCGGTCGCCGGACCGCGCATCGCCTTGCCGGTCGTCGTGTCGAAGTGGCTGCCGTGGCAGGGGCACGTCCCCACGTTGTCCTCGACCTTGTCCAGCAGGCAGCCCGCGTGGGTGCACTGGGCGCTGAACGCCTTGTACTGGCCCTTGGCCGGGCAGTTCACGATGACCCGCTCGTTGCGGAAAAGCTTGGATCCGCCGACCGGAATCTCGTCCGGCGTGCCGAGCTCGACGGGAGCGGTCGGCGTCGGCGTCTCGGCGTGGCCGAGCTTCGACTCGGTCGAGCAGGCGGCCACTCCCAGCCCGGCGGCGCCGGCGAGAGCGGCACCCTTCAGCACGGTACGGCGGGCGGCGGGCTGGCCGGACATGCGGTCTCCACTGGTTGTAGGGGTGGATGGGCACCGGGCGCGACTGAAGCGCCGCGGGTACCAGGAGTACCGCGGGCATCACAGCTGTCGAAGCCATCGGTGACAGAAGCGACGATACCGGCGGAGACGGACGGCTCTGCGGCCGGGCCGCCCGAGGCCGATCGTCCCTGGTCAGCGGCCCGGCTGTGGCGGTGAACAGGCCTTGGAGGCGAACAGGGCGAGGCAGTCGACAGGGCGAGGCGGCCCCCGGGGATCCGGGAGCCGCCTCGCCCTGTTCCGCCGGAGGCGTCAGGCCTTGCTCGCGCGGGTCGCCTTCTTCGCCGCGGGCTTCTTCGCGATCCCGTCCGTGCTCGTCCGGGCCGTGGCCGTCTTCCTGGCCGGGGCCGACTTCGCGGCGACCGCCTTCTTCGCGGCCGCCTTCCGCATCGGCTTGCGGGCCGCGGGCACCGCGGCCTCGCTCACCCGCTCCGGGTCCAGGATGCCCTGGAGGAACTTGCCGGTGTGGCTGGCCGGGACCCCGGCGACCTCCTCCGGAGTGCCCTCGGCGATGACCAGACCGCCGCCGCTGCCCCCTTCGGGGCCCATGTCGATGACCCAGTCAGCGGTCTTGATCACATCGAGGTTGTGCTCGATGACGATCACCGAGTTGCCCTTGTCGACCAGCCCGGAGAGCACCTTGATGAGCTTGCTGATGTCCTCGAAGTGCAGACCCGTGGTCGGCTCGTCCAGGACGTAGACCGTACGGCCGGTGGAGCGCTTCTGCAGCTCGCTGGCGAGCTTCACGCGCTGCGCCTCACCGCCGGAGAGCGTCGGCGCGGACTGGCCGAGCCGCACGTATCCGAGGCCCACCTCGTTGAGCGTGCGCAGATGACGGGCGATCGTCGGGACGGCCTCGAAGAACTCCAGGCCCTCCTCGATCGGCATGTCCAGCACCTCGGCGATGGACTTGCCCTTGTAGTGGACCTCCAGGGTCTCCCGGTTGTAGCGCGCTCCGTGGCAGACCTCGCACGGGACGTACACGTCCGGCAGGAAGTTCATCTCGATCTTGATGGTGCCGTCGCCGGAGCAGTTCTCGCAGCGGCCGCCCTTGACGTTGAAGGAGAAGCGGCCCGGCAGATAGCCGCGCACCTTCGCCTCCATCGTCTCCGCGAACAGCTTGCGGACATGGTCGAAGACGCCGGTGTACGTGGCCGGGTTGGACCGGGGCGTGCGGCCGATGGGCGACTGGTCGACGTGCACCACCTTGTCGACCAGGTCGTCGCCGTCGACCCGGGTGTGCCGGCCGGGGACCGACTTGGCGCCGTTCAGCTCGCGCGCCAGGTGGGTGTAGAGGATGTCGTTGACCAGCGTCGACTTCCCCGAACCCGAGACGCCCGTGACGGCCGTGAGCAGGCCGAGCGGGAAGGAGACGTCGATGTCCTGGAGGTTGTTCTCCCGGGCTCCGTGCACCGTGAGCCTGCGCTGCGGGTCGACGGGGCGCCGGACGTCGGGCATCGGGATCTGCTTCTTGCCGGTCAGATACTGACCGGTGATCGACTCGCCGTTGGCCAGCAGCTCCTTGAGCGATCCGGAGTGGACCACCTTGCCGCCGTGCTCACCGGCGCCGGGGCCGATGTCGACGACCCAGTCGGCGACCTTGATGGTGTCCTCGTCGTGCTCGACGACGATGAGTGTGTTGCCCATGTCACGGAGCCGGACCAGGGTCTCGATCAGCCTGTGGTTGTCCCGCTGGTGCAGGCCGATGGAGGGCTCGTCCAGCACGTACAGCACGCCGACCAGGCCGGAGCCGATCTGGGTGGCGAGGCGGATGCGCTGGGCCTCGCCGCCGGACAGGGTGCCGGCCGCGCGGTTGAGGGAGAGGTAGTCGAGGCCGACGTCGACGAGGAACTTCAGCCGCTCGTTGACCTCCTTCAGCACCCGCTCGGCGATCTTCTTGTCGCGGGCGTTGAGCTTCATCCGGCCGAGGAACTCGGCGCATTCGCTGATCGACATGGCGGCGACCTCGGCGATGGACCTCTCCATCACCGTCACCGCGAGGACGATCGGCTTGAGCCTGGTGCCCTCACAGGTCGGGCAGGGCACCTCGCGCATGTAGCCCTCAAAGCGCTCCCTGCTGGAGTCGCTCTCGGCGTCGGAGTGCCGCCGCTTGACGAACTGCACCGCGCCCTCGAAGGCGGGGGTGGTGTACGCGCGCTCCCGCCCGTAGCGGTTGCGGTAGCGGACCTCGGTCTGGATCTTGTGGCCGTGGAGCAGGGCCTTCCTGGCGCGCTGCGGCAGCCCGGCCCAGGGGATGTCCGTACGGAATCCGAGGGCGTCGGCGAGGGCGTTGATCTGCCGGCCGAAGTACTCCTTGGTGTGGCCGTGCGACCAGGGGTGGATCGCGCCCTCGTCGAGCGACCTCTCCTCGTCCGGGACGATCAGCTCCGGGTCGACCTCCATCCGCGTACCGATACCCGTGCAGTCCGGGCAGGCGCCGAAGGGCGAGTTGAAGGAGAAGGAGCGCGGTTCGAGCTCCTCGAAGGAGAGGTCGTCGTACGGGCAGTAGAGGTGCTCGGAGTACATCCGCTCACGCTCGGGGTCGTCCTCGGGGAGGTCGACGAAGTCGAGCACGACCATGCCGCCGGAGAGCCCGAGCGCGGTCTCGACCGAGTCGGTCAGCCGGCGCTTGGCGCTGTCCTTCACCGTGAGGCGGTCGATGACCACCTCGATGGTGTGCTTCTCCTGCTTCTTCAGCTTGGGCGGCTCGGAGAGCTGGATGGTCTCGCCGTCGACCCGGGCCCTGCTGTAGCCCTTGGTCTGCAGATCGGCGAAGAGGTCGACGAACTCGCCCTTGCGCTCGCGCACCAGCGGCGACAGCACCTGGAAGCGGCTGCCCTCGGGCAGGCCGAGCACCTTGTCGACGATCGCCTGCGGCGACTGGCGGGAGATGGGGCGGCGGCACTCCGGGCAGTGCGGCTTGCCGATCCGGGCGAAGAGCAGCCGGAGGTAGTCGTAGACCTCGGTGATGGTGCCGACCGTCGAGCGCGGATTGCGCGAGGTCGACTTCTGGTCGATGGAGACGGCGGGCGAGAGGCCTTCGATGAAGTCGACGTCCGGCTTGTCCATCTGACCTAGGAACTGGCGGGCGTACGAGGAGAGGGACTCCACGTAGCGCCGCTGGCCCTCGGCGAAGATCGTGTCGAACGCGAGGGACGACTTGCCCGACCCGGAGAGCCCGGTGAAGACGATGAGGGAGTCGCGCGGGAGGTCGAGCGAGACGTTCTTGAGGTTGTGCTCGCGAGCGCCACGGACGATGAGACGGTCGGCCACGCCGGTCCGCACCTTTCTGGAGAGAAATGGGGGAACTGAGCCCCTGTCCCAGGGTATGGGGGGCGCCACAGCGGTGTACGAAGCTTTCGACTCCGAGCGTATAGCACGCACATTCGATTTACGGACAGCCATGGGCTCCTTCACCCGAACGAGTGGTGAGGCTAGGCTCGGCCTCATGATTGATCATGCGCGCGACCTGGACGCCGTACGTGAAGCAACCGATCGACTGCTCAGCGCCACCGGGAAACTGGACGCTGCCGCGCTCGCCCAACCGTCGCGATTGCCGGGCTGGAGCCGGGGCCATGTTCTTGCGCACCTCTCTCGTAACGCCGACGCGCTCGTAAATGTTCTCCAGGGCCGTCCCATGTACGCAGACAGCGAAACCCGCGACCGCGACATCGAGCGCGACGCGCCCCGGCCGCCGGCCGAGCAGCTGGCCGACCTGGCCGGGAGCGCGGACCGCCTCGGGGCCGCCGCCGCGGTCCCGGCCGACTGGTCCCGCACGGTCACCCTGCGCAACGGCGTGACGGACTCCGCCTCCCGCATCCCGTTCCGCCGCCGGGTCGAGGTCGAGCTGCACCATGTCGACCTGGGCGTCGGCTACGAGCTGGAGGACCTGCCTGAGGATTTCGTCTCCCGCGAGATCGACTTCCTCGCCGAGCGGTTCGACGGGCACCCCGATGTCGTGTCCACGAGGATGACCGCCGACGGGGGCCCGGTGCGGACGACCGGCGGCGGCGCGGAGGGCGGCCCGGTCACGGTCCGCGGCACGGCGCCCGAGCTGCTCGGCTGGCTCAGCGGGCGCCGGGACGGCTCGGTGCTGACCGTCGAAGGCGGCCCGCTCCCTGTCCTGCCCCCGCTATAGGCTGAGACGTATGACGTACAGCGGAGCGGTCAAGGTCGGCGGGCGTGCGGATGTGCACGAGCTGACGGATCTGATGATCTCCAAGGTCGCCGTCGGCCCGATGAACAACAACGCCTATCTGCTGCGCTGCCGGGCCACCGGCGAGCAGCTGCTGATCGACGCGGCCGCCGAGGCCGGGACGCTGCTGCGGCTGATCGGTGACGACGGCATCGCGTCCGTCGTCACCACCCATCGGCACGGCGACCACTGGCAGGCACTGGGCGAGGTGGTGGCGGCCACCGGAGCACGCACCTACGCGGGTCGGTACGACGCCGAGGGCATCCCGGTCCCGACCGATGTCCTCGTCGACGACGGCGGCACGGTCCGTGTGGGTGAGGTCTCCCTGACCGCCCGGCACCTCGTGGGACACACCCCGGGCTCCATCGCGCTGGTCTACGACGACCCGCACGGCGCCCCGCACCTGTTCACCGGGGACTGCCTCTTCCCGGGCGGGGTCGGCAATACGCACAAGGACCCCGAGGCCTTCGCGAGCCTGCTCCACGACGTGGAGACCAAGCTCTTCGACCAGCTGCCCGACGAGACCTGGGTCTATCCGGGCCACGGCCACGACACCACGCTCGGCGACGAGCGTCCGCAGCTGCCGCAGTGGCGCGCCCGCGGCTGGTGAAGACGGCGGCCACGGGCCGGACCTCCCCGTGACAACCCCGGCCGGGGCGGGCAACTTGCCGTTGCCCGCCCCGGCCGGTGCCGGTTCCCGTCCGTGCCGGACGGCCCCGCCGGGCCGTCCGGCACGGTCAGGCGTCGATGCCCGCGCCCTTGTCTGCGCCCGGCACCTTGTCGGCGGGTTCGCCGGACTCCGCCAGGGTCTGCTTCTTGCTGGCGATGAGGCTGGTGATCGTGGTGATCACCAGCACGCCGCAGATGACGCCGAGCGAGACCGGGATGGAGATCTCGGGGACGTGCACCCCGGACTCGTGCAGTGCGTGCAGCACCAGCTTCACCCCGATGAAGCCGAGGATGACCGAGAGTCCGTAGCTGAGGTGGACCAGCTTCTTCAGCAGCCCGCCGATCAGGAAGTACAGCTGCCGCAGCCCCATCAGGGCGAAGGCGTTGGCGGTGAAGACGATGTACGGGTCCTGGGTCAGACCGAAGATCGCGGGGATGGAGTCCAGGGCGAACAGCACATCGGTGGTGCCGATGGCGAGCATGACGACCATCAGCGGGGTCAGGACGCGCTTGCCGTTGTTCCGGATGAAGAGCTTGGTGCCGTGGTAGCGGTCGGCCACCCCGAAGCGGCGCTCGATCGTCTTGAGGAGGCGGTTCTCCTCGAACTCCTCCTCTTCCTCGCCGGCCCGCGCCTCCTGGATGAGCTTCCAGGCGGTGTAGATCAGGAACGCGCCGAAGATGTAGAAGACCCACGAGAAGTTGGCGATCACGGCGGCACCGGCGGCGATGAAGATCGCCCGCAGCACCAGCGCGATCAGCACACCGACCAGCAGCACCCGCTGCTGGAGGTACGAGGGCACCGAGAACTTCGCCATGATCAGGACGAAGACGAAGAGGTTGTCGACACTCAGCGACTTCTCGGTGATGAAGCCGGCGAAGAACTCGCCCGAGGCCTGGCTCTCACCGAAGACCAGCAGGCCGAGCCCGAAGAGGGCGGCCAGCGCGATCCAGACGATCGTCCAGATTCCGGCTTCCTTGGTCGTCACGTCATGGGGCTTGCGCCCGATGAAGAAGTCGACGGCGATAAGGGCTGACAGACCAAGAATGGTCAGCACCCAGAGGGTCCATGAAACGTCCACTGCGCCTCCGGCAGTTCGCTACGGCTACTGATCAGCGTCGTCGCTGCCGGAGGTCTCTTCCACCCGGGCACGCGGGGTGCGCGCACGGGCCGGCGCCCCGGGACCGGTCACGGTCCGTATTGACGGGTACGCCGCGTATGGGAGTACTCCCCTCCGCTCAAAGAACAGTACAGGGAATACCAAGGAAAGGTAAAGGAGAGGGTAAAGATCTTTCAAAAGCGCTGGTCAGGGGGTGCGAGCTCGATACTGGTCTGCCCGGCACCGTGTGAGCGCGGTGCCGGTTGCCCGGCCCCTCAGGGACGCCGGGGGCGGCGGGCCGCCGCCACCTTGGCGAGCACCTCTTCCAGGACCCGGCTGCCCGGCGGCATCCGGGGCGGCTCGTACGTCCAGGCGTGCCCCACCCAGGGGTCGGCCAGGTGGTCGTCGGCGACCGGGGTGACGCGCAGCAGCGAACGCCACAGCGGGTCGAGCACCGGCCCGTACGCGCTGGCGTCCTCCCGGTCCGCGACCATCATCAGATGGACGCCGACCGAGGGCCCCTCGTCGGCGAGGTAGCGCAGCTGGGTGACGGCGCGGTCGTCGAAGCCGTGCGGGAAGTCATTGACGATCAGCAGCTGCTCGCCGGTGTCCAGGTCCGGCGGGAGCGAGTCGGCGGCGCCGGCCCGGATCGCCATCTGCACCAGATCGACGCGGCGGGTGAGACGGGCGAGGACCGAGGACACTCCCCCCGCCCCGGAGGCGGGCGGCCCGGCGAGCGCCCCGGACCGGACCAGCGGTGCGAGCGCCCCGGCGGCCGAGCCCGCGGGGTCGATGACATGGACCGAGAACTCGTCGGCCGGGTAGACGGCCAGCAGCCGGGCCGCGTGCGCGACCGCGCTCTCCATGGCGAGGGTGCGCAGCCGGGCGCTGTCCATCAGGGCCGCGGCATCGGACGTCGTGCGGCCGCTGTCTATCCACATCCCGCGCTCCAGCGGCAGCCGGACCAGCAGCGGGATGTGCAGGCCGGGGTTCTCGGGCAGATGGAGGTCGCCGATGCGCAGCGCCATGGGGATCTCCATCGGGACGCGGTAGGCGTGCCAGACGGGGTTGTCCCAGCCCGCGAACGCAGCGGGCAGCGCGGGTTCCACCACGGCGGACTCGGCGGCGAGCTGGGCGAGGTCGCGGTCGAGGGCCTCGCGGGCCCGTGCGGTCAGCTCGTCGCGCTTGGCGCGGGCCTGCTCGCGGGCCCGGTCCCCCGCGCCGCCGATCCGGCTGCGCGGGTCGGACAGGGTGCGGTCGAGCTCCTGGTCCATGCGGGACTCGGCGAAGTCGACGGCGCTGCGATAGGCGGCGGTGGTGCGGGCCAGGTCCTCGAACATGCCCCAGATCTGGTTGTAGAGGCGCTCGTCCATGGACCAGCCGGTCGCGTCCCCGGCGACGGGCTGTGCGGGGCGGCCCGGCTCGGCGGGCGGCGCGGTGGGAGGGGGCGGCGGGGGTGCGGTCGACTGGCGGCGCGGGTGCGCGTAGTTGATGGGCCCGCCCGTCGTGGCGGTGGGCGGCGCGGCGGCGGGCTCCGCGAGTGGTTCGGGCGGCTGGGGGGCGGGGCGGCGGCCGTCCGGGGGCGGCACGGGGCCGGGTGCGCCTGCGCCGGGTGCGACCCTGTCGGCGTCCGGGGTGCGCGGCGGGGGCGGGGCGACCGAGCGGGCCATCGCCCGGGTGACCGCGTCCTGGATGGAGCGGGCCAGCTCGGCGGCCCGGAGCAGGCCCTGGTCGGCGAGCATGGCGTCGAGGCCGCCCGCGTAGCCCTGGCCGACGGCGCGTACCTTCCAGGCACCCTGTCGGCGGTAGAGCTCCAGGGCCGCGACCGCGGACTCGGTGTCCAGGCCGGTGAGCGTGAAGGTGGCGATCTCGGTGCCGTCGAGCCCGGTGACGGCGACGAACGGGGAGGCGACCGCGCCGAACCGGACCGGCCCGCCGACGCCGGTCGGCAGGGCCAGCAGCACGGTGACCCGGTGGACCTGGGCGGGCAGGGCGTCCAGGTCCACGGCCAGCCGGTGGTCGGCGGCGGCCTGCCTGGACACTTCGAGCCCGGGGAGCTGCGGCGACCCCGGATGGGCGATCCATTCGGTGCCGCGCACCGTGCCGTTCTCGTCGCCGAGCGTGGCACCGGCCACGACGGGCGTGCCGGCCGATACCCGGATCTCCAGACGGGTCTGGGGCAAGGTGTGGTTCTGCCCCCGGACCAGCTCGGCCGTCATTGCCCTGTCCCCTCGACGAATTCGCTGCTGTGTGTTGTGCGTTGCGCGCCGTGTGCGGTGCGGCGCGATGCGGTGCAGCTCCCGGCGGCCGATGCCTCCGGGAGCTGCGGGTACCGATGCGCACCGATCCGGGAGTGCCCTCGCGGATCGGTCCCCTGCCTACAGGTGCGGCAGGATCGCCGGCATCAGGTCCTGGAAGGTGCGGCCGTTGGCGGGGTTGCCGAGGGCGGTCATCTGCCACCCGTTCCCCGAGCGGTGCACCTTCGCCATGATCTGGGCGGTGTACTGCCCGCCGCCGTCCAGCGTGTAGCGGGCGAGCTCCTGGCCGTTGGTCTCGTCGACGATGCGGCAGAAGGCGTTCTGCACCTCCTGGAACGTCTGGCCGGTGAAGGAGTTCACCGTGAAGACGATCTGGTCGATGTGGACCGGCACCCGCTGCAGGTCGACGAGGATCGCCTCGTCGTCGCCGCCGGAACCGGCGCCGCCGACCAGGTTGTCCCCGGTGTGCTTGACCGAGCCGTCGTCACTGACGAGGTGACGGAAGAAGACCACGTCGACCGGCTGCTTGTCGGCGAAGAGCACCGCCGACGCGTCGAGGTCGATCTCCCGTGTACGTGAACCGAACAGACCCCGGCGCGGCGCCGCCTGCCAGCCGAGCCCCATCCGCACCGCGGTCAGGGTCCCCCCGTCGCTCTTCTGCAGGTTGATGGCCTGACCCTTGGTCATATTGACCGTCACGCGCTGTCCCCTCTCCGCTTTCCCCGCAACCATCCGTGCGCGGTTTCCCAGCACCCTACGCAGTTACGCCGGTGGCGCGACCGCTCAGGGCCGTTTTGTGTCGGTCCTGCAACACACCAGGTACTGCGGGCTCAGGCGAGGCCCGCTTCCCGCATCTGGCGCAGCTCCTTCTTCAACTCCCCGACCTCGTCACGCAGTCGCGCGGCCACCTCGAACTGGAGGTCCGCGGCAGCCGCCCGCATCCGTTCGGTCATCTCCTCGATGATCCCGGCGAGCTCGGTGGCGGGCCGGTCGGTGACCGTTTCGCCGCCGCCCTTGGCCTTCTTGGAGCCGGTCGTCTTGATGCCCAGCGCGGGAACGGGGGCCTTGGCGCCCTTCGCCTGGCGGTAGCCGGTGCCGAGCAGCTGCTCGGTGTCGACCTCCTCGCGGGCGATCGTCGCGACGATGTCGTTGATCTTCTTCCGCAGCGGCTGCGGGTCGAGACCGCGCTCGGTGTTGTAGGCGATCTGCTTCTCGCGGCGGCGGTTGGTCTCGTCGATGGCCTGCGCCATCGCCGGGGTGATCTTGTCCGCGTACATATGGACCTGTCCGGAGACGTTCCGGGCGGCGCGCCCGATGGTCTGGATCAGGGACGTTCCCGAGCGGAGGAAGCCCTGCTTGTCCGCGTCGAGGATGGCGACGAGCGACACCTCGGGCAGGTCGAGGCCCTCGCGCAGGAGGTTGATGCCGACCAGTACGTCGTACTCGCCGGAGCGCAGCTCGCGCAGCAGCTCGATGCGGCGCAGCGTGTCGACGTCGCTGTGCAGATAGCGGACCTGGATGCCGAGCTCCAGGAAGTAGTCGGTGAGGTCCTCGGCCATCTTCTTGGTGAGGGTGGTGACCAGGACCCGCTCGTCCTTCTCGGCGCGTGTGCGGATCTCGTGCACCAGGTCGTCGATCTGGCCCTCGGTGGGCTTGACGACCACTTCCGGGTCGACGAGGCCGGTGGGGCGGATGATCTGCTCCACGAAACCGTCGCCCCGGGACAGCTCGTACTTCCCGGGGGTGGCGGAGAGATAGACGGTCTGGTCGATCCGGCTCAGGAACTCCTCCCACTTCAGCGGGCGGTTGTCGAGCGCGGAGGGGAGCCGGAAGCCGTGGTCGACGAGGGTGCGCTTGCGGGAGGCGTCGCCCTCGTACATCGCGCCGATCTGCGGCACGGTGACATGCGACTCGTCGAGGACGAGGAGGAAGTCATCGGGGAAGTAGTCGAGGAGGGTGTTGGGAGCGGTGCCGGGCGAGCGGCCGTCGAAGTGCATCGAGTAGTTCTCGACGCCGGAGCAGGTGCCGATCTGCCGGAGCATCTCGATGTCGTACGTGGTGCGCATCCGCAGCCGCTGGGCCTCCAGCATCTTGCCCTGCTTCTCCAGCTCGGCAAGGCGCTGCTCCAGCTCCTGTTCGATGCCGTTGACCGCCTTCTCCATGCGCTCGGGGCCCGCGACGTAGTGGCTGGCGGGGAAGACGTGGAGGGACTGGTCCTCGCTGATCACCTCGCCGGTGAGCGGGTGGAGGGTGGAGAGCGCCTCGATCTCGTCGCCGAACATCTCGATGCGGACGGCGAGCTCCTCGTAGACCGGGAAGATCTCGATGGTGTCGCCGCGGACCCGGAAGGTGCCCCGGGTGAAGGCGAGGTCGTTGCGGGTGTACTGGATCTCGACGAAGCGGCGCAGCAACTGGTCCCGGTCGATCTCGTCACCGACCTTGAGCTGGACCATCCGGTCCACGTACTCCTGGGGCGTGCCGAGGCCGTAGATGCAGGAGACGGAGGCGACCACGACGACATCGCGGCGGGTGAGCAGCGAGTTCGTCGCGGAGTGGCGCAGCCGCTCGACCTCCTCGTTGATCGAGGAGTCCTTCTCGATGTAGGTGTCCGACTGCGGTACGTACGCCTCGGGCTGGTAGTAGTCGTAGTACGAGACGAAGTACTCGACGGCGTTGTTGGGCAGCAGCTCGCGGAATTCGTTCGCCAGCTGTGCGGCGAGCGTCTTGTTCGGTGCCATCACGAGCGTGGGGCGCTGCAGCTTCTCGATCATCCACGCGGTGGTCGCCGATTTACCGGTGCCGGTCGCGCCGAGCAGGACGACGTCCTTCTCGCCGACGCGGATGCGCCGCTCCAGCTCGGCGATGGCCGCGGGCTGGTCGCCGCTGGGCTGGTAGGGACTGACGACCTCGAAAGGCGCCACCGAACGTTCGATCTTCGAAACGGGCCGCATGGAACCACCGTACGACCCGCCACTGACAACCGGGCCGGGTCAGCCGATGCGCGGGGCCGGTCTCACCATTCTCCCGGTGGCGCGGGGTCGCGCGGCCGGGAGTGGAAGGACGCCGGGTCGGCGTGCGTACCGAACCGCGGCACCTGCCGCTGGGCCGGGATTCCGGGCTTCCGGGCGGCCCCGCCCGGGCCCCCGGGGTCGTTCCAGTCCGGGGTGCCCATCACCATCAGCGGATCGAACATCACGACCACCGCGGCCAGGATCAGGAAGCAGGCGGGCCCGATCAGCAGCGGCACGAGCGGTGCGCTCGACCCGTCGCCCGCGACGGCGTCGGGGTGCAGATGGACGTTGAGCGCGGCCATGCCCGTGTAGTGCATGCCGCTCACCGCGACGCCCATGACGACGCTGGCGCCGAGGCTGGGCAGGAATCCGTGGACGGAGACGGCCGCCCAGAGCGCGGTCGTCGCGGCCACCACGGCGATGACGACGGAGAGGGCCACGGTGACCGTTTCGTACTCGAACTGTCCGTCGAGACGCATTCCGGCCATGCCCAGGTAGTGCATGGTGGCCACGCCCAGCCCGGTGATCGTCCCGCCCGTCACCAGGGCCATTCTGGTGGCGCCCCGGTAGCCGACGATGAAGATGCCGACGCCGACCATGCCGACGGCGACCGCGAGGCTGGCGAAGGTGATCGGCATGTCGTAGCCGATGGCCACCCCTTCCACGGAGAAGCCCATCATCGCGATGAAGTGCATCGTCCAGATGCCGGAGCCGATGGAGGTCGCGCCGAGAGCCAGCCAGCCGGCCTTGAAGGTGCGCTCGGTACGCAGCGAACGGTTCGTACAGCGCAGGCCGAGGGCCGCGCCGAGGCAGGCCATGAGGAAGGCCGCGACGGGCGTCACCGCTCCGTAGCTGAAACCGTCGATCGTGCCCTGCATGCTCGTACGCCCTTCGCGGAAGCCCGGGTTCGGGGTGACCCTAAGGCGCGAGTCCCGGCAAACAAACAGAAGAGCTGCATTTTATCGAGAGGGAATCCGGCCCGTTACCCGGCATCGTCGGCCGCGTTCACGTTGTGGCCATCCTTCGCCTGTCCCCCGTTGGGGCGCGACTGTCACTCTCGGCCCGTCCGCAACTTCTGACGCAAGGAGTACACGTGTACGCACGCACCGCAACCGCCGCCCTCGCCGCCACCGCCCTGATGGGCGCCGGCGCCTATCTGATGTCGACCGCCGATACGCAGACCACCGCCAGGACCACCGCGGCCGGGCACACGACCGCGGTCACCGGCGTCACCGGCGTCAGCACCGTGAGCGCCCGGACCGGGGACACGACGGCGGCCGGTGATGCGGAGCGGGCCGGGGACGCGAAGCGGACCGCGCCCGTCGTCTTCGCCCACCGGGGCGCCTCGGCCTACGCGCCGGAGAACACTCTGGCCGCCGTCGACAAGGCCGACGCCCTCGGCTTCGACTGGGTGGAGAACGACGTCCAGTTCACCAAGGACGGCGTGCTGGTGGTCGTGCACGACACCGATCTGAAGCGGACCACCGACGTCGAGGAGGTCTTCCCGGACCGGACCTCATGGGCGGTCAAGGACTTCACGGCGGCGGAGATCGCCCGGCTGGACGCGGGCAGCTGGTTCGGTCCGCAGTTCGCCGGAACCCGGGTGCCCACGCTCAAGCAGTACCTGGACCGGGTCGAGCGCAACCGGCAGAAGCTGCTCCTGGAGATCAAGAGCCCCGAGATCTACCCGGGCATCGAGAAGGAGACCCTGCGGGTGCTGCGCCAGAAGGGGTGGCTCGACCGTTCGCACGTGAAGAACAGGCTCGTCATCCAGAGCTTCGGCGCGGACAGCGTGAAGAAGGTGCACCAGCTGCGCCCGGACGTCACGACGGGCTTCCTCGGCACTCCCGCGGTGGCCGACCTGCCCTCGTACGCGGCCTTCACCGACCAGATCAACCCCTCCTACACATCGGTTTCGGCCGACTACGTGGACGCGGTTCACGCGCTGAAGGGCGCGCACGGCAAGAAGCTCCGGGTCAACACCTGGACGGTCAACGACGCGGCGACCGCCGCGAAGGTGGCGGGCCTCGGCGTGGACGGGATCATCACCAACAACCCCGATGTGGTGCGCGAAGCCACGAACTGACCGGGCGGACAAGTCCACCGTCCGTCCGGCCGTACGGACCTGTTGTCAGTGGCCGGCCGTACGGTGGTTCACATGAACAGCAACGGGGTTGCCGAGTGGGCCGTCGTCGGGAGCGACATCGGCCCGCTGCTGCTCGCCGCGACCGGCACGGGGCTGGTGAACGTGGTCTTCCACGCCCGTCCCGAGGTGCGGGAGAAGGCGGTCGGGCAGCTGCGGACGCGACTGGGCGCGGAGCCGGTGGAGAGTCCCGGCTCCGCCCGGCTCGCCGAGCCGATACGTCAGCTCGCGGCGTATTTCGCGGGCTCGGCGCGGGAGTTCTCCCTCGACCTCGACTGGTCGCTGACCTCCGGCTTCAACCGCCAGGTGCTCCGCGAGCTGGCCACGGGTGTGCCGTACGGGACGGTCGTCGGGTACGGGGATCTCGCCGGACGGGTCGGGCAGCCGGGCGCCGCGCAGGCGGTCGGGGCGGCCATGGGGTCCAATCCGCTCCCGGTGGTGGTGCCGTGCCATCGAGTGGTGGAGAGCGACGGCGGACTCGGCGGGTTCGGCGGCGGACTCGAAACCAAGCGGCAGCTGCTGGCTCTGGAGGGCGTGCTGCCCCAGCCGCTGTTCTGATCCGGACGCCGGGGCCCTGAGCCCTCGCCCGGTCCCGTGCGCCCTCGCGCCGGGGCCTTGCTGCCCGTGCCCCGCCCGACCCCTGTTTCGTACCTGTGTACGGGCTGGCACACTGCGTCAGTGACCAACGCCCTCGATGAACCTGACACCCCTGCCGGACCCGGCGGGTTCCCCGCCCCGGTCTCTGCGGCCGAGCTGCCCGGGCTGCGGCGCCGAACGTCCGCGGTGCTCATAGTCAGCCAGATACTCGGCGGCCTCGGCGTGCCCATCGGTATCGCCCTGGCCCCCGTGCTGGCCACGGAGGTGAGCGGCTCCGAGGCACTGTCCGGTCTGGCCCCGACCGCCTCGGTGGCCGGAACCGCTCTGCTCTCGCTGCCGCTGGCCGCACTGATGACCTCGCGCGGCCGGCGCCCCGGTCTCGTGGCGGCGTATCTGATCGGTGTACTCGGCGCGGGGCTCGTGGTCCTGTCCACCCTCGTGGACAGCTTCCCCATGCTGCTGCTCGGCATGGCCGGGTTCGGTGCGGGTTCCTCGGCCAATCTGCAGGCCCGGTTCGCCGCCGCGGACCTGGCCGAGCCCGACCGGCGCGGCCGGGCGATCTCCACCGTCATCTGGGCCACCACGATCGGTTCCGTGCTCGGGCCGAACATCGCCGCCCCGGTGGGCCGTCTCTTCCGGGGCTCCGCGATATCCGAGCAGGCTGGCCCGTTCGTCTTCGCGGGCGGGATCTTCCTGCTGGCCGCCGTGGTGGTCGGGGTGCTGCTGCGGCCGGACCCGCTGCTCACGGCGCGGGCGCTGGCACCGCAGGGCGACGGGTCCTCGGCCGGCCGTTCACTGCGCGCCGGGATCGCGGCGGTCCGGGCCTCGCCGATGGCACGGCTGGCGCTGGTGACGGTGGCCGTCTCGCACACGGCGATGGTCTCGATCATGGTGATGACCCCGGTCGACCTGGGCCACCACGGCGCCGGGCTCCAGCTGATCGGTCTGGTCATCAGCGGCCACATCGCGGGGATGTACGCGTTCTCCCCGGTGATGGGCTGGCTCTCGGACCGTTTCGGCCGGCTCGCCGTGATCGGTCTGGCGGTCGGGCTGCTCTCCTGTGCCGCGTTGCTGGCCGGAACCGCGGGCCCCAACCACGGGCAGACCGCGGCCGGTCTCTTCATGCTCGGTCTCGGCTGGTCGGCGGGGCTGGTCGCCGGTTCGGCGCTGCTCACCGACTCCGTGCCGCAGCCCGCCCGCGCCGCCGTGCAGGGTCTTTCGGATCTGACCATGAACACGGCGGCGGGCATCGGCGGAGCGGTTGCCGGGGTCATCGTCGCCCGGGCGAGCTACGGCTGGCTGAACGTGGTCGGAGCATGTCTGCTGCTGCCGATGGCCGCGCTGGCACTGCGCCGGGCGCTCGCCCGGTCCGGCGCTTCCGGCACGGCTTCCTGAGGAAAGCTCCGACGGGTTCCCGCGGGAGCTCCGAAGCGTTCCTGAGAAAGCTTCGCAGGGGTTTCAGAGGCTGATGTGGTACGCCTTGCGCAGCGTCTCGTGCACCGTCCATGTCGTACGGTCGCCCTCGCGCAGCACACAGGCGTCCCCTGGCCCGATCTCCAGCGTCTCGCCGCCCTCGACCACCACGGTCGCGCGCCCGCTGACGACCACGAAGAGTTCGTTGGCCTCGGTGTCGGTGACCACGCCGGGCGTGATCTGCCAGATGCCGCGCACCTGCTTGCCGTCGGGCGACTCCCAGAGCACCTTGCCGGTCACCACGGGCTCACCCGAGACGATCTGCGCTGGATCCAGCGGTTCCGGTTCGAGTTCGGCGTCCGGAATGTGCACGGCGAACGAGGCAGGGGCTTGATCAAATGTGGTCATGGCCGGTCACCTTAGCGACCGCCGGGAGGCGACTCGACAGCAGGATGCACCGGACCGGCAGGCGGACCCACGGGCGGAACGGCAGGCTGAAACCAGCCGGTCCGGCCCGTGCCGCACGGGTCCGCCGCCCCGGCCGCACGTTTGAGGCGGCCGCGCCCGCGACAGGGATGTGGACATGTCATCTAACACGTCGCACCGCGCACACCCCTGCGCCCCCGTCCTCTCCGACGAGGTACGGGCGGCCCTCGCCGCGCACCACCCCGTCGTGGCCCTGGAGTCGACGATCATCGCCCACGGTCTGCCGCGCCCCCGCAATCTGCGGGTCGCCGAGGAGCTCGAAGGGCTCGTACGGTCCGCCGGCGCGGTACCCGCGACGATCGCCGTACTCGACGGAAGGGCCCGCATCGGCCTGGACAAGGCCCAGCTGGACCGGGTCGCCGCGGACCCCGCGATGCGGAAGCTGGGGCACCGGGACCTCGCACCGGCCCTGGCGACGGGCGCGAGCGGGGCGACGACCGTGTCCGCGACGGCGTTCCTGGCCGCCCACGCCGGCCTGCGCGTCTTCGCGACCGGCGGCCTCGGCGGCGTGCACCGGGAATGGACGCGGACCCAGGACGAGTCCGCCGATCTCCGGCTCCTGGCGCGGACCGGCATCACCGTGGTGTGCGCGGGGGTGAAGTCGATCCTGGACGTCCCGGCGACGCTGCAACGCCTGGAGACGCTCGGCGTCACGGTGCTCGGTTACGGCACCGACCGCTTCCCCGGCTTCTATCTGACCAGTTCGGGCGAGCCGGTCGACTGGACGGTGCGCACGCCCGAGGAGGTCGCGGATGTGATGCGGGCACAGGACGTGCTCGGCGGCCCCGGGGCCGCGCTCGTCGTCGCCAACCCCGTGTCCGAGGCGGACCAGTTGGATCCCGCGCTCCACGACCGTGTGCTGACCGAGGCCCTGGCGGAGTGCCGGGAGCGGGGCATCGCGGGCCAGGCCGTCACGCCGTTCCTGCTGGACCGGCTGATGCGGGGAACCGGCGGCGCCTCGCTGGAGGCCAATCTCGCGGCCGTACGCGGAAACGTGTCGCTCGCCGCGCGGATCGCCGAAGCCTGGGCCGCCACGCCCCAGGCTTCGGCGACCGGACGATGACCGAAGGCCGGACGATGACCGAAGGCCGGACGATGACCGAGGGCCGGACGGCAACCGACGGCCGGGCGACGACCGACAGCCGGGCAACGTCCGGCGGCGGCCTGCTCGTCATCGGGGACGTGGTCACGGATGTGGTGGCCCGGCACGGAACGGCGCTGGTCCACGGCACGGACACCCCGGCCCGGATCCGCACCCTCCCCGGCGGCGCGGGGGCCAACGTCGCCTGCTGGGCGGCCCGTTCCGGGTGTGCCGACGTGCGGCTGCTGGCCCGGGTCGGCGCCGACAGCGCGGACTGGCACCGGGACGCACTGCGGCGGGCGGGGGTGCGCTGCCTGCTGGCCGTGGACGAGGACGCGCCGACCGCCACCGTCGTCGCGCTCGTCGATTCCACCGCCGAGCGCACCTTCCTCACCGACAGCGGCGCCGTGCTCCGCCTCTCCCCCGACGACTGGTCACCGTCGATGCTGGACGGCATCGCCCATCTCCATCTCTCCGGCTACCTCCTCTTCGCCGCGACGAGCCGCGCGACGGCCCTGCTCGCCCTGCGGGAAGCACGGCGGCGGCGGATCCCGGTGAGCGTGGATCCGGCCTCGGCCGGTTTCCTCGCCGAGCTGGGCGCCGACCGGTTCCTGACGGCCGTGGAGGGCACCGATCTGCTGCTGCCCAACGCGGACGAGGCCCGGCTGCTCACCGGGCTGCCCGAACCGGCCGATGCCGCGGCCAAGTTGAGCCTCCAGGTGGGCCGGGTGGTCGTCACGCTGGGAGAGCGCGGAGCGCTGCTCGCCGCCGCCGGTGCGGTGACCGGGCGCGTCCCGGCGGTCCGGGTGCGTGGTGCGGTGGACTCGACGGGGGCGGGCGACGCGTTCACCGGCGGCTTCCTCGCGGCGCGACTGGCGGGGGCGGACGACGCCTCGGCCGCGGCGGCGGGATGCCGGGCGGGCGCGGAGGCGGTCACCACCGTGGGCGGCCGTCCGGGACCGTGAACAGGGCCCCTGGGCCACCGCCCGCACCGTGGATCAGGCCGCCGATCCGCGCCATCCGGTCCAGGCCGGGTGGAGCGGGTCGTCGGCGCGCACGACCGCGTCCGCGCGGTCGCCCGGCGCCGCCTCGTCCTCGTACCGCGCGAAAGCGGGCAGCGTCCAGCGCTCCGCCGTCTCGGTACGCCGCCGGAGCGCGCCCGGCGACAGCCGCAGATGGACGCTCAGGTCGAACGGGAACCAGTGCCCCAGCAGCAACGGCCCGTGGACCACCAGCACCCCGCCCCCGGGCAGCGGCCGGTACGGGCTCCGCGTGGCGCGGTCGGTCACCGGATCCCAGAGATCGGGCAGCACCCGCCCGCTCCCGCCGGCCTCCAGCGGCCCGAAGACCTCGCGCCACAGCGCGCCCGTGTCGAACCAGCTGTCGTAGTACGAGTCGGGGTCCTCCTTGCCGTACTCGTACCGGAGGCTCGCCGGCCGCAGGAACCCCTCGGTGGACACGACCAGCACTGCCCGGCCCCGGACCCGCAACGCCTGTGCCACGCGCTCGGCGAGCTCCCCGGTACGGGCCGCCGGAGCACCGTCGACGGCGACCTTCAGCCAGGGGCCGCCGTCGGCGGGCTCCCGGGTGTCGGTGTGTACGGCGAAGGCTTCGGCCAGCCGCTCCCAGGTGATCGCTTCGAATCGCACCCGCCCATCATCGCCCCGGGGCCGGTGCTCAGTGCCGGGCGTCCCACCAGCGAGGGGCGTCCTCGTCGGGTTCGTCGGGGCTCGCGAAGCGGAACGGGACACCGAGCCGCTCCGCCAGTTCCCGGCCCGTCCGCGCCGCCTCGTCGGTCCCCGCCGCGCCGATCCGGAAGCCGGCCAGTACAGCGCTCTCCCACGGCTCGGCCAGGACGGCGGTCAGCACCACGATCCAGCCCCGGGTGTCGCCGTCCCAGACCGCCTCGACGGCCACGGGATCGCGGGGCAGGGCGCCGGCGGCCTCGGCCAGGGTGTCCACGTCCCGGAGGGCCGGGGGCGGCAGGCGGTCGGCGAGTTCGCGGTGGCGCCCGTCGAGCACCTCCACGCATTCGTACAGCTCGGGACGGGGGTCGATGCCGCTCTCCCGCATCGCCTGGACGGCCTGGATGTTCCGGCCCGCCAGGACCAGTTCGTCGACCCGCTCGCGTACCCCGGCGGGGAGCGTCCGCCAGAGGAGCTGTGCCCGGTGGCTGTCGGTGAGGCGCAGTACGCGGTCGGCGAGCGGGCGCAGGTCCGGTTCGCGGCCGGCCACGGTTTCGGCGAGCCTGCGGATGTCGGCGAACCACCGTCCGGATACGCCGTCCGGCGCGTCGATGCGCCGGAAGCCGCGCTCCAGCAGCCCCTGGGCGTTCTGCGGCTGCCCGCGCAGTACGGCCTTCGTCGCGGCGACCGCGTTGGCCAGCGCGCTCGCCGGGTCCGACCAGTCGTCACCGTACGACGCGGGACGGCTCTCGCCCGGTGCGGCCGGTGACGCCCCGACCTCCAGGTCCACGCGCCAGAAGAGCGGAAGCCCGCGGAAGGCGGCGAAGAGCAGACGCCGCTCGCGGGAGTTCCGCACATCGGGGTCCGTACGCAGGGAGTCCAGGGGCGCGACCGATTCGAGTACGTCGCGGACAGCGGCGAGGCAGGGGGCGAACCGGTCGCCGGGCACGGTCCAGACGATGTCGATGTCGCTGTACGCGTCCGCCGTTCCGCGGGCGAGCGAGCCCCGCAGCTCCGCCCGCGAACCGGGACAGTGCGCGGTGAGCGCCCGCAGCAGCTCCTGTGCGAACGCGGCACGCCGCGCCGGGTCGAGTCCGCCCTCGCCCGCCCCGTCCCGCGGGTTCTCCCCGTTCATGGCCGTTCCCTCCCCGTTCATTGCCGTTGTCTCCTCTTCTTGGCCGCCTACGATCTCCCCATGGACCTCGAATTCGCCCGCACGTTCGCCGCCGAGTGGCTGGAAGGCTGGAACTCCCATGATCTCGACCGCATTCTGACGCACTATCACGACGACGTGACGTTCAGTTCGCCGGTGATCGCGCAGATGACCGGCGACGCCTCGGGCACGGTGCACGGCAAGGAGGCCCTGCGCGCCTACTGGGCGACGGGCCTGGAGCGCATCCCCGAGCTGAAGTTCGAGCTGGTGGACGTCCGGGCGAGCGTCCATGCCCTGGTGATCGACTACCGCAACCAGATCGGCGGCCGGGTCAGCGAGGTGCTGACCTTCCGCGACGGCCTGGTGATCTCCGGTTTCGGGGCGTACGGCGAGACGCTCGCCAACTGACGACCGACAGCGGCGGCAGGCCCTGCATTCGCCGGTGGCCACCGCTTCGGGTGGACGAGCGGCGCGCGCTACTTCTTCGCGCCGCAGTCCACCGCCTCGGCGTCGTCGGAGAGTTCGCTGCCCTCGGGCAGCAGGTACGTCACCAGGAGCACGACTGGTTCGGTCCCCAGGTTGCGTCCGATGTGCCGGTGGTCGGTCCCGGACTGCTCGATGAGCGTCGAGCCCGCGGGCGTCACCTCGACCGAGCAGTCGCCGAAAGTGCGCGTCAGCGTCCCGGACTTGACGACGGCGACCAGCTGACCGCGGTGGGTGTGCCAGCCGGTGGAGCCGCCCGGCTCGATCGTGATGGTCCGGAAGGTCACATCGGTGCGGCCGTTCGGCGTCCGCACGTTCAGCTTCCCCGTCGATGTGCCCTTCGCGAGCACGGTGCCGCTCACCCCGCTGCCCGGCGTGGCCACGGCCGCCGACGGCACGAGGCCGAGCGCGGCCACGCAGCCCGCCAGGACCAGGGCCTTGCCGGACAGTCCCCGGCCCGCCCACCGCTTCTTCTCGCCCCTTCGCCGTGCATCACCGCTGTGCACACCCGACTCCTCTGCCTCTGCCTCGGCGTCCGGTGATCGCCCCGGACCGGCCAGCACCCATGATCCATGCGGGAGTCGGAACAGGGAACCACGCGCCATGGCGCCCCGTCAGTCGCCGCGCAGCGCAGCGGCGAGCGGTCCGTCGCCCGACACCTCGACGCGTCCGTCCCCGACGGCCTCGGCGAGGGTCAGCCCGCCCTGCGCCAGCTCCAGGCAGACCTCGACGTCGAGTGCGATGCGGGCGTCGGCACGGTCGGCGGGGCCGTCCCCGTACACCGCCGCTCCGTCCCCCGTACCGCCGGCGCGCACATGGAACTCGCCCTCGTCCAGGTGCACTTCGACGACCCCCTCGTAGGCCGGCCCGTCCAGCGCACGCAGCAGCGGAAGAGCGAACCAGTGGGCCCGCACCGCATCGGTCGTCCGCCGTTCGGCCAGCGCGGGCGCGCCCCACTCGGCGAGCGCGGCGAGCACCGGCATCAGGCCGTGGCCGCGCTCGGTCAGCTCGTAGACCGAGGCGGCGGCGGGCGGCGGGAGCCGGCGGCGGGTGGCGAGGCCGTTCTGCTCCATGTCCCTGAGCCGGGAGGCGAGCACGTCCGTGCTGACGCCCGGAAGGTCGGCGTGGAGGTCGGTGTAGCGGCGGGGGCCCGCCAGCAGTTCACGGACGATCAGCAGCGTCCACCGGTCGCCCACGGAGTCGAGGGCGCGCGCGGTGGCGCAGAACTGGTCGTAACTCCGGCGGCGGACCGGGCGCGTTGTGGGCTGTTGCTGACGTGGCATGCGACGCAGTCTAGACATGTTGTTGGACTTTCCAAGCCCGAGCTTGGTAAAACCAAGTATCGCAATCGGGTCGGGGAGGCACCGCATGGAATTCCGGCAGTCCAGCAAGCTCAACGAGGTCTGTTACGAGATCCGGGGCCCGGTCATCGAGCACGCCAACGCCCTGGAGGAGGCGGGCCACAGCGTGCTCCGGCTCAACACGGGCAACCCCGCGCTCTTCGGTTTCGAGGCGCCGGAGGAGGTCGTCCAGGACATGATCCGGATGCTTCCGCAGGCCCATGGCTACACGGATTCGCGCGGCATCCTGTCCGCCCGCCGGGCGGTGGCGCAGCGCTACCAGGCGATGGGGCTGGTGGACGTCGGGGTCGACGACATCTTCCTCGGCAACGGCGTCTCCGAGCTGATCTCGATGGCCGTCCAGGCGCTGCTGGAGGACGGCGACGAGGTGCTCGTCCCCTCCCCCGACTACCCGTTGTGGACCGCGGTGGTGACCCTCGCGGGCGGCAGGTCCGTGCACTACACCTGCGACGAGGCGTCGGACTGGAACCCCGACCTCGCCGACATGGCCTCGAAGATCACCGACCGCACCAAGGCCGTCGTGATCATCAACCCGAACAATCCGACCGGTGCCGTCTACCCGCGCGAGATCCTCGAAGGCATCCTCGATCTGGCGCGCAGGCACGGCCTGATGGTGTTCGCCGACGAGATCTACGACCAGATCCTGTACGACGACGCCGAGCACCACAGCGTGGCGGCCCTCGCCCCGGACCTGGTCTGCCTCACCTTCAGCGGCCTGTCGAAGACGTACCGCGTGGCGGGATTCCGCTCCGGCTGGATGGTGGTCTCCGGCCCGCAGCAGCACGCCCGCAGCTATCTGGAGGGGCTGACCACGCTCGCCTCCATGCGTCTGTGCCCCAACGCGCCCGCGCAGTACGCCATTCAGGCCGCGCTCGGCGGCCGGCAGTCGATCCGGGAGCTGGTCGCGCCGGGCGGCAGGCTGTACGAGCAGCGCAACCGGGCCTGGGAGAAGCTGAACGAGATCCCGGGGGTGTCGTGCGTGAAGCCGAAGGGCGCGCTGTACGCGTTCCCGCGCCTCGACCCGAAGGTGCACCGCATCGTCGACGACGAGAAGTTCGTGCTGGATCTGTTGCTGCGGGAGAAGATCCAGGTCGTGCAGGGAACCGGCTTCAACTGGCCGCGGCCCGACCACTTCCGGATCCTCACGCTCCCGTACGCTGACGATCTCGACGCGGCGATCAGCCGCATCGGCCGCTTCCTGACCGGATACCGCCAGTGATCGGACGCCCTCGGTGACCTGTTCCACCTGCCGCTTTCCCGTCCACACCCAGTTCGCCTCGTTCGGGCTGGTCGGCCCGATCGTGGAGGACGGGCTCGATCCGGCCACCGACCCGGCCTGGGCGGATTCGGGCGCGGCGTCACCGGCCGATTACGCGCGCTGGTCAGGCCATCTGTGCGGTATGACCTGCCTGCGCATGGCACTCGGCGCCGGAGCCCCGTCCTTGTTCGCGCTGCGCGACGGGGCGCTCGGATACGGCGCGTACACCGAGGACGCACAGGGGGAGATCCGGGGGCTGATCTACGCCCCCTTCGCCGAGTACGCACGCGAGGTGCACGGCGTGGACGCCACGGTGCACCGCCATCTCTCGCCGAAGGAGATCCTCGGCCTGCTGGACGGCGGCCGTACGGTCATGGCCTCGGTGCACTACGGCATCCGGTACCCGGAGCGGCCCGCTCCGGGGCGGGGCGGGCATCTGGTGCTGCTGACGTCCCGTACGGCCGACGGCGGGGGCGTCCACTTCCACAACCCGTCGGGAACGACGGCTCGGACCCGGACCGCGGAGCTCGCGCTGCCCGACTTCGAGCGCTTCTTCGCCGGGCGCGGGGTGTCGCTGCCCGCGAGCGCGTGAGCGGCGCGCCGTCCGGAGACAGGAGCGGGCCCGGGGGCGTAGCCGGCCCCCGAGCCCTGGTGTGCCACCCGTTCGGCACGCCGACACTTTTAAGGACCCGTGTCAGGTTTATGTCGCCGCGTCCTGCCTTTAGACGACCGCAGATCGAAGCTCTGCGAGCCGGAGTCGAACCGGCATCTCGACGCCCATGGGCACGGGCCCGTTTGATTCGGCGATGGGTGGCGAATGCTGAGTCTGGAGCAAGAGTCTGAGATTGATCGCGGTCTGCCTCTACCATTTGGGCCACCCCGGCCCGTTCGTGCGCCGGGGCACACGGAGTGCCGGGGGGAGGACTCGAACCTCCACTTGAACCGCGTCGTCACGACAAGCTTCAGTTTCAGCTTGCGCTCCTGGCGCACCCCGGCCGAAATGAGTCGGCCGGGGAATCAATGGTCGGTCACCCGAAGAGGTAACCGAATACCGCATCACCCACCCGCTGGTCGGTGACGTCCGCGCCGTTGGCTTCCTCGCGGGCGTACTTCACTGCCTGCTGGAGCTTCTCCACCCGGTCCAGCAGCTCGTTGACGCGCCGCGCGGGAAGGGCGCCGGAGAACTTCACCGTCGTCCAGTACCCGATCGGGACATCCTCGTAGTACACCTCGACCTGCGCCGGGTGCTTGTCGGTGGCCTCCGCCTTCACGTGGTTGCGGGGCACCTTCTTGGTACGGAGGGTCCGTACCGGCTCGGTCTTCCAGGAGTCCGTCGACGGGTCCTGGGTCCAGGCCTCCGCGGCGTCGAGCACCGGCAGCTTGCGGACAAAGGTGTTGAGGTCCGTCAACTGCTTCTCCAGGAAGAGCAGATACGAGACCGGCACGTCGCTCACGAGCACCCGCCCGTCGACCTTCACGTCCGCGCGGGCCGTGCAGTTGGCCCAGTCCTTCGTGGCGGTCACATCGAAGAGCCGGGTCAGGGTCGCCGCGGTCTCCCGCAGCACGTCCTCGGCCTTGATCTGCACCAGCGTCGACTCGGGCGGCAGCTGCTCGCCCTCCTCGTCCTTCGGCTGGTACGTCCGGGAGATCCCGGCCAGCAGGCCGGTCTTCTGGAGGCCGTGATGGGCCGCCGTCAGGTCCTGGTGAGCCTTGGACTTGACGCCCTTCTCCACTGCGATGATCTGATTGAGTTTCGCCACGTCGGGGACGCTAGCAGCGCCGACCAACCCGGGCCAAACATTTTTCATATGGCCCGCTCTTCGGACTGATTCAGGCGGGAAGCGCCACGGTGAGGTCGACCTCGACGAGCTGTCCGGAGTAGCCGAGCCCCGCGACGCCGAGGAGTGTGCTCGCGGTGCTGAACGCGGGCCCGATGACGGGCCGGTGAGCCGGCGCCAGGTGGCCCCCAGGACCGCGGCATAGTCGCTGACCACATAGAGATCACCGACCGGACGACCTGCGCCGGTCCGGCCCCCACGGCGTGGAGTGCGACGAGTGCGTTGCCCGCGACCTGGCCGATCTGGGCATCGAGGTCGCCCGGACCGACCCGTACGGGTGGTTTCCGCCGGGCGCCCATGTCCTTGCCACTGTCCGGCGGGAACCGCTTGTCACAGTGAGGCCCGCGTGTCCGCGCCGCGCGGCCCGCGGGCTCTTCCCCGGCATCGCCCATACGGACACCACGCGTGTGCGGACACCACTCGCATACGGACGCCATCCGTATCCGGACACCACCCGTCACCGCCTCCACCAGGCGCCGAACGAAGGGCCCCGCCTTGTCCCGTATCCCCCGCTTCACCGTTGCCCAGGGCCGCACCGGCCCGAAGAAGCGCGCCGCGCTGACCACGGCGGCCGTCACCCTGGCCGTACTGGCCGTGGGCACGCCCGTCGCGTCCGCCACGCTCGACGACGAAGCCCCCGCGGCCTCGCGTTCCGAGGCGTCGGCTCTTGCCGCGCACGGCAGTGCGTACATCGAAACCCGGCTCTTCTTCGGAACCGAACGCCCCGACGGCGGCCCTGATGTGACGGACCGCCAGTTCCTGGCATTCATCGACGCGGAGGTCACGCCGCGCTTCCCGAACGGGCTGACCATCCAGGACGGCCGGGGGCAGTGGCGGGACTCCAACGGGGTCATCGAACGGGAGCGCAGCTACGAACTGACCCTGCTCTACCCCGCGGCCGAGGCCCGCGTGCGCGATGCCCAGATCGAGCGGATCCGTGACGCCTACGAGAAGGCGTACGCCCAGGACTCGGTGGCCCGGCTCGAGGAGCGCACGAGCGCCGACTTCTGAACCCGGGCGTCACCCGGTCGGGGTACTGTGCCCCGGCCGGGTACGCGCCGAACGGGGGAGATCCACATGGGCACGCCAGTACGCCACTTCACGGCCACGACACCGGACGGTCAGGTGTTCACGGTCAACATCGAGCGGGACTTCCGGTACGACCCGTACCGCGACTTCCTTGTCTGCACCCACTGCGACTGGTCGCCGTCGCTGCTGACCATGAAGAAGATCGTCGACATGGCCGGGGAGCATCTGGCATCGGTGCACGGTGCCGACCAGGGCCTGTCCCAGCAGGACAACGAGGGGTTCCGCAAAGCACGGCTGATCATGCTGCCGATCATTGCCGTGCTGCTGATCGCTCTCTTCGTCTATCTGCAGAACTCCTGAGAGCGGGGCGGTACCGGTGCCGGCCGGACTCAGCCCCCGCTGAGCTCCACGAGCGCGCTCACCGGATCGGTGTCCGGAATGGCGCGGGGCCACCAGTCGTCCTCGCCCGGCTCGGATTCGTAGCCGTACCAGCGGCCGTCGTGGCCGAAGCGGAGCTGGAGTGTGCCACCGGGATGGGTGAGGTGGTTGCGCCGAGGCTGGAAGCGGGGGAAACCGGCGGCCGCGAGCGCGGGACGGGCCCGGTCGAAGGGGCCGGCCGGGGGGTCCCAGGGGGTTTCGAGGACGGCCAGCCCTCCGGCACCGCCCTGGCGCCAGGCCGCGACCGCACGGGCCAGGTCGGTGGTGGTGCGGCCGGTGGCGTATGCCAGCTCGCGGTAGAGGGCGCGGGTGGTGGCGGTGAGCCCGGCGGTGGGGCGGGACGCTGCCAGCCGTACCGCGTCCTGCCAGGGGGTGAGTCCGGCGAGCGGGTCGAGGCCGGTGGTGAGGAGCGCGTGCGCGCGGGCCGCCGCGTCCGTGGCGAGGTGGTCGAGGGCCAGCGGGTCCCGTGCGCCGGGCAGGCTCGGGTACGAGGGCGGCTGCGCGGGGTGCGGCAGCACCGGGAGCGGGGCGGGGAGCGGCGGGAGATAGCGGCCGGCGAGGGCCTCGCGGGCCGGCACGGAGGGGGTGGAGGGGGCTGCGGGGCGTTCCCGCGCGGAGTGGGCGGCGTTGCGGCGGCCCAGCTCTTCGAGGAGTTCCCGTTCGCCCCGGCCGCGCAGCAGCAGGAGGACGAACGGGTCGGTGTCCAGGAGTCGCGCCATCTGGTAGCAGAGCGCGGCCACGTGCTTGCAGGGCCAGCCGTGGTCGGGGCAGGAGCAGCCGGGGTCGAGGTCCCCCGCGGCGGGCAGCAGTGCGATGCCGGCCTCGGCCGCCGTGTCGGCCAGCGAGTGCGGCATCTCCTTGGTGAGCAGCGCGGCAAGGTGGCCGGGCCGGGCCGCGACCGCGTCGAGGAAGGTGTCCCAGTCGGGGTCGGCGAGGGTCCGCAGCCGCAGTTCGCAGCGGTAGGGGCGGGGCCGGCTGCCGTGGACGTAGGCGACGACCCGGCCGGGGGTGACGGTGATCGCGGCGACCTTGCCGCTGTCGGCGTACGTGCGGCCGCGGGAGAGCCGGGCCTCGTCCATCGAGAGGGCTTCCAGAGCGGCCACCCAGGCACGGCCCCACCAGCTGTCCGCGAAAGGTTCGTCGCCGTCCCCCGTGCGGGGCGGTACGGCCTCGAAGGTGCGCCGCAGGTCGTCGGGGCCGGGGCGCGGGCGGGCGACGGGCCGGGGGTCGTGGCCGGTGTGCGGGCGGGGGCTCATGCCGGCCTCCGGAGCGAGACGAGATCGGCCAGGTCGCGGTCGCTGAGCTCGGTCAGCGCGGCCTCGCCGGTCCCGAGGACGGTGTCGGCCAGCGCCCGCTTGGCCTCCAGCAGCTCGCCGATCCGGTCCTCGACGGTGCCTTCCGCGATCAGCCGGTGCACCTGGACGGGCTGTGTCTGGCCGATGCGGTACGCCCGGTCCGTGGCCTGTTCCTCGACGGCCGGGTTCCACCAGCGGTCGTAGTGGATGACGTGGGCGGCCCTGGTGAGGTTCAGTCCGGTGCCCGCCGCCTTGAGGGAGAGCAGGAAGACCGGGACCTCGCCGGACTGGAAGCGGTCCACCATCCGTTCCCGTTCGGCGACCGGTGTGCCGCCGTGCAGGAGCTGGGAGGGGACGCCGCGCGAGGCGAGGTGGGCGGAGAGGAGCCTGGCCATCGTCACGTACTGGGTGAAGATCAGGACCGAGCCGTCCTCGGCGAGGATCGTGTCGAGGAGTTCGTCGAGCAGGGCGAGCTTTCCGGAACGGCCGACGAGGCGGGTCGGCTCCTCCTTCAGATACTGCGCGGGGTGGTTGCAGATCTGCTTGAGCGCGGCCAGCAGCTTCATGATCAGGCCGCGGCGGGCGATGCCTTCCGATGCCTCGATGAACGCCATCGTCTCGCGGACCGCCGCCTCGTAGAGCGTGACCTGCTCGCGGGTGAGGAAGACGGGGTGGTCGGTCTCCGTCTTGGGCGGCAGCTCGGGGGCGATGCCCGGGTCGGACTTCTTGCGGCGCAGGAGGAAGGGCCGGACCAGGCGGGAGAGCCGTTCGACCGCTTCGTCGTTGGCGAGCCCGGCGGCCGTGCCGGTGTTCTCGACGATGCGGGCGTGCCGGGCCCGGAACGCCTTGAGCGGGCCGAGCAGCCCCGGGGTGGTCCAGTCGAGCAGGGCCCACAGCTCGGAGAGGTTGTTCTCCACCGGGGTGCCGGTGAGGGCGACCCGGGCCGGGGCCGGGATGGTGCGCAGCGCCTTCGCCGTGGAGGACTGGGGGTTCTTCACGTGCTGGGCCTCGTCGGCGACGATCAGGCCCCAGCTGTGGCCGGCCAGTTGCGCGGCACTGGAACGCATCGTGCCGTACGTGGTGAGGACGAAGCCGCCGCCGGACCCGGCCAGGGTGCGGTCGGTGCCGTGGAAGCGGCGCACGGGGACACCGGGAGCGAAGCGGCTGATCTCCCGGTGCCAGTTGCCCAGCAGGGAGGCGGGGCAGATCACGAGGGTGGGCTCGGGGCGGGCGCGGTGCAGGTGGAGGGCGATGAGCGTGATCGTCTTGCCCAGGCCCATGTCGTCGGCGAGGCAGCCGCCGAGGCCGAGCGAGGTCATCCGGTCCAGCCAGGCCAGGCCGCGCAGCTGGTAATCGCGGAGGGTGGCGTCGAGGCCGGGCGGCGGGGCGATGGTCGTGTGGTCGGCGGTGATGCGCTCGCGGAGCGCGGCCAGCGCTCCTACGGGCACTGCGTCGACCTGTTCGCCGTCCACCTCGGCGGTGCCGGTCAGGGCGACGGCGAGGGCATCGACCGGATCGAGCAGGCCGAGCTCCCGCTTGCGTGCCTTGCGTACGAGCGCGGGGTCGACGACGACCCATTGGTCCCGCAGCCGCACCACCGGGCGGTGGGCCTCCGCGAGTATGTCCATCTCCGCCTCGGTGAGCCGGTCGTCGCCCAGCGACAACTGCCAGTTGAAGGCGAAGAGCTGCTCGGCGTCGAAGAACGAGGTGCCGTCGGTGGCCGAGCCGGGCGCGGGCCGTACGACGGCGGAGGCGGTGAGCGAACGGGCCAGCTCCCTGGGCCAGTGCACGCTCACCCCGGCCGCCGCCAGCCGGGCTCCTGCATCGCCGAGCAGCTCGTACAGCTCGTCCTCCGCGAGGGCGAGCACATCGGGCACCGGCTGGTCGAGCAGTCGCTCCAGAGGCGCCCAGACGCGGGCGGCCCGGCGCAGGGCGAGGACGGCGTCGATCCTGGCGCGCGGGCCGAACGGCTCGCCCGCCCCGCCGTTCCACAGCGCGGCGGCATCGGTGACGTAGGTCGGGTCGGCGAGGCTGTGTATTTGGGTGACGGCCGCGGCGGCGTGCCGCGCGGCGCCGGGGCCGGAGGCGTCGGCCCCGTCGGGACCGGTGGCATCGGAGGTGTCGTACGTACCGGCCGTGTCGAAGAGCTCGTACGCCGACAGGTCCAGGCGCAGCGACACCCGTACACCCGCGTCGAGCCCGGACGCGACCTCGACCGCCCAGTCACGGGCTCCGGGCAGGTGCTGGGCCTCGCGGGCCGCGAAGGGCGCGCCCATCGCGTACGCCGCCGCGGGCGTACGGGGCAGGGTGTCGGCGACCGCGTCGAGGAAGGACCCGAGCAGCCACCGGGGGTCGGGGAGCCGGAGCGGGGTGAGATCCGGCAGCGGTACCGCGTGGCCCTCGGCCGGCATGGCGGCGGCGATCGCCCGGAGATGGGCGATGTCCTCGGCGTCGCGCGGCCCGGCCCGCCATGCGTCGTGGTCGTCGCCCGTCAGACCGGGGAGCAGTCTGCCGCGCGCCGCCAGGTTGAGCGCCTGGAACGCGGCGGCGCCCCAGCAGCGCGTGGCGGGGTGGGCGGACTCCTGGTACCGGGCCCGCATCAGCAGCGGCAGCGCATCGACGACGGGCAGCAGCACCGAGGGCACCGTGTGCCGGCGGACGCCGTCGCCCTGCCCGTGCCTACGGACGACGGTGATCTCCGCCGTGCGCACACCGGGTGCCGGACTCCCCGGGTCCACGGGGTGTGCGCAGAGGTCGCCCGGCTCCGGGAGGAGGCCGCCGGCGGGATCCCAGAAGGCGACGCTCCCGTCCCTCGGCAGCGGCGCGGGCAGGAACACGGCGGCAGAGCGCAGGAGACGGATGGCGGAGGCGTCCTGCTGCTGTTGTGCCGTGGTCATCGGTCCCCCTCCCCTCCCGCGCCGATCCTCTTGATCGCCTTGATCCTCATGACTCCTGCGAGTCTAGGCGGGGGGTCTGACAACCGGTCCTCAGTGCTTGGCCAGCGGCTTCGGACGCGAGGGCCGGGCGGGAACAGCGGCCGGGGGCGGTGGCGCGGGCATGGGCGCGGGCGCCGGGGGCGGTGGCGCGGGCATGGGCGCGGGCGCCGCGGCCGACGGCTGCGGCGATCGCGGCTGGGCCGGGCGCTGGGCCTGGGCGGGGCGCTGCGGCGGGGCAGGACGGGGCGCCTGTGCATGGCGCTGCGGCTGCGTCTGCCGCTGCGGCTTGGCGGCGGCGCTCTGCGGGGGCGGCGCCGGCTGCTGCTGCCTGGGCGTCTGCTGTTGCTGCCCGGGCGCAAGCTGCTGCTGTCCGGGCGCCGGCTGTTGCTGCTGTGCGGGCTGCTGTGCCCGCTCCAGGAAGCGGAGCAGCTCCACCGGGAACGGCAGCACCAGCGTGGAGTTCTTCTCCGCCGCGACCGCCACCACTGTCTGCAACAGGCGCAGCTGGAGCGCGGCCGGCTGGGCGGACATCTCCCCCGCCGCTTCCGCGAGCTTCTTCGATGCCTGGAGCTCGGCGTCCGCGTTGATGACCCGGGCCCGCCGCTCACGGTCGGCCTCGGCCTGGCGGGCCATGGAGCGCTTCATGGTCTCCGGCAGCGAGACGTCCTTGATCTCCACCCGGTCGATCTGCACGCCCCAGCCGACCGCAGGGCTGTCGATCATCAGCTCCAGACCCTGATTCAGCTTCTCGCGGTTGGACAGCAGATCGTCCAGATCGCTCTTGCCGATGATCGACCGCAGCGAGGTCTGTGCCATCTGCGACACCGCGAACCGGTAGTCCTCGACCTGGATCACGGCGCTCGCCGCGTCGACGACCTTGAAGTAGATGACCGCGTCCACCCGCACCGTCACGTTGTCCCGGGTGATCCCGTCCTGCGCCGGCACCGGCATCGTCACGATCTGCATGTTGACCTTGCGCAGCCGCTCGATGCCGGGGATCACCATGGTGAACCCGGGTCCCCGTACATCGTCACGAAGCCTGCCGAGCCTCAGCACGACGCCCCGCTCGTACTGCTTGACGACCTTGGCCGCCGCAGCCAGGTACAGCGTGCCCACCGAGGCCGCCGCCACTATCGCGATCACGAGATCCTGGACCATGTCGGCCCCCTGAAAGCCGAAAACTGACTGAATGCGACTGAATCAAACGAATTCCGTGAACCTCACGAATCATATGAATCAGCCGCTGTTACCACGGTATGCCCAGTCTCAATCAATAGGAACACGGACGGGCCCCCGCCCTGCGCGGCCCTCCCCCGCCCGGCCGCGCACCGGATGCCGGGGCACCGGCGAGGGGGCAGGGTTTCCGGCGTCAGCACGTACTCCGTAGACGAGGACCCGCCCATGCCCGTGATCGCTCACCGAAGCCGCCGCCTCGGCATCGCAGCCGGGACCGCGCTCCTGACCCTCACCGTCGCAGGCTGTTCCGGACTCGGCCGGACCGCGGTCGGGCCGATCACCTACACGACGGGGCGGGGCGCCGTGATCATGGTCAACAGCCCGTCCGTGAAGGGCTGCCACCGCCTCGCCCCCTCGGGCGCCACGGCGGTGAACAACAACACCCTGGTCGACATCATCCTGTACCGCACACGCGACTGCACCGGCCCGGGGACGACGTACCTCGCGACGAAGCTCAGCGATGTCAACGGGCTCTCCGCGCTGCCGTGGCGCAGCTACAGCACGGTCCACTGACCGGACAACCGAGTTCGGTCGACCACGGTCCGGCGGCTACGCGGGCACGGCGCGCACCCATATTCCGTCGTCCGTGAGATACCGGTCGACGGCCAGGCCCGCCGCCGCCAGATGCCCTTCGAACTGTTCCTTCGACAGCTCCCGCGACCGGAACGTCTGGGTCCATCGCGCGTCGTCGAAGATGTACTCGGCATGCACCGAGTCCACCCCGTCCCCCACGGGCTGGGCCGAGACGATCCGTACGGTGTACCCGCCCGGATATCCGTCCGGATAGGTCCTCTCCCTCGGCAGGTTCGTGCGGTAGTCGGCGCCCTCGCGCTGGAAGAGCACGACGCCGCCGTCCTTGACGTGCTTGCGGCAGGTCCGCAGCAGCCCGTCACGCACCCGGTCCTCGCTCGCGTGCACCAGGAACGACGCCAGCATCACCACGTCGAACCTCTCCTCGCCGAGGTCCAGCGACTCGATGGGGCTCCGCACGGTGCGGGCACCGCGGACCTGCTCCAGCATCTGAGCCGATTCGTCCACGGCGGTGACCTCGAAGCCGCGCTCGATCAGCGGATGGGTCACCCGGCCCACGCCGCAGCCCAGTTCCAGAATGCTTGCCCCGGCGGGCACGGCCGCCGCGATCACGTCCGGTTCGTCACGGACGGGCAGCCGTCTGTACAGCTCGACCGCGCACCCGTCCGGGGTGATCGCGCCGGGCCCCGTCCCTGAATATCCCTCACGCACCAGTTGTCCGCTCATGTATGGACGAACGTACGGTCGTTGACGATGGTTCCGTTCCCGTTCCCGTTCCCGTTCCTGTTCCTGTTCCTGTTCCTGTTCCTGTTCACAGCGAACGACGGGCGACCAGTGCCGCACTGATGTGCTGGAGGTCGGCCGGGCGGGCCGGGGAGAGCCCGGTCAGCCGGTCGATGCGGCGGATTCGGTAGTCGACGGTGTTGGGGTGGATGTGCAGGGCGGCCGCGGTGGCCCGCCGGTCCAGGCCCAGTTCGAGATACGTCTCCAGCGTGCGCAGCAGCTCCGGCTTCGCCTCCAGCGGCCGCAGCAGCTGCGCGAGCCCGCGCAGGGCCTCGCTGGGCCGGCTGAGCTGGTATTCGAGCAGGACATCGGCCAGCCGGTACAGGCCGGGCGGCCGGCCGGTACGGGCGACCAGGTCGACGATCTCGGTGTTGCGCGCCACGGCGGCCGGCACCGCCTCCGGTCCGGCGGTCTCCGTGGCGGCGGTGATGGGGACACCGGCGGCCCGGGTCGCCTCCTCGATCAGCTCGCACAGACCGCCGGGTCCGTGCCACGGCGGCGGCTCGGCGACGGGCAGCAGCACCGTGCCGCCGGAGGCGTCGAGGGCGGTGAGCGCCGGCGTACCGGCGAAGTGGTCGAGGGCCGTGCGGACCCGGCGGATCTTGCGCCGGGCCGCGACGCCCGCCCCCGGCCCCGGTAACTGGTTCAGCTCGTCGGGGTGCGGGCCGAGCGCGAGCGTCATCGTGAGGTAGCGGGCAGCCGGGCGCAGCCCGGTGCGGTGGGCGAAGCGGTCCAGGGGTTCACCGGTCAGCAGGGCGGCCATCAAGGCGTGCCGGCCCCCGTGTTCCTGGCTGTCGAGGATCTGCCGGGCCTCCAGATACGCGCTGCTGACGGCGGAGGTCAGTTGCTGCTGGAGGACCATGATGCGGTCCATGATCTCCAGAACGGTGGCGAGATCGCCGGGCAGCGCCCCCTTCGCGGTCTCCTGCCAGCACATCGCCGTGCCGACCTGGTAGGCGGTGAGGATCGCGTCCAGCGGCACGCCCTCCTCGGCGCGCTGGGCCGCCGAGTCCCGCTGCTGGGCGAGTTCGGCGTCCGTGGCGGGGCGGCGGTGCTCGACGACGTCGGCGAAGAGCCGCAGATTGTGCTGGACGATATCGGCGATGTCGCCGGAGATCTCCTCGTGCGGCAGATCGGCGTAGACCGGCAGATCGGCCAGCAGCCGGGCGACGACACGGCCGGTCAGGGCCGGGACCCGGGCGCGCAGCTGCGCGGCCACCGGGCGCCCGGCGATGGACAGCGGCCGGCCCTGTGGCCCGCCCGGGACACCGTGCTCCCCCGTGATCACGAGCGGCCGTTTGTCACGCGTCACAAGTTCCCCCGCAGAAGTCTGCGTTACCCACCAGTTAAACGACGGCAGTCGAGTCTGCATGATGACCGGCGTCACACGCCATGCCACGTTCCGCCCTCACCCCCCACCACCGTCGGAGGATTCCGTGAACATGCCGCAGAACAAGGACATCTGCCGTTCCGTCAGAACCATCATGGGTGCGCTCGCCCTGGCCGGCCTGGCCGTGGGGACCGGTGCGGTCCCGGCTTCCGCGGCCGGTACGGACGACACCACGTCCTATGTAGCGCTCGGCGACTCCATGGCCTCGGGACCGCTCATCCCGGACATCACGGGGCCGGTGGCCTGCGGCCGTTCCACGCACAACTACCCGCACGAACTGGCCGCGCGCCTCGGTGCGTCGCTGACCGACGTCACGTGCAGCGGCGCCTCCTCCAAGCACATGACCGAGAAGCAGTCGCTGTCGCTGCTGGACATCCCGATGGGCTCGGCCCCGCCCCAGTTCGACGCGCTGCGCGCGGACACCGACCTGGTGACGCTGACCATCGGCGGCAACGACGCCGGTCTGGTCGGCATCGCGCAGAAGTGCACCACCCTCGACCCGAACGCCACCCCGTGCAAGGAGAAGTACAACGAGGGCGGCGTGGACCAGGTGGGGCAGCGCATCGCGGAGTTCGCGCCGAAGCTGGGCGCCGTACTGGATTCGATCCACCAGCGTTCGCCGCAGGCCCGGGTGGTCGTCACGGGGTACGGCCTGTACATCAAGCCCGGCGGCTGCTGGCCGCTGCAGCCAGTCCTCCCGGTGGACGCGGACTTCCTCCAGGGCAGCGTCGACCGGATGAACGCGGTGATCGCCCAGCAGAGCGCCGCGCACGGGGCCGAGTACATCGATCTGGCCACGCCCAGCAAGGGCCACGACTCCTGCCAGGCCCCGTCGGACAAGTGGGTCGAGGGCTATGTGCCGACCGCGGCCGCCGCCCCGCTGCACCCCAACCGCAACGGTGAGGCGAACTACGCCGCCATCATCGGCGCGCACCTCCAGGGGAGCTGACCGAAGTTGCTCCATCGCCTGCTGCGCGGGCTGCTGGCGGCGGCGCTCGGCGCCGCCGCCCTGCTCGTCCCGGACGCCTCCGCGGCGCGGGCCGCCGGGGCGTCCGGGCCCGGCTGCGACCCGCTGGCGCCCGTCGAGTGCCTGCTGCCGTTCCCGAACGACTGGTACACCCGGCCCGACCCGGCCACCGACACCGGCCGCCGCGTGTCCTTCGGCGCCACCATGCTGCCGCGCGCCACGGCCGGCCGCCCCATCGACCCGACGGCCTGGAACAGGTCCGACGGCTTCTCCCCCGGCTCGACCCTGATCGCGCACGTCCCCGGCCTCGACCAGGCGGCGACCGGCATGGCCCCCATCACCGACATCGGCCGCTCCCTGGCCCCGGACGCCCCCGTCGTACTGCTGGACACCCGGACCGGCGAGCGGTGGCCGTACTGGGCGGAGCCGGACTCCAACGCCACCGACCCCGCGCGCCGGGCCCTGCTGATCCATCCCGCGCGCAACTTCCGCGACGGTCACCACTACGCCGTAGCCCTGCGGAACCTCAAGGACGGGGCGGGGCGGACCGTCCCGGCCGCCGAGCCGTTCGCCGCCGTCGCCGGGAAGCCGCTGCCCGCCGGGCATCCGCTGCACGCCCGGCAGCATCAGCTCCGCCCGGCCCTGAAGGCGCTGCGCAGGTCCGGGGTCCGGTCCGAAGGGCTTTATCTGGCCTGGGACTTCACCGTCGCGAGCACCCAGAGCCTCACCGGCGATCTCTTCACCATCCGTGACGACGCGTTCCGCCGGCTCGGCGGCCGTTCCCCCGCGTTCACCGTCACCGGGGTCACCGACTTCACGGCCGAGCAGGACCCCCGGATCGCCCGCGAGGTGACCGGCCGGATCGAGGTGCCCAGCTATCTGAACCTGCCCGGCGGCCCGCCCGGCTCCGTACTGCACCGCGGCCGCGACGGCCTGCCGCGGCGGCTCCCGTCGAACACCCAGGCCGCCACGTTCCGCTGCGAGATTCCGCGCGCCGCCTTCCGTACCCCCTCGCACCCCGCCCTCTACGGGCACGGCCTCCTCGGCCGCCGCTCCGAGGTCGGCGCGGGCAACGTCAAGGCGATGGCGGCGGAGCACGATTTCACGTTCTGCGCGACGGACTGGACCGGGATGGCCGAGGAGGACATACCCGTGGTGCTAGGCGCGCTCGCCGACCCGAACCTCTTCCCCGCCGTCCCCGAACGCAGCGAACAGGGCATGCTGAACGCCCTCTTCCTCGCCCGCGCCCTGATCCACAGCGACGGCCTGACCACCGACGCGGCCTTCCGCGACAGCGACGGCCGCCCGCTCGTCGACATCCGGCACGGCATCGGGTACGACGGGAACAGCCAGGGCGGAATCCTCGGCGGCGCACTGGTGGCCGCCTCGCCCGACATCCGGCGCGGGGTCCTCGGCGTCACCGGCATGAACTACGGCCTGCTCCTCAACCGCAGCGCCGACTTCGCCCCGTTCCAGCAGGTCCTGGACCTCTCATACCCGGACAAGCTGCGCCAGCAGATCGTCCTCCAGCTGTTCCAGATGGTGTGGGACCGCGGCGAGACCAACGCGTACGCGAACCACCTCACCGACCGCCATCAGGTGCTGATGCACATCGCGTACGGGGACCACCAGGTCGCCAACGCGGCGGCCGATGTGGAGGCGCGCACCATCGGCGCCCGGCTGATCGCCCCCGCGCTGGTACCGGGCCGCAGCCCGGACACCGTCCCGTACTGGGGCATCGGGACCGTCACCCGCGACCAACTGCCCCACCGGGGCTCCGCGATGACGGTGTGGGACAGCGGAACACCCAGCCCACCGCTCACCAACACCCCGCCGACCGTGCCGAGTTACGGCCACGACCCGCACTCCGACCCCCGCAACTCGTCGGCCGCCCGTCAGCAGAAGGCCACCTTCCTGACCACCGGCCGTGTCATCAATGTCTGCGGCAACACGCCGTGCACCGCCGTCCCCACCTCCTGACCCCCCACCTCCCACCCCCGACAGGGATGCAGACAAGGAGCACCATGCGCACGCACCGCATCACCCAGGCAGCCGTCGCGGCCGTCCTGCTCGCCGGTACGGTCCTCGTACCGCCCGCCCTCGCCGCCACACCGGCCGGCGCACCCGCGACGAGCGCCGAGGCCCGGGCGCGGGCCGCCGCCGTGCCCTTCACCGCGGCCACCGCCAAGCGCGCCGCCGACGGCGGCTACACCATCTCCTGGTCCTCCGCCGCCCGATCGGTGACCGTCACCGCCGTCACCTCCCCCGACGCCACCACCGGCACCCCGGTGGGCACCGCACCCGGCACCGGTTCACTGACCGTCCCCGCCGCAGCCCTCGCCGAGACGGGACGCTGGTACTTCCGGCTGGTACCGGACAGCGGCTCCCCGCTCGTCGTCGCCGACCGTTCGCTCGGGATCGACTCCGCCCGCAACTTCCGGGACATCGGCGGCTACCGCACCACCGACGGCCGCTGGGTGCGCCCGGGTCTGGTCTACCGCTCCAACAAGATCAACAGCCTCACCGACGCCGAACAGCAGCGGCTGCTCTCCCAGCGCCTCACCCTCGATGTGGACCTGCGCAACGCGGTGGAGCGGCACGACGACCCGGACCGGCTGCCCGCCGGTGTGAAGTACCAGGTCGCCGATGTGGTATCGCTCAGCCACGGCATCCGCTTCCACGACTCGGCCCTGATGACCCTGGCCGAGGCCATCGCGGCCGGGCTGTTCTCCGGCTCGTCCGACCTCGGCCAGTCCATCGGCTACCCGTTCATGGTCAACTTCGTCGGCGCCGACTACGCCTTCCACGACCTGCTCACGGCCGTCGCCACGAACGACTCCGGCGCGACGGTCTACCACTGCAGCTCGGGCAAGGACCGCACCGGCTGGAGCACCGCCGTCCTGCTCACCCTGCTCGGCGTCCCGCGCGAGACCGTCGAGGCGGACTTCCTCGCCAGCAACGACTACCTGGGCAACCCGAAGGCCGTCGAACTGAGCTGGCTGCGCGCGGCGTTCGACGAGGTGGACCACCTGTACGGCGACTTCGACACCTACGTACGCGAGGGCCTGAAGATCGACGACGCGACGGTGGCCGCGCTGCGCACCAAGCTGCTGACCGACTGACGCACCCTCACCACCCGGTGTGCCGACGAGCGGTGCCCCCGCCGACCAGCGGCGGACGGCCGCCCGTCAGCACACCGGGTGCCGTCGGCCCGTCAGCGCATCGGGTACCGGCCGTCCCTCAGCACATCGGGTACCGGCCCTCCGGCCAGGCGACCGCGTGCTCAGACTCCAGGCACAGGTCGTCGGCCACCTCGGTGATCACCGCGCGGCCCTCGGTCGCCACCAGCCAGGACGGCGGAAGGTGTACGTCCCCGTGGCGTGCGCCGAGCAGGTTGCCGCAGACCGCTCCCGTGGAATCGCTGTCGCCCGAGTGGTTGACCGAGAGCAGCAGCGCCCCGGCCACCTGATCGGCGCCCGGCAGCACCAGAGCGCAGTACACAGCGATGGCCAGGGCCTCCTCGGCGACCCAGCCCGCCCCCAGCGTCTCCACCTTCTCGCCGGTCGGCGCGCCCTCCGCGGCCAGGTCGACGGCGGCCCGCAGCGCCTTCGCCGTCTCCTCGTGCCCCGGGTGGCGGCGCAACAGCTCCATCGCCCTCAGCACGGCGCCCGCCATCGAGTCGCCCTCCAGGAGGTGCGCGACGATCGCGGCGAGGGCCCCGGCCGCGTACGCGCCGGTCGGATGGCCGTGGGTGATCTGCGCGCACCAGTACGCGAGCCTGAAGCTCTCCTCGGCGTCCTGGCCCACCAGCCCGAAGGGGGCGGACCGCATCACCGTGCCGCACCCCTTCGACCCGGTGTTGACGGGGCCGGGCTCACCGAGCCGGTGCGTCGGCTCGGGGACGTGGCCGGTGGCGAGCCCGGTCAGGCAGGCGTTGCCCGGAGCCCGGCGCGCGTACAGCCAGGGCTGCCGCCGGAGCCAGCCGGTCCGGATCGGGTTGTCACCACCCGCGACGGGCGGCGCGGGGTGGTTCTGGGTGTCCAGCCAGCGCAGGTAGGCGTTGCGTACGAGCGCGGTCTCGGCACCGCCGATCCCCTTCGACGCCGCCCTGGCGTGGGCCCTGATCAGCGCTTCGGCCGTGAACAGGGTCATCTGCGTATCGTCCGTGACCCGTCCGACGACCCCTTCCACGTCCGGGAGGAGCCCCTGTACGCCGTGCTCCCCATGCTCGCGACGGATACCGGCCAGGGACAGGAACTCCACCGGGTTTCCCAGCGCGTCCCCGATCGCCCCGCCCAACAGGCAGCCCCGCACCCGCGACCTGCGGCCGGTGCGGTCCTCCCACGATGTGCCGTTCACGCGCGATCCCCTCAGTCCGACGTCGACATGTCCCAAAACGCCGTCGCGGGTCCATCCTGGTAGGAGAGGCGATCGCCATGCGTACCGGGAATGAACCGACGACAGCCCGCAGTCCACTGCGGCTGCGGCTCTGGCTGAGTCTATGGGGGCTGGCCTGGGCCGTCTTCGGCCTGGCGGCCTTCACGCTGACCGGCCGGCCGGGCTGGGCCGCCGCCTGCGGCCTGCTGCTCCTGCTGGTCCTGGTGGATATGACGGTGATCGTGCACCACATCCACCAGGGCCCGCACTACCAGCCCGGCCGCGACATCCCGCCGTACGAACCCGACCACGGCGGACGCGGCAGGTACGGGCACTGAACCGGGCCGGGCGGGCGCGTACCCGCCCGGCACCGTCGCCTCAGTCCTGGGCCGGGAAACGGGCCGCCTTCAGGTACTCCGGGTTCGGGTCGAGCGCGGCGGCCAGCCGGAAGTGGCGGGCGGCCCGGTCGGTGCGGCCTGCTCGCTCGAAGGTGCGGGCCAGCGCGAAGTGCGCGAAGGCGTTGTCCGGTTCGCGCTCCAGGACGAGCTCGAATTCGAGCTCGGCGGGGCGCAGCTGGGCAGCTGCGAAGAACGCGCGGGCGCGCAGCAGCCGGGCCGCGGTGTTCTCCGGATGGGCCGCGATCACCGAATCGAGCAGCTTCACCGCGCCACGGGGATCGCGCGCGGCCAACAGCTGTTCGGCCGCGCGGAAGTCGATGACGTCGGTCTCCGGGGTCCTCTCGGGCACGCTCTCGTCCTTCCCTTCGTCACCGAGTCCTCGACTCGTCACCGGGTCCTCGACTCGTCACCGGGTCCTCAACGTCCGGGCGCGGTCCGGTATTCTGGTCCTGGCCGATGCCGGGCCGGGGCCGGCCGGCCGCGGACGCCGACGCCCGCCCGGACCGCCGGTGCCGGGGTCAGCCGGCCTCGGCGGCCCGCCCGGTCAGCTCCGACCAGACCTTGCGGACCTGCGGCTCCAGGTTCTCCAGCGGTCCGTCGTTGTCGATGATCAGATCCGCCACGGCTCGCCGCTGCTCCCGGGTGGCCTGGGCGGCCATCCGCGCGCGGGCCTCGGGCTCGGTCATGCCGCGCAGCCGTACGAGCCGGTCGAGCTGGGTGTCGGGGCTCGCGTCCACGACGACGACCAGGTCGTAGAGCGGCGCCAGGCCGTTCTCGGTGAGGAGCGGGACGTCGTGGACGACGACCGAGTCGGGGCCCGCGGCCCGCTCCAGCTCGGCGGAGCGGGCGCCGACCAGGGGGTGGACGATCGCGTTGAGGGTGGCGAGCCGGTCCGCGTCGCCAAAGACGATCGAGCCGAGCTTCGGCCGGTCCAGGGTGCCGTCGGCGGTGAGGATGCCGGCCCCGAACGCGTCGACGACGGCCGCGAGCCCGGGTGTCCCCGGCTCGACGACCTCCCGGGCGATCCGGTCCGCGTCGATCAGCACGGCTCCGTATCCGACGAGCAGCCGTGACACTTCACTCTTGCCGGCGCCGATCCCACCGGTCAGGCCCACTTTCAGCATGCCCGGCAGCCTAGTACGAGGGGTGACCGGCGGCCGGGGCGGTCAGGCGTCCCCCTCGCGCTCCGCGAGGAACCGCTCGAATTCGAGGCCGATCTCGTCGGCGGACGGCAGGTCCACCGGCTCGGCGACCAGGTTGCCCCGGGTCTCGGATCCGGCGACCGCGTCGTACTGGTGCTCAAGGCCCTCGACGAGCGAGACGAGCTCCTCGTCGCCCTGGTCGATCTGGCGGTCGATCTCGGTCTGGGTGCGGTGCGCCTCCGTGCGCAGCGCATGGGCGACGCTCGGCAGGACCAGGCCGGTCGCGGCGGTGATCGCCTCCAGGGCGGTGAGCGCCGCGTCCGGGTACGCGGAGCGGGCGACGTAGTGCGGCACATGGGCGGCGACACCGAGGACATCGTGTCCGGCCTCCATCAGCCGGTACTCCACCAGGGCCTCGGCGGAGCCGGGCACCTGCGCCTCGTCGAAGGGGCTGCGGTGGCCGGGCATGAGGTCCGTGCGGTTGCCGTGCGGGGTGATGCCGACGGGGCGGGTGTGCGGAACACCCATAGGGATCCCGTGGAAATTCACCGCGAGGCGGACGCCGAGGCGCTCGACGATCTGCTCGACGGCGGCGGCGAAGCGCTCCCACTCCACGTCGGGCTCGGGCCCGGAAAGAAGCAGGAAGGGCGCTCCGGTGGCGTCCTGCACGACCCTGACGTCGAGCGTCGGGGTCTCGTAGGCGGCCCAGCGGTCGCGCCGGAAGGTCAGCAGCGGACGCCGTGCGCGGTAGTCGACGAGACGGTCGTGGTCGAATCTGGCCACGACCTGGTGCGGCAGGGTTTCGAGCAGGCCGTCCACGATCTGCTCGCCGGTCTCGCCCGCGTCGATGTATCCCTCGAAGTGGTAGAGCATGACCAGGCCGGCCGACTCCTGCGCGAGCGCCATGTCGACGACGGCCAGGCCTTTCGGCTCCCATTCGTACAAACTCTGCGGATCAGGCACGGTTACCGCTCCTCCTCGTGTTCCTGGAGAAGAACGTCCGGCAGGGCACATGCATTCCCGGACTGTGCCCTTTCACCGGCCGGTTCATGCCCGATCCGACGTGAGAACCCGGGCGCGGCTCCCGAGGCGGACTCCCGTGACGGGCGTCCACCTTCCCTCTGGAGATACAGGCGTTGAAGTTCATGTCGATGAACACCTGGACGAGGAAGCCGAGTTCACGACCGGTCCCGGGCCACCGGGTCCCCGCGCGGGCGGGCAACGGGCCGTCAGTTTCCCGTACACCACACAGGCGTTCCTCCGTTCACCCGGTCCGCCGGTCCACCCTCGCCCGGCATTGGTCCAGACATTGACACCGCGGTACCCCGTCCCTACCGTCACTGGGCAGAAAGTTCAGAGACTCGCCCCACATTCACGTACGAGAACCTCGGACTCCTTCGACGGGAAGGCACCCCCATGCGCACCCGCACTCTCCTCCCGGCCCTGCTGGCCACCGCGCTCGCCACCGGCGGCCTCGCCCTCGCCTCCGCCACCACGGCGGGTGCGGCAACGGTCATCGACGTGAGCACCGCAGCCCAGCTCAAGTCCGCCCTCACCGCCGCCGCCCCCGGCGACACCATCCGGCTCGCCGACGGCACGTACACCGGAAACTTCAAGGCGACCGTCCCCGGCACCGCTGCCGCCCGGATCACCCTCACGGGCTCGGCCAAGGCGATCCTCACGGCCGGCGGGGGCTACGGACTGCACCTCAACGGGGCCTCGTACTGGACCGTCGAGGGCATCACGGTCACCGGCGGCCAGAAGGGCATCATGGCCGACACCGCCACCGGGGTCGTCATCGATTCGGTGACCGTGCACGACCTGGACATGGAGGGCGTCCACTTCCGCAAGTCCAGCAAGAACGGCGTCATCAAGAACTCGCGGATCTACGACACCGGGCACGACGGCCGCGGCATGGGCGAGGGCGTCTACGTCGGCACGGCCGGCGATCTCTCCGACCGGAGCGACGGGGTGCAGATTCTGCGGAACACGATCGGCCCGGGGGTCGGCGGCGAGAACGTCGACATCAAGGAGGGCACCACCGGGGCGAGGATCATCGGCAACACCTTCGACGGCAGCGGGCTGACCGGCGCCAACTACGACGACTCCTGGGTCGACGTGAAGGGCGATGACGTGCTCGTCGAGGGCAACAAGGGCTCCCGTACGACCAACAACGGCTACGAGACCCATACCCAGCAGAGCGGCTGGGGCTGCGGCACCGTCTTCCGTGACAACACCTCGGACCTGACCGGCGCCGAGGGCGACAAGCAGCTCGCGATCAACGTCACCAACTACAACACGGGCTGCCCGACCACCGTCCACAGCAGCAACACCGTGACCGGCGGCAAGGGCCTGACCAACATCACCGTCACCCCGTAACCGCCGCCCGGCGGAAACGAGTGAGGCCCGCTCCCCGAGGGGAGCGGGCCTCACTTTTCAACTACTGCGGTCGATCATCGACCGGAGGGGGTGCAGAGCGTCAGCTCTGGCCGCCCGCCAGCTTCTCGCGCAGGGCAGCCAGGGCCTCGTCCGACGCCAGGGCGCCGGAGTTGTCCGCGGACTCCGAGGAGTACGAGCCGCCACCGCTGCCGCCGGAGGCAGCCGGGGCGCCACCGGCCGGGGCGGCAGCGCCCTCGGCAGCAGCGGCCTCGTCGGCCTCGCGGGACTTGATGACCTGGGCCTGGTGCTGCTCGAAGCGCTGCTGCGCCTCGGCGTACTGCGTCTCCCACGCCTCGCGCTGGGTCTCGTAGCCCTCGAGCCAGTCGTTGGTCTCGGGGTCGAAGCCCTCGGGGTAGATGTAGTTGCCCTGGTCGTCGTAGGACGCGGCCATGCCGTACAGGGTCGGGTCGAACTCGACCGAGGCCGGGTCGGCACCGAAGGACTCGTTGGCCTGCTTCAGCGAGAGGCTGATGCGACGACGCTCGAGGTCGATGTCGATGACCTTGACGAAGATCTCGTCGTTGACCTGGACGACCTGCTCCGGGATCTCCACGTGGCGCTCGGCCAGCTCGGAGATGTGGACCAGACCCTCGATGCCCTCGTCGACGCGCACGAACGCACCGAACGGAACGAGCTTGGTGACCTTACCGGGAACGACCTGCCCGATCTGGTGCGTGCGGGCGAACTGCTGCCACGGGTCTTCCTGCGTCGCCTTGAGCGACAGGGAGACGCGCTCGCGGTCCATGTCGACGTCGAGAACCTCGACGGTGACTTCCTGGCCGACCTCGACAACCTCGGAGGGGTGGTCGATGTGCTTCCAGGACAGCTCGGAGACGTGCACGAGACCGTCGACGCCGCCGAGGTCCACGAACGCACCGAAGTTGACGATCGAGGAGACGACGCCGGAGCGGACCTGACCCTTCTGCAGGGTCGTGAGGAACGTCTGGCGAACCTCGGACTGGGTCTGCTCCAGCCAGGCACGGCGGGACAGGACCACGTTGTTGCGGTTCTTGTCCAGCTCGATGATCTTGGCCTCGAGCTCCTTGCCCACGTAGGGCTGGAGGTCGCGGACACGGCGCATCTCGACGAGGGAGGCCGGCAGGAAGCCACGGAGGCCGATGTCGAGGATGAGACCACCCTTGACGACCTCGATGACGGTACCGGTGACGATGCCGTCCTCTTCCTTGATCTTCTCGATCGTGCCCCAGGCACGCTCGTACTGAGCGCGCTTCTTGGACAGGATGAGGCGGCCTTCCTTGTCCTCCTTCTGGAGAACCAGGGCCTCGATCTCGTCGCCGACCTTGACGACCTCGTTCGGGTCGACGTCGTGCTTGATCGAAAGCTCGCGGGAAGGGATGACGCCTTCGGTCTTGTAACCGATGTCGAGCAGGACCTCGTCCCGGTCGACCTTCACGATGACGCCGTCGACGATGTCGCCGTCGTTGAAGTACTTGATCGTCTCGTCGATCGCGGCGAGGAAGGCTTCCTCGTTACCGATGTCGTTGACCGCTACCTGCGGGGTGGTGGCGGTGGTCTCGGTGCTGCTCGTCATGTGGGAAAGGGCTCCGGTACGGACAGTGAGTCGTAGGTACTGCTACGCCGGGAGCCCGTATCACCTCTGCAGAAGCCGGACAGCTCCGGAAGCACCGAACCCGCTGGACGGGAGACGCCTCGCGAACCGAGGGGACATACAACAGATGCGAGCGCGGCCTGCTAGGTCTGAGGCGCGCAGGCTCGCGGCGCAACTTGTAGCATACGGGGGCAGCCGGGCACGGTCAATGCGCGAAGGCGCACACCGGGGGCGCAACGGCTCATATCCGGCACAACTCGTGTTCCCCGAGGCCAGATCGGCCGCAGGAGACAATCCATGGGCACGGGAGCCGTACTCACAGGTACCCCCAGGTACGTACCGCGTGCGGCGGGGTGAAGGCAAACTACAACGACGGACACGATGAGCCAAGAGATCTACCCGGCCGAACCCGAGGCGACGCGCCGCGACGCGTCACAGGCCGAGAGCAGCCGGGCCAGTCGCGGCTGGTGGGACCGGAACGCCGACGAGTACCAGAGCGACCACGGCACCTTCCTCGGCGACGACCGGTTCGTCTGGGGGCCGGAGGGGCTCGACGAGGCGGAGGCCGGTCTGCTGGGCCCCGCCGGGTCGCTGAACGGCCTGGACGTCCTGGAGATCGGCGCGGGCGCCGCGCAGTGCTCCCGCTGGCTCGCCGCTCAGGGCGCCCGCCCGGTGGCGCTGGACCTCTCGCACCGGCAGTTGCAGCACGCGCTGCGGATCGGCGGCAGCGATGTGCAGGCGGTCCGGCTGGTGGAGGCGGACGCCGGAGTGCTGCCGTTCCGGGACGGCTCCTTCGACCTGGCGTGCTCCGCCTACGGCGCGGTGCCCTTCGTCGCCGACCCCGTGCAGGTCTTCCGCGAGGTGCGCCGGGTGCTGCGCCCCGGGGGCCGCTGGGTCTTCTCGGTGACGCACCCGCTCCGCTGGGCGTTCCCGGACGAGCCGGGGCCCGAGGGCCTCTCGGTCGCGGCCTCCTACTTCGACCGCACCCCCTACGTGGAGCAGGACGAACGGGGCGAGGCCGTGTACGTCGAGCACCACCGGACGCTGGGCGACCGGGTGCGGGACGTCGTGGCCGGGGGCTTCCGGCTGGTCGACCTCGTCGAACCGGAGTGGCCCGCCTGGAACCACCAGGAGTGGGGCGGCTGGTCCCCGCTGCGCGGAAACCTCATCCCCGGCACGGCGATCTTCGTCTGCGAACGGGACTGATCCGGTACCGGCACCGGGGTACGGGAGCGGGGGCGGGCCGTACGAGACTGGGGGCGTGATCCGTACCGACGCCCTGGACCAGTTGCCCGTACGCACCGCTGTGCCCGCCCTGGAGCAGGCGCTCGACGACCGCGGCGTCGCGGTGCTGTGCGCGCCGCCCGGCACCGGCAAGACGACCCTCGTACCGCTGGTCCTGGCCGGTCTGGCCGGCGGCGGTCCGGTGCGCCGGGTGGTGGTCGCGGAGCCGCGGCGGATCGCGGCACGGGCGGCGGCGCGGCGGATGGCGTGGCTCATCGGGGAGCGGGCCGGCGGCCGGGTGGGGTTCACGGTCCGCGGGGAGCGGGTGGTGGGGCGCGACACGGTGGTGGAGGTGGTGACCACCGGGGTGCTGCTCCAGCGGCTCCAGCGCGACCAGGAGCTGGCCGGGGTCGACGCGGTGATCATCGACGAGTGCCACGAGCGCCATCTGGACGCGGACACGGTCGCCGCGTTCCTGCTCGACGTGCGGGAGGCGATCCGGCCCGATCTGCGGCTGGTCGCCGCGTCCGCGACGACGGACGCGCAGGGCTGGGCACGGCTGCTGGGCGATGCCCCGGTGGTCGAGGCGCAGGGGGTCTCGCATCCGGTGGAGGTGGTCTGGGCGCCGCCCGCCGCTCCGGTGCGTCCGCCGCACGGGATGAGGGTCGATCCGGCGCTGCTGACGCATGTGGCCGCGACGGTGCGCCGGGCGCTCGCCGAGCGGGACGGCGACGTGCTGTGCTTCCTGCCGGGCGTCGGCGAGATCGGCCGGGTCGCGGGGCAGCTGGCCGGGGTGGCCGCCGAGGTGCTCCAGGTGCACGGGCGGGCTCCGGCGGCGGTGCAGGACGCGGTGCTGGCCGGGTCGTCCGGCGAGGGGCGGCGGGTGGTGCTGGCGACCTCGGTGGCGGAATCGTCCCTCACGGTGCCCGGGGTGCGGGTGGTGGTGGACTCGGGGCTGGCCAGGGAGCCGCGTACCGATCACGCGCGGGGGCTGAGCGCGCTGACGACGGTGCGGGCCTCGCAGGCGGCCGGAAGACAGCGGGCGGGCCGGGCCGGGCGGGAGGCGCCCGGGGCGGTGTACCGGTGCTGGGCGCAGGCGGAGGACGGGCGGCTCGCCCGGTTCCCGTCCCCGGAGATCAAGGTCGCGGACCTGGCGGCGTTCGCGTTGCAGGCGGCGTGCTGGGGCGATCCGGACGCCTCCGGGCTGGCGCTGCTCGACCCGCCGCCCGCGGGTGCGATGAGCGCGGCGCGCGAGGTGCTGACGGCGGTCGGCGCGGTGGACGCGGAGGGCCGGGTGACCGACCGGGGCGTACGGATGTCCCGTCTGGGCCTGCATCCCCGGCTGGCACGGGCGCTGCTGGACGGCGCCGACGAGGTGGGAGGGCGGCGGGCCGCCGAGGTCGTGGCGCTGCTGAGCGAGGAACCGCCGAGGGAGTACGGGGACGATCTGGCGGCCGCGCTGCGCGCCGCCCGGCGGGGCGGGGACGGGTACGCGGCGCGCTGGCGGCAGGAGGTGCGGCGGCTGTCCTCCTTCGTCACGGACGCGTTCGTCGCGGACGCGGGCGGGGGGTCCGGGCCGGACGACGCGGCCGTGGGCCTGGTGGCCGCGCTGGCGTTCCCGGAGCGGGTGGCTCGGGCCCGGGGCGAGGGGGCGTTCCTGATGGTTTCGGGGACGGGTGCGCAGCTGCGGGACGGTTCGGGGCTGCGCAGCGCGCCGTGGCTGGCGGTCGCGGTCGCCGACCGGCCCGCGCACTCGGCGTCCGCGCGGGTGCGGCTCGCGGCCGTCATCGACGAGGAAACGGCACGGGTGGCCGCCGGGCATCTGCGGTTCGCGGGCGAGGAGGTCCACTGGGCCGGCGGCGACGTGGTGGCCCGCCGGGTGGAGCGGCTGGGCGCCGTCGAGCTGTCGGTGCGCCCGCTGAAGCAGCCGGCACCGGAGCTGGTGCGTGGGGCGCTGGTCGAGGGGCTGCGGCGCGAGGGACCGGTACTGCTGCGCTGGACACGGGAGAGCGAGCAGTTGCGGGAGCGGCTCGCGTTCCTCCACCGCGAGCTGGGCGAACCCTGGCCGGACGTGTCGCGGGACGCGCTGCTGGAACGTACCGACCAGTGGCTGGAGCCCGAGCTGTCCCGGGCCCGGCGGCGCTCCGATCTGGCGCGGATCGACGCGGGGCAGGCGCTGCGGCGGCTGCTGCCGTGGGCGACCGGCGAGGCGGTGCGGCTGGACGAGCTGGCGCCGGAGCGGATCGAGGTGCCGAGCGGTTCCCGTATCAGGGTGGAGTACGGCGGGGCACAGCCGGTGCTCGCGGTGAAGCTCCAGGAGCTGTTCGGTCTGCGGGAGACCCCGCGGGTGGCCGGGGTGCCGGTCCTGGTCCACCTCCTCTCCCCGGCCGGCCGGCCCGCCGCCGTCACCGCCGATCTGGCGTCGTTCTGGCAGGACGGCTACCGGGCCGTACGGGCGGAGCTGCGCGGCCGCTATCCGAAGCACCCGTGGCCGGAGGACCCCACCACGGTGGAGGCGACCCGGTTCACGAAGGCACGGCTCAAGCGGGAGCAGGAGTAGGCACGGGGTCCGCTGTCGGGTCCGGGCGGCGGGAGCGGGCCTCCAGCCACAGGGCGAGGGCGAGCAGTCCGGCACCGAGGACCAGGAAGCCCCACGGCAGGTACGAGGTGAGGAGCAGGACCAGCAGGCGCTGGGACTTGACCAGGTCGACGACCGATTCGACGTAGTCCGGGCGCATCTTCACGTGCCCGGCGAACACGGTCATGGTGTCCTGCGGCATGCCCATCTTCTTGGCGTTGCGCAGCTCCTCCTTGTGGATCTCCTCGCCGTTGACGGGCGCTCCGGTGACCGGGTCGATCCAGAACATCCGCTTGGTGGTGTACCAGCGGGTCATGCCCGTCTTCGCGATCTGTTCCGTGGTGACGCCCTTGATCGGCATCTTCTTCGGCATCGGGACCTTGGTCCACGGGATGGTCTGCTCGAAGTAGTAGACGTCCATGCCATGGAAGGTGCGGGTGCCCTTGTAGTGGATGGGCGAGCTGGTGCGGGTCTGGGCGTCGAAGTACTCGTAGTCGCGCTTCTCGGTGAGGAAGGGCCACTTGAACTCGATGCCCTCGCGCCGGACCGGGTCGCCGTCGACGGATTCGCCGGTGGCGTGGACGGGGGCCTGGCTGTGGGCGTCGAAGATGTAGCGCTCGGGGATCTGGGAGACCATCTTGCCGTCCGGGCCGGCCACGAAGCTGAGGGCGTCCCAGACGACGACGTCGCGTCCGGCACTGCGCTCGATCTTCTCGGACTCCTCGACGTTGCCCTTGAGGGTCTGCACGATGGTGACCTTGGGGACCGTCTTCACCTTCATGTTGTCGTTGTAGTCGAGGAGGGTGGCGGGCTTCGCCTCCAGCACCGTCTCCTGGTACTGGCTGGGCGGGATCTTCGCCAGCCTGGGGAAGGCGTACCAGCGCATCAGTGGCGACATGGCGGCGAAGAAGACGGCGAATGCCAGGAGTACGAGGCTGGCTCGGCGGCGCATGTGGGTGCCCTCCCTCGGCTTCGGTTGCTTCCGGTGGTCAGTGCCGGTGAGGGGCACTAGTTCTTGGGGCCCGGGATGGTGGTCAGCAGGGGTTTGGGTGAGGTCTCTCCGGGCGGGGCTCCGATCGCCGTGATGGTGAAGACGAGCGCGAGGGCTGCGGCCAGCCCGATGGCGGCGGCGACGAGAGCACGCATGCCGGTCCTCCCGGAGAGCATGGATCTGATGGGTCGTCAGGGTTGGGGCACCGTAGCAACGCGGGCGCGAGATGAGAACACGTAGAACAGCCCCTCTGCCGGGTGGTGGCGGAGGGGCTGCTGCGGCGTGCGGAGGAACGAGGTCAGGCGGCGGGCGTCCCGGACGGCTCGGGCGTCTCGGAGGCGTCGGGCGTCCCGGAGGGATCGGGTGTCGCCGAGGGCTCGGACGCCTCGACCTTCAGCTCGACGACGACCGTGGCGCCGCCCTCTGTGGTGAGGCGCAGCTTGTAGGTGCCCGCGGTGCCGTCGGCGTAGATCTTGGGCAGCTTCAGAGTGCCGTCGGCGCCGGTCTTCAGCCCCGTGAGGGTACGGACCGTCTTGCCGTCGGCGTCCTTGAAGTAGGGGCCCTTGTCGTTCTCGGCCGGCTTCTCGGCGTCGGTGATCATGGTGGCGGTGACGGCGACCCCGGACGCGATCTCGCCCTTGTAGGTGGCCTTGACCTCGACGGTGTCGGCGAACTCGGCGCCTGGCGCCGCGGTCAGCGCCTTGTCGTCGGTCCTGGCGATCGCGTCGGCCTGGCGGGCGGTGACGGTCGCGTCGTAGGTGACGGGGGGCAGCGAGCGGCCGGTGGCGGTGGCCCGCACCGTGAACTTCCCGGCCTTCTCGCCCGCCTTCAGCACCGGGGCGGTGACCGTTCCGTCGGCGCCGGTCCGGAGGGTGACCGCCTTCTTCCCGCCGTCGAAGGCGGCGTCGGTGTCACCGGCGACGGTGAAGGTCACGGACACCTTGGCGAGCGGGCCGCCGAGCTTGTTCTTGGCCCGCACCTTGATCCGCTCGGCGAAGGCGTCGCCCGCGGTGGCCGCAAGTGTGCCCGTACCGGCGTTCTCCACGCCCGCGAGGGTCTCGGACGGCTTGGTGGGAGGCGTCGGCTCCGGGGTCGGCTTGGTCGACCCGCCGTCGCCCGGCTTCGAGGGGCCGGGCGACGGCTTGCCGGATCCGGGCGGCGAGGGCGACGGGCTCGGGCTGCCGGGGTCGCGGTCCGTACCGCTGCCGAGGCCGGGCGGGACGGCGCCGGTTCCGTCGGGGATCTCGTGGGTGCCGCGCTTGTAGTAGTCGAACCACGAGCGGACGGTACGCAGATAGGCGTCCGAGTGGTTGTAGCTCAGGACCGCCCGGTCGAGGTCCGCGGCGAGGGACAGATCGCGGGAGCCGGCGCAGAGGTAGCGTCCGGCGGCGAGCGCCGCGTCGTAGATGTTGTTGGGGTCCTTGCGGCCGTCGCCGTTGCCGTCCTGGCCCCAGGTCGCCCAGGTGGACGGGATGAACTGCATCGGGCCGACGGCGCGGTCGTGGGTCGAGTCCCCGTCGTACGCCCCGTTGTCGGTGTCCTTGATCATGGCGAAGCCCCGGCCGTCGAGGACCGGGCCGAGGATCGGCGAGAACGTGGTGCCGTTCGCGTCGACCCGGCCGCCGCGGGCCTGGCCGGACTCGACCTTGCCGATCGCGGCGAGCAGCTGCCAGGGCAGCCGGCAGGCGGCGTCGCTGCCGGCGACGGTCTGCTCGGCCTTCTTGTACGCGGCCAGGATCGAGGCCGGGATGCCGGATTCGGCGCTGCCGGTGACGGGCAGATTCGTGGACGTGCCCGGCTTGTTGGGGGTGTTCAGCGGGGGCAGGTCCGTGTAGTACGGCGAGTTGCCGGTGGCCGCGCTGTCGTCGGGCGGAGGTGTCGACCCGGTGGCCTGCGGGTCGTCGCTCCCGGTGACCAGCGTGGCGCCCGGGGCCCCCGAGGCGGAGAGCGCCGCCACGGCAACGGCGGCCACAGCGGTGGTGGTCGCCCCCTTGCGAAGCCGGCGACCGAATTGCGCTGCCATACCTCAGGCCCCTCCCCTTCGAGAAAGTCCCCGCTCCCCAGCGACAGGACTCAGGCGACCCTACGGCAACTTGTGCCACCGGGACACTGTGCACTGACCGGTTCTTACCTGTTTTTCACGTTCCCGACAGCAAGTTGCACGGCGGCGTACGGGCGGGACACGGCAGGCCTCGGCCGCTCGCGCATACTTGCCGCCATGCCGTTCACACTGAGTCATGCCGCCGCCGTGCTGCCCGGGATGCGGCGGGACGGGACGGCGCGTGGGCCGCTGTTCGCCTCGGCCCTCGTCGCGGGTTCGTTCGCCCCCGACATGACGTACTACGCCGACACCGCGATCCCCGGCGCCATGGAGTTCGGGCAGGTCACCCACTCGGTGTGGGGCGTGTTCACCGTCGACGTGCTGATCACCGCGGCCGTGGTGGCGTTGTGGCTGCTGCTGCGCGAACCGCTGGTGGCGCTGCTGCCGGGCAGCTGGCAGGGGCGCGTCCACGCGTTCGTACGGGGGCGGCCCGCGGCCCGGGATGTCCGGGCGGCCGTGGGGTTCGTGGTGTCGGCGATGGCCGGGGCCGCCACCCATGTCGTCTGGGACGCCTTCACCCATCACGACCGGTGGGGTGTGCGCCTGGTGCCGGTGCTCGACGGGAGCGTCGGCGGATTCCCGGTGTTCCAGCTGGTGCAGTACGGCAGTTCGGCGGTGGCCCTGGCAGTGCTCACCTGGTTCACGGCGTCGGGGCTGCGCGGGACCGGGGCCCGCCCGGCCCCGCCGTCGGTGCCGGTGCTGGACCGGCGGGGCCGGTGGGCGGCGGGAGTGCTGCTGGGCGTCTGCCTGCTGCTCGGCGTCGTCCACCGGTGCGCGCGCTGGTACGCGTACTTCGGGCACATCGACACCCCGCTGGACATCATCCCGACCGCCTGCTTCGGCGCCGGGGCGGGGCTGGCGGTGGGTCTGGTGCTGTACGGGGCCTGGATGCGGCTGCGGATGCGGCGACCGCGCCCTGCCGAACCCGCGGTCGCCGGACGCGCCTGACCCGGACACCGGGACGGGCCGGGGCGGCGTGCCCCGCCCGTCCGGCGCCCTCGCGGGGTCAGTGCGCCGCGGACTCCCAGTCCGTACCGACGCCCACCGAGACATCCAGCGGGGCGCGCAACTGCACGGCCGTGGACATCTCGTGGCGCAGGATCTCCTCCACCCGCGCCCGCTCGCCCTCGGCGATCTCCAGCACGATTTCGTCATGGACCTGGAGCAGCATCCGGGACTTCAGCTTCGCCTCGGTCAGCGCCCGGTCGACCTGGAGCATGGCGACCTTGACGATGTCCGCGGCCGTGCCCTGGATCGGTGCGTTGAGCGCCATCCGCTCGGCCATCTCGCGGCGCTGGCGGTTGTCGCTGTTGAGGTCGGGGAGGTAACGGCGGCGGCCGAAGACCGTCTCCGTGTATCCCGTGGCCCTGGCCTCCTCCACCACCCGGTGCAGATAGTCACGCACCCCGCCGAACCGCTCGAAGTAGGTGTCCATCAGGCCGCGTGCCTCGCCGGCCTCGATGTTCAGCTGCTGGGAGAGGCCGAACGCGGAGAGCCCGTACGCGAGTCCGTAGCTCATGGCCTTGATCTTGCGGCGCATCTCCGGGTCGACCGCCGACTTGTCGACGCCGAAGACCTGCGAGGCGACCGTGGTGTGCAGGTCCTCGCCGGAGGTGAACGCCTCGATCAGGCCGGCGTCCTCGGAGAGGTGGGCCATCACCCGCAGTTCGATCTGGCTGTAGTCGGCCGTCATCAGCGTCTCGAAGCCCTCGCCGACGACGAAGCCCCGGCGGATGGCCCGGCCCTCGTCCGTACGGACCGGGATGTTCTGCAGGTTGGGGTCGGTGGAGGAGAGCCGGCCCGTCGCCGCCACCGTCTGGTTGAACGTGGTGTGGATACGGCCGTCCGCCGCGATCGTCTTGATCAGGCCCTCGACCGTGACCCGCAGCTTGGCCTGCTCACGGTGGCGCAGCATGATCACCGGCAGCTCGTGCTCGGTCTGCGCGGCGAGCCAGGCCAGCGCGTCGGCGTCCGTGGTGTACCCGGTCTTCGTCTTCTTCGTCTTCGGCAGGCCCAGCTCACCGAAGAGGACCTCCTGGAGCTGCTTGGGCGAGCCGAGGTTGAACTCACGGCCGACCGCGGCGTGCGCCTCCTTCACCGCCTGCTGCACCGCACCGGCGAACTGCTGCTCCATACCTTCCAGATGGGCCCGGTCGGCGGCGATGCCGTGCCGCTCCAGACGGGCCAGCAGCGCGGACGTCGGCAGCTCCATGTCGTGCAGCAGCCCGGCCGCGCCGACCTCCGCGAGCCGTGCGGTGAACGCGTCGCCCAGGTCAAGGACCGCGCGGGCCTGCGCCATCAGGGACTCGGCCTCGGCCTGGTCGTCCGCGCCGAAGGCCAGCTGCCCGTCGGACGCCGCGGCGGGAGCCAGCTCACGGCCCAGGTACTCCACCGCCAGCGCGTCCAGCGCGAAGGAACGACGGCCGGGCTTGACCAGATAGGCGGCCAGCGCGGTGTCCATCGTGACACCTTCGACCTGCCAGCCGTGCTCCGGGAAGACCCGCATCGCGCTCTTCGCGTTGTGCATGACCTTGGGCCGGTCCGCGTCGCCGATCCACGCGGCGAACGCCTGCTCGTCGGCCTCGTCGAGCGCGGCCGGGTCGAACCAGGCCGCCGCCCCGTCCGCCGCCGCCAGCGCGACCTCGGTGACCGCGCCACTGCCCACCGCCCAGGTGTCGACCGTGGCCACACCGAGCGGCTGCCCGCCGTGCTCGGCGAGCCACGGCACGAGCTCGCCGGCACCCAGCACCGCACCGTCCAGCTCGACACCCGCGGCGGGCGCCGGCGCCTCGTCCTCGGCCGCGCCCGGGTCGACGGCCAGCAGCCGCTCACGCAGGCTCGGATTGCGGATCTCCAGCACGTCCAGCACACCCGTGACCGCCGTGCGGTCGTACGGGGCACGCTCCAGGTCCTGCGGGGTCTTCGGCAGCTCCACGTCACGGACCATCTCGGTCAGCCTGCGGTTCAGCCGCACCGCGTCCAGGTGGTCCCGGAAATTCTGCCCGGCCTTGCCCTTGACCTCCTCGGCCCGCTCGACCAGCTCGGCGAACGAACCGAACTGGTTGATCCACTTCGCGGCGGTCTTCTCACCCACACCGGGGATGCCCGGCAGGTTGTCCGACGGGTCACCGCGCAGCGCCGCGCAGTCCGGATACTGCTGCGGCGTGAGCCCGTACTTCTCCTCGACCTTCGCCGGGGTGAAACGCGTCAGCTCCGAGACGCCCTTCGTCGGGTACAGCACCGTGATGTTGTCCGTGATCAGCTGGAACGAATCCCGGTCACCGGTGACGATCAGCACCTCGAAGCCGGCCGCCTCGGCCTGCGTGGCCAGCGTGGCGATGACATCGTCCGCCTCGAAGCCGTCGACCGCGAAACGGTCCGCGTGCATCGCGTCCAGCAGCTCGCCGATCAGCTCGACCTGCCCCCTGAACTCGTCCGGGGTCTTCGAGCGGTTCGCCTTGTACTCCGGGAACTCCTGCGAGCGCCAGGTCTTGCGGGAGACGTCGAACGCCACCGCGAAATGCGTCGGCGCCTCGTCACGCAGTGTGTTCGCGAGCATCGACGCGAAGCCGTACACCGCGTTCGTCGGCTGCCCCGACCCTGTCGTGAAATTCTCCGCAGGCAGCGCAAAGAACGCCCGGTACGCCAGGGAGTGCCCGTCCATCAGGAGCAGGCGCGGTCGGTTGTCTGCCGTCTTCTTCGATGCCGTCTCAGCCACGCCCCCGATCCTGCCACGGACCACTGACATTCCCGACCGACCCGGCACGCCCTCTCCCCGTCGGTGCCACGTGTCAGTGCCGCGTGACAGGATCGGCAAAGGAACACCGGCAGCTCAAAGGGGAGCACGCAATGGCCACCAAGCCGCCCACAGGAGACCCGGTCCAGGACGCGCCGCGGGTCGGGCCGGCCCAGCACGCCGCCGCCGGGCTGCCCGCCGTCGCCCACAGCCTGCTCGTCGCACAGCAGCAGATGGGCGTGCGGCGCACCGCGCAGACCCTCCTCAAGGTCAACCAGAAGAACGGCTTCGACTGCCCCGGCTGCGCCTGGCCCGAAGGCGACGAGCGGCACACGGCCGAATTCTGCGAGAACGGCGCCAAGGCCGTCGCCGAGGAAGCGACACTGCGCCGGGTCACCCCCGACTTCTTCGCCGCGCACCCCGTCGCCGACCTCGCCACCCGCAGCGGGTACTGGCTGGGCCAGCAGGGCCGGATCACCCAGCCGATGTACCTCCCCGAGGGCGCCGACCGGTACGAGGCGGTGACCTGGGAGCGCGCCTTCGACATCATCGCCGAGGAGCTGCGCGCACTCGGCTCCCCCGACGAGGCCCTCTTCTACACCTCGGGCCGCACCAGCAACGAGGCCGCGTTCCTGCTCCAGCTGTTCGCCCGCGAATTCGGCACCAACAACCTCCCCGACTGCTCCAACATGTGCCACGAGTCCTCCGGCTCCGCACTGACGGAGACCATCGGCATCGGCAAGGGCAGCGTCTCCCTGGAGGACCTCCACCAGGCGGACCTGATCATCGTCGCCGGGCAGAACCCCGGCACGAACCACCCCCGGATGCTCTCCGCCCTGGAGAAGGCCAAATCGGCCGGAGCGAAGATCATCTCGGTGAACCCGCTCCCCGAAGCCGGCCTGGAGCGGTTCAAGAACCCGCAGACCCCGCTCGGCATGATCAAGGGCGCCGCGCTCAACGACCTCTTCCTCCAGATCCGCATCGGCGGCGACCAGGCCCTGTTCCGGCTCCTCAACAAAATGATCCTGGAGACCGCCGGCGCCGTCGACGAAACCTTCGTACAAGAGCACACCCACGGTTACGAGGAGTTCGCCGCCGCCGCCCGCGAGGCCGACTGGGAAGAGACCCTCACCGCCACCGGCCTCGACCGCGGCACCATCGAAGAGGCCCTGGCCATGGTCCTCGCCTCGAAACGCACCATCGTCTGCTGGGCCATGGGCCTCACCCAGCACAAGCACTCCGTGCCGACCATCCGCGAGGTCGTCAACTTCCTGCTCCTGAGGGGCAACATCGGCCGACCCGGCGCCGGGGTCTGCCCGGTCCGCGGCCACTCCAACGTGCAGGGCGACCGCACCATGGGCATCTTCGAGCGCCCCGCCCCCGCCTTCCTCGACGCCCTCGACGCGGAATTCGGGATCACCTCACCGCGCCACCACGGCTACGACGTCGTCCGCTCCATCCAGGCCCTGCGCGACGGCGACGCCAAGGTCTTCTTCGCCATGGGCGGCAACTTCGTCGCCGCCACCCCCGACACCGACGTCACCGAGGCCGCGATGCGCCGCGCCCGCCTCACCGTCCACGTCTCCACCAAACTCAACCGCTCGCACGCCGTCACCGGCACCCGCGCACTGATCCTGCCGACACTGGGCCGTACCGACAAGGACGTCCAGGCGAGCGGCAAGCAGTTCGTCACCGTCGAGGACTCCATGAGCATGGTCCACGCCTCACGCGGCAACCTCACCCCCGCCGGCCCCCGCCTGCTCTCCGAACCCGCCATCATCGCCCGCCTCGCACGCGCCGTCCTCGGCCCCGGATCACGCACCCCCTGGGAAGAGTTCGAGAAGGACTACGCGACGATCCGCGACCGCATCTCCCGCGTCGTCCCCGGCTTCGAGGACTTCAACGCCCGCGTCGCACGCCCCGGCGGCTTCACCCTCCCGCACGCCCCCCGCGACGAACGCCGCTTCCCCACCACGACCGGCAAGGCCAACTTCACCGCCGCCCCCGTCGAGTACCCCGAACTCCCCGAAGGCAGACTGCTGTTGCAGACCCTGCGCTCCCACGACCAGTACAACACCACCATCTACGGCCTCGACGACCGCTACCGCGGCATCAAGGGCGGCCGCCGCGTCGTCCTGGTCAACCCCGACGACGCCCACACCCTCGGCCTGGCCGACGGCGCGTACACCGACCTCGTCAGCGAGTGGAAGGACGGCGTGGAGCGCCGGGCCCCCGGCTTCCGCGTCGTGCACTACCCCACCGCCCGGGGCTGCGCCGCCGCCTACTACCCCGAGACCAACGTGCTGGTCCCCCTCGGCTCCACCGCCGACACCAGCAACACCCCGGCCAGCAAGTCCGTCGTCGTCCGCTTCGAGAACACCACCGCGTGACCGGACCGAGTGACCGACCACACAGTCCCTAAGCGTCCGCTCAGTCGTCTGATAAGAACGGTGCACACAGCAATGAAGCACTGAACCATCGCAGACGATCGGAGCCGGACCCATGGGCGAGCACACCGCACCCAAGTTCCCCCAGGAGATCATCGACGAGTACGCCGCCCTCGGCGTCGACCTGCCCGCGCTCTTCTCCGCCGGCCACCTCGGCGAACGCATGGGCGTCACCATCGTCGAAGCCTCCGCGGACCGCGTCGTGGGCACCATGCCCGTCGAGGGCAACACCCAGCCCTACGGACTGCTGCACGGCGGCGCCTCCGCCGTACTCGCCGAGACCCTCGGCTCCGTCGGCTCCATGCTCCACGGCGGCGCCGGCAAGCTCGCCGTCGGCGTCGACCTGAACTGCACCCACCACCGCGGCGTGCGCAGCGGACTCGTCACCGGCGTCGCCACCCCCGTACACCGCGGCCGCTCCACCGCCACCTACGAGATCGTCATCACCGACGAACAGGACAAGCGGGTCTGCACCGCACGCCTGACCTGCCTGCTCCGCGACGCCCCCCGCCCCGAAGCCGCCTGACGGGCCGGAACACACCGCACAGCACACCACCACACCACTGCCCGGCCGGAACACAATCCGGCCGGGCAGTGCCATACCCGCCCACAACCACCGCCGCACCGACCACAGTTGGCGACCGAATGCGCCAACACCCTTGACCCGCACCCGCGTTGTGTGGCCCACTCGGCACCCCACATACACCACACCGCGTCGACCACATCACCGCCGATGTGACAGTGCGTAATCACCGCCCGGTCCACGGACACCCCGACGCGACCCCACCCACCCGGCCGCACAGCCGCCGGGCACCTCGCCATGCCCTCGCGCACCACACCCCGCCCCACCTCGCGCGACAGCAGCATGATCGGCTCAAGCCCCTTAGCAGAGCTGCGCGTTCTCAGCATGCGGTCACTTCACCGTCCGGTAAAAAGCCGTACATGTCCGCACAGCCACCTCAAGCCTTCCTCAACGGCATAACAAGACAGTCACATCCTGCGGCGGACCCATCCCGGACCCCCACACCTGCGCCTAGAGTCACCGCCAGTCACCGCGCCGCCGGGCACGTCAGCAACACACCCCTCTACCACCCAGTACGGCCCGGCGAACGTCACGGCACCTCAAGCAGAGGAGGCCGCGCCAGGGAAAGGACCTTTCGTGCGACACCGTTCTTTGCTCATACTCACCACCGTGCTCACGACCGGAGCACTCACCCTCACCGCCTGCGGGTCGCGCGACGACAGCAAGAAGAGCAGCGACGGCGGCGGCACCCAGACCGTCGTCATCGGCGTCGACGCACCGATCACCGGTGACCTGTCCGCCCTCGGCCTCGGCATCAAGAACTCCGCCGACCTCGCCGCCAAGACGGCCAACAAGGAAAACACCGTCCCGGGCATCAAGTTCGAGGTCAAGCCGCTCGACGACCAGGCGCAGCCCTCCGTGGGCCAGCAGAACGCCCAGAAGTTCATCGACGACGAGACCGTCGTCGGCGTCGTCGGCCCGCTGAACTCCGGCGTCTCCCAGTCGATGCAGAAGCCGCTCAACGACGCCAACCTCACCCAGGTCTCCCCCGCCAACACCGGCACGGAGCTCACCCAGGGCGAGAACTGGAAGACCGGCGACAAGAAGCGCCCCTACAAGACCTACTTCCGCACCGCCACCACGGACCAGATCCAGGGCGCCTTCGCCGCGAAGTACCTCTACAACAACGCGAAGATCAAGCAGGTCTACCTCATCGACGACCAGAAGCCCTACGGCGCCGGTCTCGCCGCCTCCTTCAAGAACACCTTCACCGCCCTCGGCGGCAAGATCGCCGGCTCCGACCACGTGAACCCCGACGACCGCGACTTCAACGCCGTCGTCACCAAGGTCAAGAAGTCCGGCGCCAAGGCCGTCTACTACGGCGGCGAGTACCCCGCCGGCGCGCCCCTGAGCCAGCAGCTCAAGGACAGCGTCCAGATCCCCCTCATGGGCGGCGACGGCATGTACAGCGCCGACTTCATCAAGCTCAACAAGAAGGCCCAGGGCGACATCGCCACCTCCGTCGGCAAGCCCGTCGAGGAGCTCGACTCCGCCAAGAAGTTCATCGCGGACTACAAGACCGCCGGATACAAGGACGCCTACGAGGCCTACGGCGGCGGCACCTACGACGCCACCTGGTCGATCATCGAAGCCGTCAAGATCGCCGTCGCCGACAACGGCGGCAAGCTCCCCACCGGCGACGACGCCCGCACCAAGGTCCTGGCGGCCATGGCCAAGGTCAAGTTCGACGGCGTCACCGGCCCCGTCTCCTTCGACGAGTACGGCGACACCACCAACACCATGATGACCGCCTACCAGGTCGACGGCGGCAAGTGGACCTCCAAGCTCAGCGAGGCCTACAAGCCGTAACAAGCTCCCCGGGCCACGCCTGACCCACACCAGACCGCGCGGGAGCGCTACCAGCGCCCCCGCGCGGTGCCATATCCGAACCACTCCACGGAGGCCCTGCGGTGAACGAACTGCCGCAACAGCTGGCCAATGGACTCATCCTCGGCGCGATGTACGGTCTCATCGCGATCGGCTACACGATGGTCTACGGAATCATCCAGCTCATCAACTTCGCCCACGGCGAGATCTTCATGATCGGAGGCTTCGGAGCTCTCACCGTGTACCTCTGGATGCCGGCCGGTGTCTCCCTCCTCGCGATCATCCCCCTCATGATCATCGGCGGCGTCATATGCTCCGTCGCCGTCAGCGCAGCCGCCGAACGCTTCGCCTACCGGCCCCTGCGCACCGCCCCACGACTGGCCCCGCTCATCACCGCGATCGGACTCTCCCTCGCACTCCAGCAGGCCATCTGGAAGTGGTACCCCGACGCCAAGAAGGACCGTTCCTTCCCCCAGTTCAAGGGCGAAGCGATCGACATCTTCGGCGCCCACATCCAGCGCGGTGACCTCTTCGTCCTCATCACGGCACCCATCTGCATGCTCGCCCTCGGGCTCTTCGTCTCCAAGACCCGCTCCGGCCGAGGCATGCAGGCCACCAGCCAGGACCCCGACACCGCCAAGCTCATGGGCATCAACACCGACCGCATCATCGTCATGGCCTTCGCCATCGGTGCCGCGTTCGCCGCCGTCGCCGCCGTCGCCTACGGGCTCAAGAACGGCCAGATCGGCTTCAAAATGGGCTTCATCATGGGCCTCAAGGCCTTCACCGCAGCCGTACTCGGCGGCATCGGCAACATCTACGGAGCCATGCTCGGCGGCGTCGTACTCGGCATCGCCGAATCCCTCGCCACCGGCTACATGAGCAACGTCCCCGGCATGGACCTCTTCGGCGGCGGCGCCTGGAAGGACGTATGGGCCTTCGTCCTCCTCATCATCGTCCTGCTGCTCCGCCCCCAGGGCCTGCTCGGCGAACGCGTCGCGGATCGGGCGTGATACGGATGACCACCAACCACACCACCGCCCCCGGCCCCGCCTTCCTGCCGATCCCCGCCGCCGCGGCCCGCATCGGCACCGTCGTCGGCTCCGTCGTCGCACTGGCCGGCACCTTCCTCGCCTGGACCTGGACCGACGAATTCCCCGGCGACCTCACCGTCACCGGCTACCCCGGCGGCCTCCAGGTCCTCACCCTCATCAGCGCCGCACTCACCCTGCTCCTCGCACTGTCCGGGTACGGCATCCGAGGCCTGCGCTGGCTCACCCCCGGCGGCACCAACAGCCCCGTCCGCCTCCTCGCCCTCGGCACCCTCGGCACCACCGGCTACACCATGGGCGCAATCGCCTACGACCTCGGCGGTGTCGTCAACTTCGAACCCGGCGCCTGGGTCAGCGGCATCGGCGCACTCATCGCCGCCGTCACCGCACTCGGCCTCCCCGGCGACCAGCCGCTCGACGGGGCCGGGGCCACCGCCTGGCAACGCTTCCGCAACAGCCTCGGCGCACCCCAGGCCCCCCGCCCCAAAGACCTCCCCTCCTGGGCCGAAATCCTCATCATCGTCGCCGCGTTCGGCATCGGTCTCTACCTCTTCGCCTACGGCATCGACACCGACTACACCGAACTCTTCATCGGCTTCCTCATCACCGTCGGCTTCGCCTTCACCGCACTCCACCGGGCCGGGCTCGTCTCCCGCCTCACCGCGCTGACCACGAAGCACCGCAACATCACACTCGCCGCCGCCCTCGTCGCAGCCGTCTGCTTCCCCTTCACCCAGCAGAAAGAGGAATACGCGCTCATCGGCGCCAACATCCTCATCTTCGGCACCGTCGCACTCGGCCTCAACGTCGTCGTCGGCCTCGCCGGCCTCCTCGACCTCGGATACGTCGCCTTCCTCGGCGTCGGCGCCTACGCCGCCGCCCTGGTCTCCGGCTCCACCATGTCGGCCATCGGCGTCGAATTCCCCTTCTGGGCCGCCGTACTCACCGGCGCCGGAGCATCACTCGTCTTCGGCGTACTCATCGGCGCACCCACCCTGCGGCTACGCGGCGACTACCTCGCCATCGTCACCCTCGGCTTCGGTGAAATCTTCCGCCTCACCGTGAACAACCTCAACGGCAACAGCGGACCCGACCTCACCAACGGCTCCCAGGGCATCCCCAGCATCCCCGACCTCAACTTCTTCGGATTCGACTTCGGCCTCAAGCACAACATCCTCGGCTTCGACCTCGGCAGGTCCGCCAACTACTACCTGCTGATGCTCGTCTTCACCGCCGTCGTCGTGCTCGTCTTCCGCCGCTCCGGAGAATCCCGCATCGGCCGCGCCTGGGTCGCCATCCGCGAAGACGAAACCGCAGCCACCGCCATGGGCATCAACGCCTTCCGGCTCAAGCTGCTCGCCTTCGCCCTCGGCGCCACCCTCGCCGGACTCGCCGGAACCGTCCAGGCCCACGTCAACTACACCGTGACGCCCGAGCAGTACCAGTTCGCCGGCTCCGTACCCCCCAACTCCGCCTTCCTCCTCGCCGCCGTCATCCTCGGCGGCATGGGAACCCTCAGCGGACCCCTGGTCGGCGCCGCACTGCTCTACCTCATCCCGGCGAAGCTCCAGTTCATGCAGGACTACCAGCTCTTCCTCTTCGGCATCGCACTCATCCTCCTGATGCGCCTGCGCCCCGAAGGACTGGTCGCCGACCGCCGGAAGCAGCTCGAGTTCCACGAGAACGACCAGCCCGACGTACCCGAACCGCGACAGTCCGAAGAGACCGCCGCCGGCATCGCCAAGGCGGGGGCGTGACCACCATGACCACCACGAAGACCGCCACCACCGTCCTCGACGCCAACGGCGTCACCATGCGCTTCGGCGGCCTCACCGCCGTACGCAACGTCGACCTCACCGTCAACGCGGGCGAGATCGTCGGCCTCATCGGCCCCAACGGTGCCGGCAAGACCACCTTCTTCAACTGCCTCACCGGCCTCTACGTCCCCACCGAGGGCAAGGTCAGCTACAAGGGCACCGTCCTGCCGCCCAAGCCCCACCTCGTCACCCAGGCAGGCATCGCCCGCACCTTCCAGAACATCCGGCTCTTCGCCAACATGACCGTCCTGGAGAACGTCCTCGTCGGACGCCACACCAGGACCAAGGAAGGCCTCTGGTCCGCCCTCCTGCGCCTCCCCGGCTTCACCAAGGCCGAGAACGCCAGCCGCGAACGCGCCATGGAACTCCTGGAGTTCATCGGCCTCGCCGACAAGGCCGACCACCTCGCGCGCAACCTCCCCTACGGAGACCAGCGCAAGCTGGAAATCGCCCGCGCCCTCGCCAGCGACCCCGGACTCCTCCTCCTCGACGAGCCCACCGCAGGCATGAACCCGCAGGAAACCCGCGTCACCGAAGAGCTCATCTTCGCCATCCGCGACCAGGGCATCGCCGTCCTCGTCATCGAGCACGACATGCGGTTCATCTTCAACCTCTGCGACCGCGTCGCCTGCCTCGTCCAGGGCGAAAAGCTCGTCGAAGGCTCTCCGACCGAGGTCCAGAGCGACGAACGCGTCGTCGCCGCCTACCTCGGCACCCCCTTCGAAGGCGCCCCCGGCGCCGAAGAAGCCGCCGAGGTCGAAGCCGCCGAAGCCGACGCCGCAGCCAGCGCCGGGGCCGACGCCGACGCCGCGAAAACAGCCACCACCAGCACCAGCACCGAGGAGGAGGACACCCGATGACCGCACTTCTGGAGGTCGAGGACCTCCGCGTCGCCTACGGCAAGATCGAAGCCGTCAAGGGCATCTCCTTCACCGTCGAAGCCGGCCAGGTCGTCACCCTCATCGGCACCAACGGCGCCGGCAAGACCACCACCCTGCGCACCCTCTCCGGCCTGCTCAAACCGGCCGGCGGCCGCATCGTCTTCGACGGCAAACCGCTCAACGACGTACCCGCGCACAAGGTCGTCTCCCTGGGCCTCGCCCACTCCCCCGAGGGACGTCACATCTTCCCCCGGCTCACCATCACCGAGAACCTCCAGCTCGGCGCCTACCTCCGCAACGACAAGGCAGGCATCGAGAAGGACATCCAGCGCGCCTACGACCTCTTCCCCATCCTCGGGGAACGCCGGAAGCAGGCGGCCGGAACCCTCTCGGGCGGCGAACAGCAGATGCTCGCCATGGGCAGGGCCCTCATGTGCCAGCCCAAGCTCCTGATGCTCGACGAACCCTCCATGGGCCTCTCCCCGATCATGATGCAGAAGATCATGGAGACCATCGTCGAACTCAAGGCCCAGGGCACCACCATCCTGCTCGTCGAGCAGAACGCCCAGGCGGCCCTCTCCCTCGCGGACCACGGCCACGTCATGGAGGTCGGCAAGATCGTCCTCTCCGGCACCGGCGCGGACCTCCTCCACGACGAGTCCGTCCGCAAGGCCTACCTCGGCGAGGACTGACACATACGGAAAAGGCCCGCGCCCCGGAAATCCGGGACGCGGGCCTTCTTCGTACTCGCTCGCGTACGGCCTACTCGGCCGCCTTCTTCTTCTCCTCGGCATCCTCGATCAATGCCTCGGCCAACTGCTGCATCGACAGCCGCCGGTCCATCGACGTCTTCTGGATCCACCGGAACGCGGCCGGCTCGGAGAGCCCGTAATCCGTCTGCAGAATGCTCTTCGCCCGGTCCACCAGCTTCCGCGTCTCCAGCCGCTGCGCGAGGTCCGCTACCTCGCTCTCCAGCGCCTTCAGCTCCGCGAACCGCGACACCGCCATCTCGATGGCCGGCACCACGTCGCTCTTGCTGAACGGCTTCACCAGATACGCCATCGCCCCGGCGTCCCGGGCCCGCTCGACGAGGTCGCGCTGCGAGAACGCGGTGAGCATCAGGACCGGCGCGATGGACTCCTCGGCGATCTTCTCCGCGGCGGAGATCCCGTCGAGAACCGGCATCTTCACATCGAGGATCACCAGATCCGGCCGGTGCTCCCGAGCCAGCTCGACGGCCCGCTGCCCGTCCCCGGCCTCGCCGACGACCGCGTAGCCCTCTTCCTCCAGCATCTCTTTGAGGTCGAGACGGATGAGCGCCTCGTCCTCGGCGATGACGACGCGGGTCGTCAGCGGCGGAACGTGCGACTTGTCGTCGTCGGCGGGCTGGGGCGACTCGGGGGCGGTCACGGGGACTCCTCGTTCCAAGGGCAGGTACAGCTTCCATGAGCCTACCTAGCAGCGGAGCGGACATGTCACCCGGTACACTTTCCGGCAGCAACCTTGCCGGGTTGGTGGAATGGCATACACGGATGTCTCAAACACATCTGCCCGAAAGGGCTTGCGGGTTCGAATCCCGCACTCGGCACATGCAAGACAAAGCGGATGTCCACGTTCTCGTGAACATCCGCTTTTTGCTGCACGCAGTAGCGCGCAGTCACACATGGTGTTCGCATGAACTTTCACGGCCCCGAGTTACGGCAGAAAGCACTGACCCTCCTTCGCGGCGGAGCGAAGAACGCGGACGTGGCACGGAGGCTGAACGTCCCCGCAGGCACGATCAGCTACTGGAAACACATGGACCGCGCCAAACGCGGCGAGTGCCCGGGAGCCCATCGCCCGCTCTGCCCCCGATGCGAAGGGGAGCTGGACCGGTCGGCGTACGCCTACCTCCTGGGCCTCTACCTCGGCGACGGGCACATAGTCCAGAACAAGTCCATGCGCACGCCCAGCCTGTCTGTCACTTGCGCAGATTCGTGGCCCGGCCTCATGAGCATGTGCGAGAACGCCATGCGTGCAGTATTTCCCGAGAACTCTGTGTGCAGGGTCCCCAGAAAGGGATGCCACGAGGTAAAGATGTCCTCGAGACACCTTTGGTGCCTCTTCCCCCAGCACGGACCGGGCAAGAAGCACGAGCGCCCCATCGTCCTCGCCTCCTGGCAGCAGGAGATCGTCGATGCCCATCCGTGGGACTTCGTCCGCGGCCTCATCCACTCCGACGGCTGCCGCAACACGAACTGGACAACCCGGATGGTCGGCGGCGTGCGCAAGCGGTACGAGTATCCGCGGTACTGGTTCACCAACGTCTCGGACGACATCCGGCAGCTCTACACCGACACCCTCGACAAGCTCGGCATCGAGTGGAAGCACTGCACGCGCGCGGGCAGGAAATACAACATCTCCGTCGCCCGACGGGCGTCCGTCGCGCTGATGGACGCCCACGTCGGGCCGAAGTACTGACGACCGGCCTACTTCGGGCTGTCGTCCTCGCCGATGTGGTGCACCCGCACCAGGTTCGTCGAGCCGGGGACGCCCGGCGGGGAGCCGGCCGTGATGACCACGACGTCGCCCTTCTCGCAGCGGCCGATCTTCAGCAGCTCCTCGTCGACCTGGGCGACCATCGCGTCCGTCGAGTCCACGTGCGGGCCGAGGAAGGTCTCGACGCCCCAGGTCAGGTTCAGCTGGGAGCGGGTGGCCGGGTCCGGGGTGAAGGCCAGGAGCGGGATGGGTGAGCGGTAGCGGGAGAGGCGCCGGACCGTGTCGCCGCTCTGGGTGAAGGCGACCAGGAACTTCGCGCCCAGGAAGTCGCCCATCTCGGCCGCCGCGCGGGCCACCGCGCCGCCCTGGGTGCGGGGCTTGTTGCGGTCGGTCAGGGGCGGGAGGCCCTTGGTGAGGATGTCCTCCTCGGCGGCCTCGACGATGCGCGACATCGTGCGGACCGTCTCGACGGGGTACTTGCCCACGCTGGTCTCTCCGGAGAGCATCACCGCGTCCGTGCCGTCGATGACGGCGTTGGCCACGTCGGAGGCCTCGGCGCGGGTGGGGCGGGAGTTGTCGATCATCGAGTCGAGCATCTGGGTCGCGACGATGACCGGCTTGGCGTTGCGCTTGGCGAGCTTGATCGCGCGCTTCTGGACGATCGGCACCTGTTCCAGCGGCATTTCGACGCCGAGGTCGCCGCGGGCGACCATGATGCCGTCGAAGGCGGCGACGATGCCGTCGATGTTGTCGACGGCCTGGGGCTTCTCCACCTTGGCGATGACGGGGAGGCGGCGGCCCTCCTCGTCCATGATGCGGTGGACGTCCTCGATGTCGCGTCCGCTGCGTACGAAGGAGAGGGCGATGATGTCGGCGCCGGTGCGAAGTGCCCAGCGGAGGTCTTCGATGTCCTTCTCGGAGAGTGCGGGGACGGAGACGGCGACGCCGGGGAGGTTGAGGCCCTTGTGGTCGGAGACCATGCCGCCTTCGATGACGGTGGTGTGGACGCGGGGGCCGTCGACTTCGGTGACTTCGAGGGTGACACGGCCGTCGTCGACGAGGATGCGTTCGCCGGGGGTGACGTCGGCGGCGAGGCCGTCGTAGGTGGTGCCGCAGGTGTGGCGGTCGCCTTCGACGGGTTCGACGGTGATGGTGAAGCTGTCGCCGCGTTCAAGGAGTACGGGGCCTTCGAGGAAGCGTCCCAGGCGGATCTTCGGGCCTTGAAGGTCGGCGAGGATACCGACGCTGCGTCCGGTCTCGTCGGAGGCCTTGCGTACGTGTTGGTAGCGCTCTTCGTGTTCGGCGTAGGTGCCGTGGCTGAGGTTGAGGCGGGCGATGTCCATTCCCGCTTCGACCAATGCCTTGATCTGGTCGTATGTGTCGACGGCGGGGCCCAGGGTACAGACGATTTTTGCTCGGCGCATGGTTCGACCCTAGACCTTACCTACGGGTAATTATTCAGGGTGTCGTGACTGCTCAACGACCTTTGGATGAAGGGTTATTGACAAGTGTTGAATTGTGCGGCGGGGTGCTCGGATGAGCATTTCTTTTCACAGTTTCGGCGGTGACATGATGAAGCGGGCGTTGACCTGGGCGTAGACCGTCTGGCGTTGTGGTTCGAGGTCGAGGGCGGGGGCTGCTTCGGGTGCTGCTCCGCCGTAGCCGGCTCTGCCGCGCGGGGCGGCGGGTGAGGGCAGGGCGGCCTGGGCGGTGTTCTCCGCGCCGAGGTCGGCGAGTTCGACGAGTGCGGTGAGGTGGGCGCCGAGGGCGTCGGCGTATTCGCGGGCTCGTTGGACGGCTTCGTGGACGGCTTGGCGGCGGGCGGTCGCGTGGGCGGGTGAGTCGAGGCGCAGTCCCCACCAGGGGCCGTTGACGCGGGTCATGTCGAGGTCGGCGATTCTGGTGGTGAATTCGCCCAGTGCGGTGAAGTCGTTGAGGACTGCGGTGATGTGGACGCGGCCGTGGTAGGCGTGGATTTGTTCGTTGCGGCCCTTCTGGGTGAGTTCGGGCGTGATGGAGAATGCGCCGGTTTCGAGTTTCTCCATGGCTTGTCCGTAGGAGCGTGCGAGTTCGAGTACCTGGTTGTTTCGGCGGGTGAGGTCTTCGAGGGCGTTGCGGCGGTCCTTGCCGCGGGCGGTGACGGTGATGGTGAGGCGGGCGGTTTCGGGGTCGACCTGGAGGCGGGCTTCGCCTCGGACGGCGACGCGGGGGTGTTCGGGGGTGCCGTAGGACGGTGGGGTGTCGGTCATGGGTCCACTGTCGCATCCGGGTCGGACAACGGTCCGACGACGGGCGGTCATCAGATCGAAACCCGCGAGGGGTGTTGCGTGGTGTGGCTCCTGGGTCAGAATCTACGCGCGTTGTGCGCGGTGGTCCTTGTTGTCGGGGAGCCGTGTCGTGCGTGAACCGAGCTGTGTGAGAACTGAGATGTGGGAGACGAAATGCCGCTGAACCGTAGGACGTTCCTGGGCACATCGGCGGCTGCCGGTGCGGGTGCGGCGATCGCGGGGGCCTCTGCGGTGCCTGCTTCGGCGCACGGTCAGGGCCATGGGGGCGGGCACGGGCGTCCGCCGAAGCGGTACTCGTTCACGGTGATGGGCACCACCGATCTGCACGGGAACGTCTTCAACTGGGACTACTTCACGGACAAGGAGTTCGACGACAAGGCGCACAACGATGTGGGTCTGGCGAAGATCTCGACGCTGGTGGACCAGGTGCGCCGGGAGAAGGGCCGTCGCAATACGTTGATGATCGATGCGGGTGACACGATCCAGGGCACCCAATTGTCGTACTACTACGCGAAGATCGATCCGATCACGGCGAAGCGCGGTCCGGTGCATCCGATGGCTCAGGCGATGAACGCGATCGGGTATGACGCCGCGGCGCTCGGCAACCACGAGTTCAACTACGGCATTCCGGTGCTGCGGAAGTTCGAGGAGCAGTGTGATTTCCCGCTGCTGGGTGCGAACGCGTTGGATGCGAAGACGTTGCGGCCGGCGTTCGCCCCGTATGTCATCAAGCGGATGCGTACTCCGCACGGTCCGGATGTGAAGGTTGCGATCCTGGGTCTGACGAATCCGGGGATCGCCATCTGGGACAAGGCGAATGTGAGCGGGAAGATGGTGTTCCCGGGGCTGGAGGAGCAGGCGGCGAAGTTTGTGCCGCGGCTTCGTTCGATGGGTGCGGATGTGGTGATCGTTTCGGCGCACTCGGGTAGCAGTGGGACGTCGTCGTACGGTGATCAGATCCCGTATGTCGAGAACGCCGCCGGTCTGGTTGCCGAGCAGGTTCCGGGGATCGATGCGATTCTCGTCGGGCATGCACATCTGGAGATTCCCGAGTATTTCGTGGAGAACAAGCAGACCGGCAAGAAGGTGGTGCTCTCGGAGCCGTTGAAGTGGGGGCAGCGGTTGACGCTGTTCGACTTCGATCTGGTGTGGGAGAAGGGTCGTTGGGTGGTGGAGAAGGCGGGTTCGCAGGTGCTGAACTCCAACACCGTGGCGGAGGATCCGAAGATCACGCGACTGCTGGCGGATGAGCACAAGAAGGTTGTGGCATACGTCAATCAGGTGATCGGTACGTCGACGGCGGCGATGACGACGGCGGAGGCGGCCTGGAAGGACGAGCCGATCATTGATCTGATCAATGTGGTTCAGGCGGAGACGGTGAAGGCGGCGTTGGCGGGTGGTGCGTATGCGGCGCTTCCGGTGCTGTCGCAGGCGTCGTGTTTCTCGCGTACGGCGCAGATTCCGGCCGGGAATGTGACGATCAAGGATGCGGCGGGTCTGTATCCGTTCGAGAACACGCTTGAGGCACGGTTGCTGACCGGTGCTCAGCTGAAGGATTATCTGGAGTTCTCGGCGCGGTATTACGTGCAGACTGCGGTGGGTGCGCCGGTGGACACGGCGAAGTTGACGAATGCGGACAACACTCCGGATTACAACTATGACGCGGTGTCGGGTCTGACGTACGAGATCGATATCGCGAAGCCGAATGGTTCGCGGATCGTGAATCTTTCGTTCGAGGGGAAGCCGATCGATCCGGCGGCCGAGTTCGTGCTGGCGGTGAACAATTATCGGGCCAGTGGTGGTGGTAACTTCCCGCATGTTGCGGGTGCCAAGCAGCTGTGGGCGAATTCGGAGGAGATCCGTAACACGATCATTTCCTGGGTCCAGGCGAAGGGTTCTGTGGATGGTGCGCAGTTCGCTTCGGTGGACTGGCGGCTGACGCGTGAGGGTACGCCGGTGTTCTAGCCGGTTGGTTGCGGTGGGCGGCCGTCTTCTCCTTCGGGAGGGGGCGGCCGCCTTCTGTGTGTGGGTGTGTCAGGTGTTCCGGGCGAGGGGGATGAGGTCGGGGGTCCGGGTGGGGAGGTGTGGGCCCTGGGGGGTGAGACCGAAGGTGGTGAAGGCGGTGCGTTCGGGGAGGGGGTAGGGGTTGGTGCCGGTGAGGTCGTTGAGGATGGTGGCGCTGCGCCAGGCGGCGAGTCCGAGGTCGGGGGCGCCGACGCCGTGGGTGTGTCGTTCGGCGTTCTGTACGTAGACGTTTCCGGTGACGGCGGGGTCGAGGACGAGGCGGAACCGGTCGTCGATGCGGGGGCGTTCGGAGGCGTCGCGGCGCATGTAGGGGTCGAGGCCGGTGAGGATGCGGTCGAGGGAGCGTTCGCGGTAGCCGGTGGCGAGGACGACGGCGTCGGTGGTGAGGCGGGAGCGGGTGTTCTGCTGGGTGTGTTCGAGGTGGAGTTCGATGCGGGTGTTGGCGACGCGTCCTGCGGTGCGTACGGAGACGCCGGGCGTGAGGGTGGTGTCGGGCCAGCCGCCGTGGAGGGTGCGGCGGTAGAGCTCGTCGTGGATGGCGGCGATGGTGTCGGCGTCGATGCCTTTGTGGAGTTGCCATTGGTGGGGGACGAGTTCGTCGCGTACGGCTTCGGGGAGGGCGTGGAAGTAGCGGCTGTAGTCGGGGGTGAAGTGTTCGAGGCCGAGTTTTGAGTACTCCATGGGTGCGAATGCCTGGGTTCGGGCGAGCCAGTGGAGGTTTTCGTGGCCTTGGGGGCGGGCTCGGAGGAGGTCGAGGAAGATTTCGGCGCCGGACTGTCCGGAGCCGATGACGGTGATGTGGGGGGCTTTGAGGAGTTCTTGTCGGTGGTGGAGGTAGTCGGCGGAGTGGATGACGGGGGCGTTCTCGGCTTCGGTGAGGGGTTTGAAGAACTCGGGGATGTGGGGCTCGGTGCCGATGCCGAGGGCGATGTTGCGGGTGTGGGCGCGGCCGAGTGCTTCGGCTTCGCCGTCGCTGTCGAGTTGGGTGAAGTCGATTTCGAAGAGTTCGCGTTGGTTGTTCCAGCGGACGGCGTCGACCTGGTGGCTGAAGTGGAGGCCGGGGAGTTGGTCGGTGACCCAGCGGCAGTAGGCGTCGTATTCGGCGCGTTGGATGTGGAAGCGCTCGGCGAAGTAGAAGGGGAAGAGGCGGCCGCGGCTGCGTAGGTAGTTGAGGAAGGTCCAGGGGCTTGCGGGGTCGGCGAGGGTGACGAGGTCGGCGAGGAAGGGGACTTGGAGGCTGGCTCCGTCGATGAGGAGGCCGGGGTGCCAGTGGAAGGCGGGGCGTTGTTCGTAGAAGGCGGCGTCGAGGGGTTGGGGGTTGGCGGGTACGCCGTGGGCGAGGGCGGCGAGGGAGAGGTTGAAGGGGCCGATGCCGATGCCGATGAGGTCGTGTGGCTGGTCGGTGTCGGGGGTGGGGTGGTCGGTCATCGGGGGGTGTTGCCTTCCGCGAGGTCGTGGGTGAGTCGGGTGACGAGGTCGAGGAGTGTGCGCAGGTGTTGGGGGGTGGTGTGGGGGTTGAGGAGGGTGGCTTTGAGCCAGAGGCGGTTGTCGGTGTGGGCGCGGCCGAGTACGGCTTGGCCGCGGGTGAGGAGGGTGCGGCGGATGGTGGCGACGGTGTTGTCGTCGGTGTCGGTGGGGCGGAAGAGGACGGTGCTGATGGTGGGGCGGTCGTAGAGGTCGAGGGTGGGGTTTTCGGTGATGAGGTCGGCGAGGTGGTGGGCGGTGGTGAGGGTGCGGTCGACGAGGTCGGCGAGTCCGGTGCGGCCGAGGGCTTGGAGGGTGACGGCGATCTTGAGGGCGTCGGGGCGTCGGGTGGTGCGCAGGGAGCGGCCGAGGAGGTCGGGGAGGCCGGCTTCGGTGTCGTCGTCGGCGTTGAGGTAGGGGGCTTGGTGGTGGAGGGGGTCGAGGTGGTGTCGGTGGGGGACGGCGAGGATGCCTGCGGGTGCGGGTTGCCAGCCGAGTTTGTGCAGGTCGAGGGTGACGCTGTGGGCGCGGTCGAGGCCGTGGATCTTGTTGCGGTGGGTGGGGCTGAAGAGGAGGGGGCCGCCGTAGGCGGCGTCGATGTGGAGTTCGGCGCCGTGGGTGGTGCAGAGGTCTGCGATGGCGGTGAGTGGGTCGATGCGGCCGGTGTCGGTGGTGCCGGCGGTGGCGGTGACGAGGAGGGGCTGCTGGTTCGTGGTGAGGGCTTCTTGCAGTGCGGCGAGGTCCATGGTGCCGGTGGGGGCGGGGATGACGATGGGTTCGGGGAGTCCGAGGAGCCAGGCGGCGCGGGTGATGCTGTGGTGGGCGTTGGCTCCGCAGATGGTCTGTACGGAGCCGTTGCGTTCGCGGGCGAGGAGGAGTGCGAGCTGGTTGGATTCGGTGCCGCCGGTGGTGATGAGGGCGTCGGGGGTGGGTTGGTGTGGGTAGATCTCGGCGGCGAGGGCGGCGGTGGTGTCGGCTTCGAGGGCGGAGGCGGCGGGGGCCTGGTCCCAGGAATCCATGGAGGGGTTGAGGGCGGAGGCGGCGAGGTCGGCCGCGGCGGCGAGGGCGAGGGGTGGGGTGTGGAGGTGGGCGGTGCAGAGGGGGTCTGCGGGGTCTGCGGCGCCTTCGGTGAGGGCGGTGACGAGGGTGCGCAGGGCGTGGTGGGGGCCGGTGCCGTGGTCGGGGATGAGGGGGTGGGTGGCGGTGCGCATCCGTGGGGTGACGGCGTCGGGGCCGCCTGCTGGGAGGGGGCCGTCGCGTCGGTGGGCTCCGTCGTGGAGTGCGGTGAGGACGATTTCGATGAGGGGGCGCAGGGCGGCGGGGCCGGTGGTGGTTCCGGCGAGGGGTGGGGGTGGGGTGGGCATGGTGGTGGGGGCCCTTCGGACGCGTGTGAGCAGGCATGGGTGGACATGCCAGCTTGTCCGGGTTTCCGGTGGCGCGGCCGTGGAGCGGGGGGATGTGAACTCGAAAGGGGTATGGGTGGCGGGGTGAGGGGTGTTGCGGGGTGTTCCGGTGGTATGGGTGTGGCCCTGGATACGGGTGTGCCCGGCGTCCCCCTGGGGTGGGGACGCCGGGCACGGGTGGTGCGGGCGGTGCGTGCGTGGGCCTGCGGGCCTCTGGTTCAGCAGCCCCGCAGCCCCGCAGGCCCGTAGGCCATTGGCTCAGTGGATCAGTGGATCAGTGGGCGTTGCGTACGTTGATGGCGCGGCGCAGGTCGTCGATCTGGTCGGTGAGCTTGCGGTTCAGGGCGGGGATGAGGGCCTGGTCGGCGAGGGCCTCTTCGCCGAGGTTGAGGTTCTCGGCGTCGACGGCGTACGCGGGGAAGGCGTAGCGTCCTGCGGCTTCCGCGATGGCGGGGCCCCGGCGGGCGGCGAGGGCGGTTGCCTCGGGGTAGTAGCGGGGCACGTATTCGCGTACGAGGTCGGCCTGTTCGGGCTGCCAGAAGCCCTGGGCGACGGCGGTGAAGAGGTAGTTGGAGAGGCTGTCGTCGTTGAACAGGGCGTGCCAGGCGGTGGCCTTGGCTTCGGGGGTGGGGAGGGCGGCGCGGCAGCGGGCGGCGCCTTCCTGTCCGGTGGCGCTGGGGTCCTGTTCGAGTTCGGCGGCGATGGTGGCTTCGTCGATGGCGCCGAGGACGGCGAGGCGGGTGAGGATGCGCCAGCGCAGTTCGGGGTCGAGTTCGGGTCCGCCGGGGACGGTGCCGTTGGTGAGCCAGTCGTGGATGGTGTCGGGCTGGGTGGCGGCGTCGATGAGGTGGCGTACGGCGATGAGGCGGAGGCCGGGGTTGTGGCCGTCCTCGGTGCGGCGGATGAGGTCGCGGCACAGGGAGGTGAGGATGGCGAGGGCGGCGGGGCGCTTCTCGGGGGCGATGTAGCGGCCGGCGACGTGGGTGGCGGCGAAGGCGAGTACTCCTTGGGCGAGGGCCAGGTCGGTCTCGTGGGGGAGGTGGGTGCGGGCCGCTTCGAGGTAGGTGGTGGGGGCGAGTTCGCCGTCGCGGACCATGTCGCGGGCGGTGTTCCAGATGACGGCGCGGGTCAGTGCGTCGGGGACGCCGGAGAGGCCGTTGAGGACGGTTTCCCAGGATCGGTCGTCGAGGCGGACCTTGGCGTAGCTGAGGTCGCCGTCGTTGAGGACGAGGAGTGCGGGGCGGTTGCCGGGGCGGGTGTGGGGTGTGCCGTCGAGGGGGACGTCGATCTCGAACCGGTCGCGCAGGACGAGGCTTTCGGTGCCGGTGTGGGTGTCCGGGGCGTGGTCGTAGGCGCCGACGGCGATGCGGTGGGGGCGGCTGCCGTTGTGGTCGATGCCGAGGGTCCAGTTGCCGTCGGACTCGGCGACGCGGGGGGTGAGGGTGTCGACTCCGGTGGTGCGCAGCCAGGTGTCGGCCCAGGCGTGGACGTCGCGGTCGGTGGCCGATGCGAGGTTGTCGATGAAGTCGGCGAGGGTGGCGTTGGCGAACTTGTGGCGGGCGAAGTGGGCGTTGATGCCGGCCAGGAAGTCCTTCTCGCCGAGCCAGGCGACGAGTTGGCGCAGGGCGGATGCGCCCTTGGCGTAGGAGATGCCGTCGAAGTTGAGCATGGCGGACGCGGTGTCGGGGACGGCGGCCGGGTCGGGGGCGACGGGGTGGGTGGAGGGGCGTTGGTCTGCGTCGTAGCCCCAGCCCTTGCGGGCGACGCCGAAGTCGACCCAGGTGTCGGTGAAGCGGGTGGCTTCGGCGAGGGTCTGGTAGCCCATGTACTCGGCGAAGGACTCGTTGAGCCAGATGTCGTCCCACCAGGCGAGGGTGACGAGGTCGCCGAACCACATGTGGGCCATTTCGTGGGCGATGACCATGCCGCGGGTCTGGCGTTCGGTGTCGGTGACGGCGGAGCGGTAGATGAATTCGTCGCGGAAGGTGACGAGTCCGGGGTTCTCCATGGCGCCGGCGTTGAATTCGGGGACGAATGCCTGGTCGTAGGAGTCGAAGGGGTAGGGCTCGTCGAACTTCTCGTGGAAGCGGTCGAAGCAGGCCCGGGTGATGTCGAGGATCTCGTCGGCGTCCGTGTCGAGGTACGGGGCCAGGGAGCGGCGGCAGTGGATGCCGAAGGGCAGTCCGGCGTGTTCGGTGGTCACGGAGTGCCAGGGTCCGGCGGCGACGGCGACGAGGTAGGTGGAGATCAGTGGGGTGGCGGCCAGGGCCCAGTGGCCGTCTCCGCGGTGTTCGGCGACGGCGTTGCCGAGGACGGTCCAGCCTTCGGGGGCGGTGACGGTGAGTTCGAAGACGGACTTGAGGTCGGGCTGGTCGAATGCGGCGAAGACGCGCTGGACGTCTTCCATGAAGAGCTGGGTGTAGACGTAGGTCTCGCCGTCGGTGGGGTCGGTGAAGCGGTGCATGCCTTCGCCGGTGCGGGAGTAGCGCATGGCGGCGTCGATGTGCAGTTCGTGGGTGCCGGGGGTGAGGGCGGTGAGGGGGAAGCGGTTCTCGACGAGGTCGGCGGGGTCGAGGGGCTGTCCGTCGAGGCTGATGGAGCGCAGGGTGGCCGGCTTGACTTCGACGAAGGTGTCTCCGGCCGCGGTTGCGGTGAACTGGATGACGGTGCGGGAGTCGAAGGTCTCCTCCCCCGTGGTCAGATCGAGGTCGATCTTGTACCGGTGTACGTCGAGGAACTGGGCTCGGGTCTGCGCTTCGTCGCGCGTCAGTACGGACATGTGTCCATGCTGCCGTACGTGGTGGGCGGACCGCAGGCGGGTTCTCCCACGGCTGAGCGGCGCTGCTCCGGGGGTGGTGGTCAGCCGTGGTCGCCGCGGAAGTTCCGGTACTCGTCGTTCATGAGGTCCCAGAAGGACCGGTAGCGGACGGCTCCGGGCAGCCAGTGGGCGAGGTGCCAGGCTTCCCATTCGCCGTCGGGGGTGACGATGCGCGGGTTGAGCAGGTAGACGTCCAGTGCCTCGGGGGTGTGGCTGATCTTGAGCATGTCGGTCAGGTACTCGGTCCGGATGGCGCAGGGGTCCTGGTCGTCTCCGTAGACGAAGTAGTCCTAGTCGGGAATGCCGACCGGCTCCTGGTCGCCGGACGGGAGGTCGATCAGCTCCGGGTCGAGGTCCTTGAGCCAGCCGGTCTCCCGGACGGGCAGGAGTCGTCGGATGGAGGTCGTCGTGTCGAGCCATCCGTCGCTGGTCTGCAGGAACTCCCGGTAGCTCGGCGGGAGTACGGCGCCCAGGCGCGCTTCGAGCGCTGCCAGTTCCTCCGGTGTCGCGCCCGCCGATCCGAGCCGGCGGGCGGCGCGTACCTCGTCCGGAAAGGGTTGGTGTCTCTCCTGCTCGTGCAGGACGGGGTCGAGCCATTCCTCGCTCCAGCGCCGGAGCAGATCGCGCCAGGGGTGAGTGGCGGTACGGGACTCGGGTACGGGGGCGTCGCTTTGTCTGTCCGGCATGGCTGAACGGTACGCGGGGCCACCGACAGCGGTTCTGGCAGAATGCGCGGCTGATGAGCGAGATCACGGACTGTGTCCTGTGCGGCGGAACGGTCGCTCCCGATGGTTACTGCTGGGACTGCGGTGCCGCCCAGCCGTCGTTCCGTTCGCGGGTGGAGATCAGTACGGGCAGTGGTGCGGCGGGGGTCAGTGACCGGGGCAGGCACCGGGGTGTCAACGCGGACGCGATGGCGCTGGCCACGGTCGGCGGTTGGACGGCCGCTGTCGTGTGCGACGGGGTGTCGATGTCGCCGCGGTCGGAGCGGGCGGCCCGGGTCGCGGCCGAGGTAGGGCTGAACGTGCTGGTGGCGCGGTTGCGGGAGGGTGTGCTGCCGGAGAGTGCGCTGGGCGATGCGGCTGTGCGTGCGGGGCGCGCCGTTGTCGGGCTGGCGGCGTCGGTGGATGCCGCGCCGGCCTGTACGTTCGTCGCCGGCATCGCGGGTCCGGAGGGTGTCTGGAGTGTCTGGATCGGTGACAGCCGTGCCTATTGGCTGCCCGACGAGGGGCCGGGGATGGCGCTGACCGAGGACGACACGGGTGAGTACGAGGCACTCTCCGCGTGGCTGGGGGCCGATGCGGGTGATCCGGCTCCGCGTGTGCGGAGTTACCGGCCCTCGGTGCCCGGCCGGCTGCTGCTGTGCACCGATGGGCTGTGGCGTCATCTGCCCGGTGCCGCCGCGTTGCGGGGTGCCCTCGACCGCTGTCCGGCCGGTGGTGGCGTTCGGGAGGAGGCGCGGTCGTTGGTGGGGTACGCGCTGGAGGCGGGCGGGCACGACAACGTGACGGTGGTGCTCGTTCCCGTCGAGCCCGGCCGGCCGGGTGTGCCGGTGGCCGGGGCTGTGGAGGGTCCGTAGCGGGGCCGTGCAACCGTACGGGCGGCTGTCGCGTCCCGCGTTGGGACGGGCGGTCGAGCCCGGTGCCGGGCGGGAGCGTCGGAGCGGTGGCGGTGGCGGATGGGGCGGGCAGTGTCCGAAGCGGTGCAGGGGGCGGACGGGCAGGGTGCCGGGGGTTCCGGCGGTGGGCGGCGGTGGGTTGTGGGGGTGGCGCCGTGGGGGGTGGCCGCGGGTGCGGTCGCCTGGTGTGTCGCGGGGAGCTGGCGGGCCGCGCACACGCAGAACTATCCCTGGAACGTGTGGATCCCGGTGGGCTACGGGGCGGTCAAGGGGGTGTTCCTGGGGCTGCTGGCCGGTTGGTGCGCCGTGGTGGTGCTCCGGGTCGTCCCGGTGGACCGGTGGCGGGCGGGCGGCAGCGGGGCGATGGGGCGGTACGCGGGGCTGGTCTTCGCCGGAGGGCTGTTTGGCGGTCTGGTGCCCGGGACCGTCCGGGATTTCCTGGGTGAGCCGCAGCCGCGGACCATGTACTACTTCGACGGGCCGAGGCCGGAATCGGAGTGGTACTGGCGGCCGTTGCTGTCCGAGTGGCTGACGTACACGGTGCTTCCGGCGCTCGGTTGTGCGGTGCTGCTGGTCGTGGGTGCTCTGGTGTCGGCCCGGTGCTCGTACCGTGAGCGGTTCGGCTGGGCGGTTCCGGCCCTGGTGGGGGTGGGTCTGCTGTTCCTGCCCGACTGGGCGGCTTCCGGGGCGCCCGAACCCGTGGGCAACGGTGATCATGTCAACGAGTCGGCGGGGGCCGGGCTCGTCGTGCTGGCCACGGGGCTCGGGCTGCTGGTGAGTGCCTGGGGGGTGCGGTCGTGGCGCAGGTCGCGTCGGCCGGTGGGTCCTTCGTCCCCGGCGCTCACGCCTCCGCGTTCGTCGCAGATCCCTCCGCGTTCGTCGCCGATTCCTCCGCGATCCGCTCGTGATGGCGGATGACCTCCGCCACGATGAAGTTCAGCAGCTTCTCGGCGAAGGCCGGATCCAGGTGTGCGCTCTCGGCGAGCTGCCTCAGCCGTTCGATCTGCCTGCTCTCTCTGGCCGGGTCGGCCGGGGGGAGCTGATGGGCGGCCTTGAGGTGGCCGACCTGCTGGGTGCACTTGAAGCGCTCGGCAAGCATGTGGACAACTGCGGCGTCAATGTTGTCGATGCTCTCGCGCAGCCGGTTCAGTTCCGCGCTCACGGACTCGTCGATGTCCCTGGTGGTCATGGTCAGTGAGCTTAGGGCCTGCCCGCCCCTGATCCGCCGGGCAGGCCCTAGACGGCCGGGCCCAGCGGGGTGATCGTCGGCGGGTGCTCCGGGTCCGGAACCTGGTCGCTCCAGCCGCCGGGCACGTTGAGTCCCTGCTGCTCGCGGAAGCGGACCGGGGCGGCGCCGACCCGGCGGGCGAAGAGGCGGGAGAAGTACGCCGGGTCGTCGTAGCCGACGCGTCGGGCGACGGCGGCGACCGGCAGGTCAGTGGCGGCGAGGAGCTCCTTGGCGCGGCCGAGCCGGATGCCGAGGAGGTAGTCCTTGGGGCTGCACCCGGCGCCCCGGCGTACCGCCGTGCGCAGTTCGGCCGGGGTCATGCCGTGCCGGGCCGCGTGCTCGGCGACGGACAGTGGCTGGAAGGCGTCGCGGGCGAGGGCCTGGAGCACGGGGTCGCCGTCGGGGCTGACGTCGGCGCGGGCCCGGCGCAGGGCGACGAGGAGTTCGTGGACGGCGGCGCCGGTCTCGACCTCCAGGAGCGGGTTGCCGCGCCGGGCCGCGCGTACGATCCGTCCGATCGCGGCGCGGGGGCCCGCCGTGTCGGCGAGCGGGACGAGCGGGCGGTCGGGCTCGATGTAGCCGAGTTCGGTGTAGGTGGTGGTGGCGGGGCCGGTGAAGTCGACGAAGCTCTCGTCCCAGCCGGTGCCCGGGTCGGCGCCGTAGTGGTGCGGGGTGCCGGGGGTCAGCCAGATCAGGCAGGGGGCGGTGACGGGGACCCGGCGGCCGTCGGGTCCGGTGAACCAGCCGCTGCCGGAGTTGATGACGACGGCCACGTGGTGGTCGAGGGTGCGTGGGCCGACGGTCGGCAGTGCGCCGTGCTGGAGTCCCACGCCCAGGCAGACCAGGCCCAGCCGGTGGTGGAGCGGGCTGGGGGTGAAGAAACGCATCCAGGTGTGGTACATCAGCTTCCCTTCCTCCCCTTTCATTGCGCCGGCCCTGTTCATTGCGCTGGTCCGATTTCTTTCGCTGGTCCAAACGTTCACTGGTCCGAACAATTGTGTCCAAACAGCAGTGATCTTTGTCCATGGACGGGCCGGACGCCAGGGGGTGAAGGTGGTGGCAACATTCCTCCCGGGTTCGCCCGCTCCGTGGTGCGTGCTGTCGTACGGGCCCGGACCGTGCGGTTCCGGGGGCCGCACGCACAGAGAGTACGAGCACGATGGCTGACTTCACCGTGGGGGACGACCACTTCCGGCTCGACGGGAAGCCCGTACGGCTGCTGTCAGGGGCCTTGCACTACTTCCGGGTGCACGAGGCGCAGTGGGATCACCGGCTGTCGATGCTGCGTGCCATGGGGCTCAACTGTGTCGAGACTTACGTGCCGTGGAATCTGCACGAGCCGCAGCCCGGCCGGTTCCGGGACGTGGCGGCGCTCGGCCGGTTCCTGGACGCGGCGCAGCGGGCCGGGCTGTGGGCGATCGTCCGGCCGGGGCCGTACATCTGTGCCGAGTGGGAGAACGGTGGTCTGCCGGTCTGGGTGACGGGGCGGTTCGGCCGGCGGGTGCGGTCGCGCGACGAGGAGTATCTGGGTGCCGTGGAGCGGTGGTTCACGGCACTGCTGCCGCAGGTGGTGCAGCGGCAGATCGGGCGCGGCGGTCCGGTGATCATGGTCCAGGCGGAGAACGAGTACGGGAGTTTCGGCTCCGATCAGGTCTACCTCCAGCGGGTGGCCGGGATGTTGCGTGAGCGCGGGGTGACCGTGCCGCTGTTCACGTCCGACGGGCCGGAGGACCACATGCTGACGGGTGGCTCGGTGCCGGGGCTGCTGGCCACGGCGAACTTCGGCTCGGGTGCGCGCAAGGCGTTCGAGGTGCTGCGCCGCCATCAGCCGAAGGGGCCGCTGATGTGCATGGAGTTCTGGTGCGGGTGGTTCGAGCACTGGGGTGCGGAGCCGATCGTGCGGAAGCCGGCGCAGGCGGCCGAGGCGCTGCGGGAGATCCTGGAGTGCGGGGCGTCGGTGAACATCTACATGGCGCACGGGGGGACGAATTTCGCCGGGTGGGCGGGGGCGAACCGGTCCGGTCCGATCCAGGACCAGGACTTCCTGCCGACGGTGACGTCGTACGACTACGACGCGCCGATCGACGAGTACGGCCGTCCCACGGAGAAGTTCTGGCTGTTCCGTGAGGTGCTCGCCGAGTACGCGGAGGGGCCGCTTCCGGAGCTTCCGCCCGAGCCGGCCGGGCTTGCGGCTCCGGTGCGGGCCGGGCTGACGGAGTGGGCGCCGCTGGATGCGGTGCTGGATGCGCTGGGTGACGAGGAGGCGGCGCCGTCCGGTGTTCCGCCGACCTTCGAGGAGCTGGGGGTCGACCGGGGTCTGGTGCGCTACCAGGTGGGTGTGCCGGGTCCGCGCCGGCCCTATGAGCTGAGTGCGGCGGGGCTCCGGGACCGGGCCGTGGTGTTTGTGGACGGGGTCCGGGCGGGTGTGCTGACCGAGGAGAACTGCACGCTGGACGAGCCGGTGGCCGGGCCGGCGGAGGTCGAGCTGTGGGTGGAGTCGCTGGGCCGGGTCAATTACGGGCCGCGGCTCGGTGAGTCCAAGGGGATCACGGGCGGGGTGCGGCACGAGCGGCAGTATCTGCACGGGGTGCGGGCGCGGGCGCTGCGGCTGGAGGCGTTCGAGGAGCCGGACGCGTTGGCCGGGGTGGTGTTCGGCGGTACGGAGGAGGCCGGGTCGACCGGGCTGTTCCGGGGGACCTTCGAGGTCTCCGGGGTGGCCGGTACCGGGCATGCGGGGCTCGAACTGCCGGACTGGACACGTGGGTTCGTCTGGGTGAACGGCTTCTGCCTGGGGCGTTACTGGTCGCTCGGCGCGCAGCGGACGCTGTACGTGCCGGGGCCGGTGCTGCGTGAGGGTGTCAACGAGGTATGGGTGCTGGAGCTGGAGGGTGCGGGCGCGCCGTACGCGGAGCTGGGTCCGGGGGTGCCCGTCCGGACGGGCACCCCCGGGGATGTTCAGGTGTGATTCGGGTACCGGCCGGGGCCGGGTCGGAGCGTGGGTGCTGTGATTCGGGTACCGGCCGGGGCCGGGGTCAGAGCGTGGCTGCCGCGGACGCGATGTTGGCGGCGAAGGTCGAGACCTCGCTGTACACGCCGGGGTAGCCGGGTTCGGCGCAGCCCTGGCCCCAGCTGACGATGCCGACCTGGATCCAGGCTCCGGCGTTGTCCTTGCGGAACATGGGGCCGCCGGAGTCGCCCTGGCAGGTGTCGACGCCGCCGGTGTCGATCAGTCCGGCGCAGATCTCGTCGCCGGGGACGAGGTCGCTGCCGTAGGCGTCCTGGCAGTCGGCGTCGGAGACGAACGGCACGGTGGCCTTGAGCAGGTAGCGCTGCTGGGCGCCGCCCTCGGTGGCCGCGCCCCAGCCGGCGATGTCGAAGGTGCCGTTGTTGTACGCGGTGGTGGTGGCGATCTTCAGGGTCGGCAGGTCGATGGGCTTGGCGAGCTTGATGAGCGCCCAGTCCTTGCCCGAGCCGTTGTAGCCGGGGGCCTGGAGGACCTTGGTGGACTTGACCTTGATCGCGCTGGAGGACTGGAGGTCGACGACGCCTGCGGTGGCGGTGATGGAGGTGTTGTTGCCCGTGCCGTTCACGCAGTGCGCGGCGGTGAGGACGATGTCCTTGGCGTAGAGGGCACCGCCGCAGCCCATCGACAGCCGGACCATGAACGGGAATTCGCCCTGGGCGGCGCGGGTTCCGCCGACGACCGGCTGGGGGGCCGCGGAGGCCCCGGCGGGCTGGAGGCTGACGGCCGCGAGGACGACGGCGGCTATGACGGAACATCTCTTCACGGCACGCAGAAGCTGCTTCAAGAGACTGCCTTCTTTCGTGGGGGGTGCTTGTGGGGGGTACTTGTGGGGAGTGCCTGCGCCCGCGCCGGGTGGTGACCACGCGGGCGGCACAGCACCGCACCGCGTCGATGGTCATGACCCCGACAAAGACACGGTTCGGATTATCGGGAAATGATCACGGCGCCCACAAGGATCACTTTCCGGCCAAGATCGCCTACCGCGTTCCGGCTACAGTGAAATCCGGCCTCGTTGAGAGGGGGTGGGACGTGGCGGACGACGGCCGGAGCACCGGAAGTCCGGTGGTCCACGGTTTCCCGCATCTCGAAACGGTCCGGTCCGCGATCACGGCGCTGTACCGGCGGCTGTCGTACGACGGTGTCCGCGGCTACGCCACGAGCCTCGCCCCTGCCGACGCCGCCTTCGACGACCAGGACGACCTGTACCTCGGCACCCAGCGGGTGGCGCGTGCGGTGGTCCAGCACCTGCACCTGCCGGACGCCCGCATGATCGTCGGCTTCCGCGCGATGGAGCACGCCGCCGGGGTCGAACTGACCGCCGGGCCCGAGTACTTCGTCGAACTCAACGACCGCTTCCGCACCCACCGCAGGGACATCGGCGCCGCGCTCTCGCACGAGGTCACCCATGTGCTGCTGCACCGCCTGGGCCTGGAGTTCCCCGGTACGCGCGACAACGAGATCCTCACCGACACCGTGACCACGTACCTGGGCGCGGGGTGGCTGCTGCTCGACGCCTTCCGCGAGGACGGGGTCTCCAGCCAGAAGCTCGGCTATCTCACCCCGGAGGAGTTCGGGTACGTCCTCGCCAAGCGGGCGCTGGCCTTCGACGAGGACCCGTCACCGTGGTTCACCAGCCCGCAGGCCTACGAGGCGTACACCAGGGGGCGCGCACAGGCCCTCCAGGACATCCGGCAGCCACCGCTCACGGCGGCGGGCTGGGCGGGCCGCCGCCGCTACGCGAAGGACCGGCGGCACGCGCAGGACCATCCGGGCGCCCCCGCCGCCCCCGGCGTTCCGTACACCTTCGAGGGCGGCCCGGACGGGCTGCGGGTCTCCTTCCCCTGCCCGGCCTGCCGCCAGCGCATCCGCGTTCCGGTGCGGGGCCGGGTGCGGGCCCGGTGCGGGCTCTGCCGGACCGTCCTGGACTGCAGCACCTGAACCGCGGAGCGGCGACGGCCCCGTGGCCCCGCCTCTCCCCCGCACGGCCCGTCCGGCGGCCCCGCTCAACGTGCCGCCGGGGCCGGAGCGGCCGGAGCGGCCGGAGCGGCCCTACTTCGCCCCGTACACCGGCTGCGCCGGCTCCGCCCGGGCGAGCAGCTTCCGTACCGTCTCCCCCGCCTCCGCCGGCTCCCACCGCGCGCCCCGGTCCGCGGTGGGGCCGGGCCGCCAGCCCTCCATGACCGTGATCCGGCCGGCCTCCACCTCGAAGACCCGCCCGCTCACCCCGTAGCTCGCGGCCGAGCCGAGCCACACCACCAGCGGGGACACGTTCTCCGGGGCCATCGCGTCGAACCCGCCCTCCTTGGGCGCCGCCATCGCCTGCGCGAAGGTCTGCTCGGTCATCCGGGTCCGGGCCGCCGGGGCGATCGCGTTGACCTGGACCCCGTACCGGGCCGTCTCCTCCGCGGCGACCAGGGTCAGGCCGACGATCCCGGCCTTCGCGGCGGAGTAGTTGCCCTGGCCGACGCTGCCGAGCAGTCCCGCGCCGGAACTGGTGTTGATCACCCGGGCGACCGGTGCGCGGCCCGCCTTCGCCTCGGCCCGCCAGTGTGCGCAGGCATGCTTCAACGGCAGGAAGTGGCCCTTGAGATGGACCCGCATCACGGCGTCCCAGTCGTCCTCGTCCAGATTCACCAGCATCCGGTCGCGCAGGAACCCCGCGTTGTTGACCAGGGTGTCCAGCCGTCCGAAGCCCTCCAGCGCGGCCGCGACCAGCGAGGCGGCCCCGTCGGTCGTGGCGATGTCGCCCCCGTGGGCGACCGCCTCGCCGCCCGCCGCGACGATCTCGTCGACCACCTGCTGTGCCGGGCCCGGGGAGCCGCCGTCGCCGCCGGGGCCGACGCCCAGATCGTTGACGACCACCTTCGCGCCCTCGGCGGCGAAGGCGAGCGCATGGGCCCGGCCGAGCCCGCGCCCCGCACCCGTCACGATCACTACGCGGCCGTCGCACAGACCAGTCATCACTCGCCTCCTTGTTGGCGATGCGGGGGCAGGCTGCTACCTTCCACACCTAACAAATGTTTGGTGGAAAGGTAGCTGATTCGCTCATGGGTGTCTCCACCGCAAGTCCCGGCAAGGGCATCCGGCTCGTCACCGTCGACCATCCGCCCGTCAACGCACTGCCCGTGCAGGGCTGGTACGACCTCGCCGACGCACTGCGCGCGGCGGGCCGCGACCCCGAGGTCCGCTGCGTCGTGCTGGCCGCCGCCGGGCGGGGATTCAACGCGGGCGTCGACATCAAGGAGATGCAGCGCGACACCGGGCACGAGGCCCTGATCGGCGCCAACCGGGGCTGCTACGAGGCGTTCGCCGCCGTCTACGAGTGCGAGGTCCCGGTCGTCGCCGCGGTGAACGGCTTCTGCCTCGGCGGCGGCATCGGCCTCGTCGGCAACGCGGACGCGATCGTGGCGAGCGACGACGCCACGTTCGGCCTGCCCGAGCTGGACCGGGGCGCGCTCGGCGCGGCGACCCATCTGGCCCGGCTGGTGCCCCAGCACCTGATGCGCGCGCTCTACTACACCTCGCGCACCGCGACCGCCGCCGAACTGCACGCCCACGGCTCGGTCTGGAAGGTCGTGCCGCGCGAGGAACTCCTCGGTGCGGCACTGGAGCTGGCGGGCGAGATAGCCGCCAAGGACGGGTATCTGATCCGGCTGGCCAAGGCCGCCATCAACGGCATCGACCCGGTGGACGTACGCCGCAGCTACCGCTTCGAGCAGGGCTTCACCTTCGAGGCCAATCTCAGCGGGGTCGCCGACCGCGTCCGCGAATCGTTCGGCAAGGAGGCATGAGGCATGACCACGACCGACAAGACCATGACGGCCGACGACGTGGTCTCCCGGCTCAGCAGCGGGATGACGATCGGCATCGGCGGCTGGGGATCGCGCCGCAAACCCATGGCGCTGGTACGGGCGCTGCTCCGCTCCGGGATCACCGACCTCACCGTGGTCTCTTACGGTGGCCCCGACGTGGGGCTGCTCGCCGCCGCCGGCCGGATCCGGAAACTGGTCGCGGCCTTCGTCACGCTCGACTCGGTCCCGCTCGAACCCCATTTCAGGGCGGCCCGCCAGCGCGGCGCGTTCGAACTGATGGAGATCGACGAGGCCATGTTCATGTGGGGGCTGCACGCCGCCGCGAACCGGCTGCCGTTCCTCCCCGTGCGCGCCGGTATCGGCTCCGACGTGATGCGGGTCAACCCGGGCCTGCGCACGGTGACTTCGCCGTACGAGGACGGTGAGGAGTTCGTCGCGATGCCCGCGCTGCGGATGGACGCCGCGCTGGTCCACCTGAACCGCGCGGACCGGTTCGGCAACGGCCAGTACCTCGGCCCGGACCCGTACTTCGACGACCTGTTCTGCGAGGCCGCGGACGCCGCGTACATGTCCTGCGAACGCCTCGTGGACACGGCCGAGCTGACCGGGAACGCCGCCCCGCAGACCCTCCTCGTCAAGCGGCACTCCGTCACCGGCGTCGTCGAGACCCCGAACGGCGCGCACTTCACCTCCTGCGTGCCCGACCATCCGCGCGACGAGGCGTTCCAGAAGGCGTACGCGACCGCCGCCGCCGACCCCGACGCCTGGGCGGCCTTCAGCGAGCGCTTCCTGCCCGCCGGGGGCGACGAGAAGAGCTACCAGTCGGCCGTCCGGACCTGGCACGAGGAGCAGAAATGACCACGGAGAAAGCGATCGCGGACCCGACCGCGGCCACCCGCGCCGAGTACTGCGTGATCGCCTGTGCCGATGCCTGGCGCGACAACGGCGAGGTGCTCGCCAGCCCGATGGGCCTCGTCCCGTCCGTCGGAGCCCGGCTCGCCAGGCGCACCTTCTCGCCCGATCTGCTGCTGACCGACGGCGAGGCGCTGCTCCTCGCCCCGGACGGTACGACGGAGGGCTGGCTGCCCTACCGCCAGCACCTCGCCATGGTCACCGGCGGCAGGCGCCACGTGATGATGGGGGCGAGCCAGATCGACCGGTTCGGCAACCAGAACATCTCCTGCATCGGCGACTGGGAACAGCCCTCCCGCCAGCTGCTCGGCGTGCGCGGCGCCCCGGCCAACACCCTGAACAACCCGGTCAGTTACTGGATTCCCAAGCACTCCACCCGGGTCTTCGTCGAGCGCGTCGACATGATCTGCGGGGTCGGCTACGACAGTGCCGCCGCGGCCGGTCCCTCGGCGAGCCGCTACCACCGCATCCCGCGCGTGGTGAGCGATCTCGGCGTCTTCGACTTCGCGACCCCGGACCGCTCGATGCGGCTGGCCTCGCTGCACCCCGGCGTCACCGTCGACCAGGTCCGCGAGGCCACCGGTTTCGCGCTCACGATCGCGGACGACGTCCCGTACACCCGGGAGCCGAGCGCCGCGGAGCTGTCCTTGATCCGCGAGGTCATCGACCCGCACGGCACCAGGAACCGCGAGGTCAGGGTCTGATGCGGACGGCGCTCACGGAGCTCGTCGGCATCCGTCACCCCATCGTCCAGACCGGCATGGGCTGGGTCGCGGGCCCCCGCCTGGTCTCCGCCACGGCCCGCGCCGGCGCCCTCGGCATCCTGGCCTCCGCGACGATGACCGCCGAGCAGCTGCGGGCGGCGGTGCGGGAGGTCAAGTCCCGTACCGACGAGCCGTTCGGCGTCAATCTGCGCGCCGACGCGGGCGACGCGCGCGAGCGGGTACGGATCATCATCGACGAGGGCGTGAAGGTGGCGTCCTTCGCACTGGCCCCCTTCAAGGAACTGATCGCCGAACTGAAGGACGCGGGGGTGGTCGTGATCCCGTCGGTCGGCGCCCGGCGCCATGCCGAGAAGGTCGCGGCGTGGGGCGTGGACGCGGTGATCGTGCAGGGCGGCGAGGGCGGTGGGCACACCGGTGAGGTGGCGACCACGGTGCTGCTGCCGCAGGTGGCCGACGCGGTGGACATCCCGGTGATCGCGGCGGGCGGTTTCCATGACGGCCGGGGCCTGGTCGCGGCGCTGGCGTACGGGGCGGCGGGCATCGCGATGGGCACCCGGTTCCTGCTGACCTCGGACTCGACCGTGCCGGACGCGGTGAAGGCCCGCTATCTGGCGGCGGGCGTCAAGGACATCACGGTCACCAGGGCGGTGGACGGGCTCCCGCACCGGATGCTGCGCACGGAGATGGTCGCGGCGCTGGAGCACGCGGGCCGGGTCCGGGCCCTGGCACAGGCGGTGCGCCGGGCATCGGGTTTTCGGCGGATCTCCGGGCTGAGCTGGTCCCGGATGGTGCGCGACGGTCTCGCGATGAAGCACGGCAAGGACCTGTCGTGGAGCCAGGTCCTGCTGGCGGCCAACACACCGATGCTGCTGAAGGCGTCCATGGTCGACGGCCGGACGGACCTGGGGGTGATGGCCTCGGGCCAGGTGGCAGGCCTGATCGAGGATCTGCCCAGCTGCGCGGAGCTGGTGGAACGGGTGATGGCCGAGGCCCACGAGGCGCTGGGCGCGGTGGTACGCGCGGAACGTTCCGAGAACGCGGACGCGTAGGCGGCACCCGGAGGAATCCGGGCACGACGATCCGCGCGGAACGTTCCGAGAACGCGAACGCGTAGGCGGCACCCGGAGGAATCCGGGCACGGCAGTCCGCTCGGACGTTCCAAGAGCACGAACACTTAGGCGGCACCCGGAGGAATCCGGGCGCGACGATCCGCGTGGAACGTTCCGAAGCCGCGAACGCGTAGGCGGCGCCCGGAGAGATCCGGGCGCCGCCCTGTCCGCCGTGTGTGCCTGCGGCTACGCGGCCCTGCGGCCGCGTCCCGCCGCCGCGCCGCCGCGGCCGGCCCCGGAGCGCCCGGCACCCGTGCCGCGCGGCTCACCGTTGCCACGGCCGCCGCCCGAGCCCGCGCCGCGCGCGGAGCCGCCCGTGCCGGCGGTGCGGGAGGCGCCGCCCGTGGAGCGGGCCTCGCCGCCGCCCTGTCCGGCACCACCGCGCCGGCCCCGGCCGCGGCTGCCCGAGCGGAAGCCGGTGCCGCCCGCCGAGGTCCCGCCCGAGCGCGTGCGCTGCTTCGGCGGGGTCGGCTGCGGGGCCTCTATGACGATCGCGATGCCCGAGGGTTCACGGGCCCCGGTGATCCGGGTGAGCTCCTCGTCGCTGGACTTGATCCGGGTGGTCTTCGGGGCGATGCCCGCGTCGGCCATCAGCCGGGTCATGTCCCGCTTCTCCTCCGGCAGCACCAGGGTGACGACGCTGCCGGACTCCCCGGCGCGCGCCGTGCGCCCGCCGCGGTGCAGGTAGTCCTTGTGGTCGGTCGGCGGGTCCACGTTCACGACCAGGTCGAGGTCGTCGACATGGATGCCGCGGGCCGCCACGTTCGTCGCGACGAGCGCGGTGACCTGGCCGTTCTTGAACTGGTCCAGGGTCCGGTTGCGCTGCGGCTGCGAGCGCCCGCCGTGCAGGGCGGCGGCCCGTACGCCGCTGGCGAGCAGCCGCTTTGCGAACCGGTCGGCGGCGCGCTTGGTGTCCACGAACATGATCACGCGGCCCTCACGGGCGGCGATCTTCGTGGCGACGGCCTTCTTGTCGGTCTCGTCGATCACATGGAGCACGTGGTGCTCCATGGTGGTGACGGCGCCGGCGGACGGGTCCACGGAGTGCACGACCGGGTCGGTCAGGAACATCTTGACCAGCCGGTCGATGTTCTTGTCGAGCGTCGCGGAGAACAGCATCCGCTGACCGTCCGGCTCGACCTGCTTGAGCAGGGCGACGACCTGCGGCATGAAGCCCATGTCGGCCATCTGGTCGGCCTCGTCGAGGACGGTGATGGCGACCTGGTCGAGGCGGCAGTCGCCGCGCTCGATGAGGTCCTTCAGCCGTCCGGGCGTGGCGACGAGCACCTCGGCGCCGCGGCGCAGCGTGCCGGACTGCTTGGTGATCGACATGCCGCCGACGACGGTGGCCAGGCGCAGGTTCACGGACGTCGCGTACGGCGTCAGCGCGTCGGTGACCTGCTGGGCGAGCTCGCGGGTCGGGACCAGGACGAGCGCCAGCGGGGCCTTCGGCTCGGCGCGCCGGCCGGCGGTGCGGGCCAGCAGGGCGAGGCCGAAGGCGAGGGTCTTGCCGGAGCCGGTGCGGCCGCGGCCGAGGATGTCCCGGCCGGCGAGCGAGTTCGGCAGGGTGGCGCCCTGGATCGGGAACGGTTCGGTGACGCCCTGCGCGGCAAGGGTCTTCAGCAGGGCTGCGGGCATGTCCAGCTCGGCGAACGCCGCTACGGCGGGCAGTGCGGGGGTCATGGTTTCGGGCAGGGCGAATTCGCCCTGCGGCGGCGTGGCCCTGCGACGGGGCGACGCCTTGCCGGATCCCTTGCCGGAACCCTTAGCGGTTGCCTGTGCCGGGGCCGTGCCGCGCCCCCTCGACGGGCGGTTGCGGGCGGGTCGGTCCTGGCGTTCGGAGCGGGTCATACGGAATTGCCCTCCTGGGGGATTCCTGAGGAGTCCTGGGGATTCCTGAGAACTGCGTGGGACTGCGGGGAACTGCATGGGGCCGCCGGGGCGGGCGCCGTGGGCGGGCGCGCCTGTTCCGGCATGTCCCGGGGACAGCACAAACCGGGGCCCGCACCTTGACGGTGCGGGCCCCGGCTGCGAGGTACGCGTCCGGCGATTAGGCCGGGACGATGTTCTCCGCCTGCGGGCCCTTCTGGCCCTGCGTGACGTCGAAGGAGACCTTCTGGCCCTCCTGGAGCTCACGGAAGCCCGAGGTGGCGATGTTGGAGTAGTGGGCGAAGACGTCGGCGCCGCCGCCGTCCTGCTCGATGAAGCCGAAGCCCTTTTCCGAGTTGAACCACTTCACGGTTCCAGTAGCCATGTCATTCTCCTAAAAGAGGTGCAGTGCCGGAAATCCGCACTTTACGAATTTCAAGTCGCCGCATTGAGCCCCATCCGGAGAAAGCCGGAAAACAATAATGCGCCTGAGGAAGCATTCCCGTCAGGCGCACATAAAGTTCATGGGTACCAAAACTGCAACTCGGCAACCGTAGCACGTTCCGTCGGCGAGCGGTGGGAACACGCCGCGCGGCCGGTCGGTGTGTTCTGGTCCGGGCCCTTGCGGTATCTGGCCGGGAGCGGCGCGAAAGGCCGCCGGAATCCTTGTCGCGACTGGTGTCGCGGCGGCCCGGCGGCCGTGTCCGGACGGGTCCGCGCTCAGAGCCGTTCGATGATCGTCACGTTCGCCTGGCCGCCGCCCTCGCACATGGTCTGGAGCCCGTAGCGGCCGCCGGTGCGCTCCAGTTCGTGCAGCAGTGTCGTCATCAATTTCGCACCGGTTGCGCCGAGCGGGTGACCGAGGGCGATCCCGCCGCCGTTGACGTTGACCCGGTCGGGGTCGGCCCCGGTCTCCTTCAGCCAGGCCAGGACGACGGGGGCGAATGCCTCGTTGATCTCGACCAGATCGATGTCGTCGATGGTCATTCCGGCTTTCTTGAGCGCGTACGCGGTGGCCGGGATCGGTGCCGACAACATGCGGATCGGGTCCTCGCCGCGTACCGAGAGGTGGTGGACGCGGGCGCGGGGGGTGAGGCCGTGTTCGGCCACGGCCCGCTCGGAGGCGATGAGCAGGGCGGCGGCGCCGTCGGAGATCTGGGAGGAGCACGCGGCGGTGATCGTGCCGCCGTCCAGGACCGGCTTCAGCCCCGCCATCTTCTCCAGGGTGGTGTCGCGTCGCGGCCCCTCGTCGGTGGTGACGCCCGCGAGGGCGACGGTCTCGCGGGCGAAGCGGCCCTCGTCGATGGCGCGGATCGCGTGCCGGTGGGAGCGGAGCGCGAACTCCTCCATGTCCTGGCGGCTGATGTCCCACTTCTCGGCGATCAGCTGGGCGCCGTGGAACTGGTTGACCGGTGCGTCGCCGTACCGGGCACGCCAGCCCTCGCTGCCCGCGTACGGGCCCTCGGTCAGCCCGAGGGGTTCGGCGGCCTGGCGGGAGGCGAAGGCGATGGGGATCTGTGTCATGGACTGGGTGCCGCCCGCGACGACCAGGTCCTGGGTGCCGGAGAGGACGCCCTGGGCGGCGAAGTGCAGGGCCTGCTGGGAGGAGCCGCACTGGCGGTCGATGGTCACGCCGGGGACTTCCTCGGGCAGTCCGGCCGCCAGCCAGCAGGTGCGGGCGATGTCGCCGGCCTGCGGTCCGACGGTGTCGAGGCAGCCGAAGACCACGTCCTCCACGGCCGCCGGGTCGATCCCGGTCCGTTCGACGAGGGCCTTCAGGACATGGGCGCCGAGGTCGGCGGGGTGGACGGCGCCGAGGCCGCCCCCGCGCCGGCCGACCGGGGTGCGTACCGCTTCGACTATGTATGCCTCGGCCATGACTGCTGCTCCTTGGTGAGCGCGGGTGGGGTCAGGTGTCGAGGGCGATGCCGTCCAGGACCATCGAGAGGTACTGGCGGGCGATCTCCTCGGGGCTGTGCAGTCCGCCCGGCCGGTACCAGGACGCCGCGACCCAGACCGTGTCGCGGACGAAGCGGTAGGTGAGGCGGATGTCCAGGTCGGCGCGGAAGCTGTGGTCGGCGACGCCGCGTTCCAGCGTGCCGAGCCAGGCCTTCTCGAACTTCTGCTGGGAGTCGGCGAGGTACTGGAAGCGTGGCTGGGTGGCCAGGTGCCTGGCTTCCTTCTGGTAGATGGCGACCGCGGCACGGTGCCGGTCGATCTCCCGGAAGGACTCGGTGACGAGCGCCTCGATGGTCTGCCTGGGGGCCAGCCGGGCGGCGAGCACCGTGTCGTACCCCTCCCAGAGTTCGGCGAGGAAGGTCGAGAGGATCTCGTCGAGCATCGATTCCTTGGAATCGAAGTGGTAGTAGAGGCTGCCCGCGAGCATCCCGGCCGCGTCCGCGATCTTGCGGACGGTGGTGGCGTTGTATCCCTGGGCGGCGAAGACCTCGGCGGCGGTGGCGAGCAGTTCGCGGCGCCGCTCGGGCGAGGGGGTCACCTGGGGCTTCTTCTTGGTAGGCACCCGACCATTCTCCGCCCGGCCGCCCGACGCCCGGCCGCCGCACGCCCGGCCGCCGCGCACCCGGCCGCCGCACGCTCAGGCACGCTGGCTGCTGACGGAGACGACCTCGCCGGTCAGGTACGAGGAGTAGTCGCTGGCGAGGAAGACGATGACGTTGGCGACCTCCCACGGCTCGGCGTACCGGCCGAAGGCCTCCTTCGCGGTCAGTTCGTCCAGGAGTTCGGCGGAGGTGACCTTCACCAGGTGCGGGTGCATGGCGAGGCTGGGCGCGACGGCGTTGACGCGTACGCCGTACTCGGCGGCCTCGATCGCGGCGCACCGGGTGAGCGCCATGACACCGGCCTTCGCGGCGGCGTAGTGGGCCTGGCCGCTCTGGGCGCGCCAGCCGACGACGGAGGCGTTGTTGACGACGATGCCGCCGCGGCCCGCCGCCTTGAGGGAACGCAGGGCGGCCCGGGTGCAGCGGAAGGTGCCGTTCAGGGTGACGTCTAGGACCTTGGTCCACTGCTCGTCGGTCATCTCGGTGAGTTCGGCGGTGCCGCCGAGGCCGGCGTTGTTGACGACGATGTCGAGGCCGCCGTGGGTCCGTTCGGCGAGTTCGAACAGGGCCCGGACCCGGGTCTCGTCGGTGACGTCGCAGGGCAGTGCGGCGACGCGGTCCGCGCCGAACTCCTCGGCGAACGCCTGCTCGGTCTCCTTCAGCCGGCGGGCGTGCGCGTCGCCGATGACGATGCGGGCGCCCTCCTCCAGGAATCTGCGGGCGGTGGCGCCGCCGATACCGGCGCCCGCGGCCGCGGTGATGACGGCGGTGCGGCCGGCCAGCAGCCCGTGCCCGGATACGTACTGCGGTGCGCTCACGCCCGTACCTCCTCGGTCCCGGCCCTTCGGATCCTCGACGGTGCTCGTGCCCGTACGTTAACCTACCAAACACTTGTTAGGGAAGGATGAGCCGATGCCCTCTGCCCACGACCCCTCCGCCTCCGGCCACCGGGACGGCCCGGTGCTCTACGAGCGCCGCGGCCCGGTCGCGTACATCACGCTGAACCGCCCGCGCTACCGCAACGCCCAGAACTCGGCCATGACCTACGCCCTGGACGACGCGTTCTACCGGGCCGCCGAGGACTCCGAGGTCAAGGTGGCCGTGCTGGCGGGCGCCGGGGAGCACTTCTCCGCGGGCCATGACATCGGCACGCCGGAGCGCGACGCGCATCTGCCCTTCGAGCGCCGGGCGGGCCTGTGGTGGGACCACTCCGACAAGGCCGGCGCGGAGAGCCGCTTCGCCCGCGAGTCGGAGGTCTATCTGGGCATGTGCAGGCGGTGGCGCGAGCTGCCGAAGCCGGTCATCGCCTCCGTCCAGGGCGCCTGCGTGGCCGGCGGGCTGATGCTCGCCTGGATCTGCGACCTGATCGTGGCGAGCGAGGACGCCTTCTTCGCCGATCCGGTGGTGCGGATGGGCATCCCCGGCGTCGAGTACTTCGCCCACCCGTGGGTGATGCCGCCCCGGATCGCGAAGGAGTTCCTCTACACCGGCGACCGGATGAGCGCCCGCCGGGCGTACGAGGTCGGCATGGTGAACAAGGTGGTGGAGCGGGAGGAACTCGCCGACCGCACCCACGAGTTGGCGCTGCGGATCGCCGAGATGCCGCGGCTCGGGCTGGCGCTCACCAAGCGTGCGGTCAACCAGGCCGAGGACCTCCAGGGGATGCACACCGGGATGGACTCCGTCTTCGGGCTGCACCACCTCGCCCACGCGCACAACGCGGAGACGGCGGCCGACTCGCTCGGCGGCATGGACATCGCCTCGATGAAGAAGAAGGCGGACGGCTGATGGATCTGTCGGGCACCGAGCAGGAGGCGGCGTTCCGGGACGAGGCGCGCCAATGGCTGCGGGCCAACGTGCCCGCCGTACCGCTGCCGTCGCTGGAGACCGCCGAGGGCTTCGCCGCGCACCGGGAGTGGGAGGCGCGGCTGTACGCGGACCGCTGGTCGGTGGTCTCCTGGCCGGCCGAGTACGGCGGCCGGGGCGCCGACATCTTCCGGTGGCTGGTCTTCGAGGAGGAGTACTACGCGGCGGGCGGCCCCGGCCGGGTCTCGCAGAACGGCATCAACCTCCTCGCCCCGACGCTCTTCGACCACGCCACTCACGAGCAGCGGGCCCGGGTCCTGCCGTCGATGGCGAGCGGCGAGGTGATCTGGGCGCAGGCCTGGTCCGAGCCGGAGTCGGGCTCGGACCTGGCGTCGCTGCGTTCGCGGGCGGTGCGCACCGACGGCGGCTGGCTGCTCTCGGGGCAGAAGACCTGGTCCTCGCGGGCCGCGTTCGCGGACCGGGCGTTCGGCATCTTCCGCAGCGATCCGGGCACGGCGAAACCGCACCACGGGCTGACGTATCTGATGTTCGACCTGTCGGCGCCCGGGGTCTCGGTCCGGCCGATCGGGCGGCTCGACGGCAAGCCGGCCTTCGCCGAACTGTTCCTGGACGAGGTGTTCGTACCGGACGAGGACGTCATCGGGGAGCCCGGCCAGGGCTGGCGTATCGCCATGTCGACAACGGGCAACGAGCGGGGGCTGACGCTCCGCTCCCCCGGCCGTTTCCTGGCCGCCGCCGACCGGCTGGCCATGCTGTGGCGCACCCATGGAGACCCCTCGGACACGGCGATGCGGGACCGGGTGGCGGACGCGGTGATCGGGGCGCGCGCGTATCAGCTCTTCACCGCCGCCAACGCTTCCCGCTTCGCCGCCGGGGCGACCATCGGCGCGGAGTCCAGCCTGAACAAGGTGTTCTGGTCCGAGTACGACATCGCGCTGCACGAGAGCGCACTGGATCTGCTGGGCCCGGACGCGGAACTCGCCGATTCCGAGTGGTCCGAGGGGTATGTCTTCTCCCTCGCGGGCCCCATCTACGCCGGCACGAACGAGATCCAGCGCGACATCATCGCCGAGCGGCTGCTCGGCCTGCCGAAGGGACGGCGCTGATGCGTTTCCTCCTGGACGACGAGCAGCGGGAGTTCGCCCGCTCGCTGGACGCGATGCTGACCGCCGCGGACACCCCTTCGGTGGTACGGGCCTGGGCCGCCGGGGACCACGGACCGGGCAAGGAGCTGTGGGCCCGGCTGGCGGGGGCGGGGGTCTTCGCGCTCGCGGTGCCGGAGGCGTACGAGGGTGTCGGCCCGCTGCCGGTCGAACTCGCGGTCGCCTTCACCGAGCTGGGGCGGCACGCGGTGCCGGGGCCGGTGGTGGAGACGGTCGCGGCGGCGGTGCTGCTGGCGGACGTGGGCGGCCCGGCGGCCGAGGAGTGGCTGCCCCGGCTGGCGTCGGGCGCGGCGTCGGCGACGCTCCGGATGGACGGGCACGGGCCGTACGCGCTGGACGCGGACGCGGTGGACGCGGTGTTCACGGTGAGCGGTGACGAGTTGCGGCTGGCGCCGGGGCCCGGGGTGCTCAGCGTGTCGTCCGACCCCGCGCGGCGGCTGTGGCGCCCCGAGCCGGGCGGGGAGCTGCTCGCCTCGGGGGCCCGGGTGGCCGGGGCGGCGGCGCGGGCGGCCGGGTGGGCGGCGTTCGCGACGGCGGCGCAGGCGCTCGGCACGGGCGAGACCCTGCTGCGGACCACGGTCGAGTACGTGAAGCAGCGCACCCAGTTCGGTGCGGCCATCGGCTCCTTCCAGGCGGTGAAGCACCGGCTGGCGGACACCCTGATCGGGCTGGAGCTCGCCCGTCCGCTGCTGTACGGGGCGGCGCTCGCGCTCGCCGGTGACGCGCCGGACGCCGGTGCGCAGGTGGCGGCGGCCAAGGTGACGGCGGGCGAGGCGGGGTACGCGGCGGCCGGGGCGGCGCTGCAGCTGCACGGTGCGGTGGGGTACACGCAGGAGCTGGATCTGGCGCTGTGGCTGCGGAAGGCGCGGCCGCTGCGGGACGCGTGGGGGACGCCGGGGGCGTGCCGGGCGCGGGTGCTCGCCGACGGGCCGGCCGCACCCGCCGCCCGGCCCGCCGACAGGCTCTCAGGTGGTTTCGCTCAGTGAGCGGTCGTCGTTGCCCCTTCGGAAGGTGCGCAGCGGGTGGCCGGGGCACCATGTGCGGATGATCACGGTGTCGCCGCCTTCGAGCCCGGTGTGCACCACCTCGGTCAGCTCCACGCGGAAGAGGTGGAAGGGTTCGGGCGGCTTCACCTCCTCGATGAAGCGGGCCAGCACGGCGGGGTCGGTCATCTCCACGGCGCGGCCGGAGATCCGGACGTCGCCGTCGGCCATCTCGGCGTCCGGTCCGGGGTTGGCGTGCACCGCGAACCGCGGATCGCGCAGCAGGTCCAGCGCCTTGCGCGAGTTCGGCATCATGCCGAGCCACACCTCGCCGAAGCGGAAGTCCACCTCCAGCCCGGTCACGCGTGGCGATCCGTCCTTGCGCAGGGTCGCCAGGACGTGGTGCTTGTAGAGCTGGAAGCGGGCCCGGACCATTTCGGCGAAGTCCGGCTCGGCCGAGCGGAAGTCTTCCCAGGAACTCGATGTCATGCGCCCATGGAATCCTGGATACCCGACACCTTCCGTCCTGATTTCCCGGCCCGCGCCGACCGGTCCACCCTTCGGCCCATCCGTACCGCCCGTCTCATCGCTCCGACAGGGTGACCAGCAGCGCCCACCCGTGGGTCCGCAGCACCCCCGCCGTTTCGTCCCGTGTCAACAGCGCGTCGTAGCGGTCGAGTTCGAGCTCCGTACCGTCGAGCACCGCGCCGTCCTCCAGCGCGATGGCGAGCACCGCCCCGCCCGGGGGCGCCGCCAGCCGCACGGTGCCGCGCACCACCGCGACCGCCGCGCTCGTCCGCCCCCTGCGGCACATCACATTGAGGTTGACGACCGGGCCGCCGAGCAGTGTGCCGTCGGTCGCCGGGTCACCGGGGAAGTCGTGCGGCCAGTACGGCTCGTCGACGATGTGGTGTTCACCGTCCACCACGAGGTCCAGGCCGGCGCCCTCGACCACGGTCAGGGTGCGGTCGACGCCGGGGAACGTGGAGAACGGCCCGTCCTCGGTCACCTCGGCGAGGCTGACCCGCCAGTCGAAGGCATCCATCGGCGCACCCTCGGGGTGTGCCGCGATCTCCCGGGTGACTCCCCCGCCGTTCTTCCAGGGGGTGGCCGTACGGTCGGCCGCCCGCAGGACCCGGGCCGTCACTTGACGATGCCCTGGGTCCGGGCCGTGGCGAGCCACTGCGGAAATTCGGCGACGAGCCGGTCGTACAGCTCGGCGTCCGGCACCTTGCGTGGGTCGGGTCCGGCGTGGAAGAAGCCCGCGTTGTCTATCGGGCGCTTGGCGGGTACGGCCAGTTCGTCGAGCTTGCGCAGGAAGTCGAACTGATTGCTCCGCTTGTCGCCGAAGCCGATGAACTGCCAGAACAGGGGCAGCTTCGCCGCCTTGCAGAGGTAGCGTTCCGCCGCGTGCTTGCTGATCGGGCCGCCGTCGGTCTGGAAGACGACGAGGGCGGGCGCGGTGGAGCCGCTGTCGAGGTAGTGGTCGATGACGGCGTCCATGGCCAGGTGGTAGCTGGTCCTGCCCATGTGCCCGAGACCGGCCACGATCGCGTCGACCCGGCCGCGGTGGTTGTCCAGGGCGATGTCGGTGACGGCGTCGACCTCCGTGGAGAACAGGACGAGGGGGACCCGGCCGTCGTCGTCCAGATGGGCCGAGAGCCCCAGCACCCGGTCGGCCAGGGCCTGGACGCTGCCGTCCTTGTAGTACTCCCGCATGGAGCCGGAGTAGTCGAGCACCAGATAGACCGCGGCGCGCTCGCCGCTCATGCGGTGCTTGGTCAGCGACACCGAGGCGCTCTTGTAGAGGCTGACCAGCGCGGGGGCGCTCTCCTCGATCTTGCGGAGGCTGATGGCCGGGCCTGTTGCGGCGGCGGGTGAGCCGGCCATGCGGTTTCTCCGATCCTCGACGTCCGGGGAGGTCGAGCGTAAGCCACCCGGGCATGCCCCGGCCGGGCGGTGTTCGCTATGTTGATCTGCCGCCGTCCCCACCGGCCGCTCGTGTCCGCTCACCCGTGAAGGAGCCTGCCGTGGAGGCCGCGGTCACCACCTGTTATCGCCATCCGTCGTACGAGACGTATGTCAGCTGTACCCGCTGCGAACGGTTCATCTGCCCCGACTGCATGCGTGAGGCCGCGGTCGGCCACCACTGCGTGGACTGTGTGAAGGAGGGGCAGCGTTCGATCCGGCAGGCGCGCACCGTGTTCGGCGGCGCGGTGCCGAGGAGCATGGTGCCGATCGTCACGTATGTGCTGATCGGGCTCAACATCGCGGCGTATCTGGGCGAGTTGGTCAGTCCGGGGATCGTCGACCGGTTCGCGATGCTCGGTGCGGGGCTGGACGGCCCGGACGGCGAGCATTACGTCTACGAGGGCGGGGACTTCCCCGGCTTCGATGTGGTCGGGCTGGTCGGCGGTGAGTGGTACCGGCTGATGACCGGGGCCTTCCTGCATCTGCCGCCGGGCGGGTCGTCCTTCGGTTCGCTGCCGTTCGGGGTGCTGCACATCCTGTTCAACATGTACGCGCTGTGGAACCTGGGCCGGGTGGTGGAGGAGCAGCTGGGCCGGGCCCGTTACCTCGCGCTGTACCTGCTGTCCGCGCTGGGCGGTTCGGTCCTGGTCTATCTGATCGCGCCGTTCGACGGCACGGTGGGCGCCTCGGGCGCGATCTTCGGGCTCGGGGCGGCGTTCTACGTCATCAACCGCCGGCTGGGCCGTGACATGCGGGCGGTGAACCGGTTCATGGCCGGTTTCCTGATCTGGATGGTGATCTCGGCCGGATTCGCCTCGTGGCAGGGCCACTTGGGCGGGCTCCTGACGGGCGGCATCGTCACCGTGGCGTACGCCTATGCCCCGGCGAAGCGCCGTACGGTGGTCCAGGCCGCCTCGTGTGTGGTGCTGCTCGCCGTGCTGGTGCTGCTGGTGGTGCTGAAGACCTCCGCGCTGACGGGCTGAGCCGGGGGCCGGTGCGACCGGCCCCCGGACGCGCCGCGGCGCCTGCCGAATCGTCCGGTCGGGGACGGGCAGGCGCCGCGTTCAGTTCCGCACGCCGTTGTGCGGGACGTCGGTGTGTGCCGTGATGCCGTGATCAGACCATCAGTGCACGGTCCGTCGGGCGGATCGGGGCCGGCAGGGCGCTGGCTCCGGTCAGGAAGCGGTCCACCCCGCGGGCCGCGGAGCGGCCCTCGGCGATGGCCCACACGATGAGGGACTGGCCGCGGCCGGCGTCACCGGCGACGAAGACTCCGTCGACGTTGGTGGCGTACTCCCCGTCGCGCGCGACATTGCCGCGCTCGTCGAGCTCCAGGCCGAACTGCTGGACCAGACCGTTGGCCTGGTCGGTGCCGGTGAAGCCCATGGCGAGGGTGACCAGCTGCGCGGGGATGGACCGCTCGGTGCCGGGCTTCTGCTCCAGCTTGCCGTCCTTGAACTCCACCTCGACCAGGTGCAGCGCCTGGACGTTGCCGTCCTCATCGCCCTCGAAGTGGGTGGTGGAGACGGAGTAGACCCGCTCGCCGCCCTCCTCGTGCGCCGAGGTGACCTTGTAGAGCATCGGGAAGGTCGGCCACGGCTGGTTGGCGTTCCGGTCCTCGCCCGGCCGGGGCATGATCTCCAGCTGGGTGACGGAGAGCGCGCCCTGGCGGTGGGCGGTGCCGACGCAGTCGGCGCCGGTGTCGCCGCCGCCGATCACGACGACGTGCTTGCCCTCGGCGGTGATCGGGGAGACCGTCAGGTCGCCCTCCTGCACCTTGTTGGCCAGCGGCAGGTACTCCATGGCGAAGTGCACGCCGTTCAGCTCACGGCCCGGGACGGGCAGGTCGCGCGAGACGGTGGCGCCTGCGGCGATGACGACCGCGTCGTACCGGCGGCGGAGCCTGGCGGCGTCGATGTCCCGGCCGATCTCCGTCTCGGTGCGGAACTTGGTGCCTTCCGCGCGCATCTGCTCGATACGGCGGTTGATGTGCGACTTCTCCATCTTGAACTCGGGGATGCCGTACCGGAGAAGGCCTCCGATGCGGTCCGCGCGCTCGTAGACGGCGACGGTGTGGCCGGCCCGGGTCAGCTGCTGGGCGGCGGCGAGTCCCGCCGGGCCCGAGCCGATGACCGCGACGGTCTTGCCGGAGAGCCGCTCGGGCGGCTGCGGGGTGACGTCACCGTTGCCCCACGCCTTGTCGATGATGGAGACCTCGACGTTCTTGATGGTGACGGCCGGCTGGTTGATGCCGAGCACGCACGCCGACTCGCACGGTGCCGGGCAGAGACGCCCGGTGAACTCCGGGAAGTTGTTCGTGGCGTGCAGACGCTCGGACGCGGCCGACCAGTCCTCGCGGTAGGCGTAGTCGTTCCACTCGGGGATGAGGTTTCCGAGCGGGCAGCCGTTGTGGCAGAACGGGATGCCGCAGTCCATGCAGCGGCCGGCCTGCTTACTGATGACCGGGAGCAGCGAGCCCGGAACGTAGACCTCGTTCCAGTCCTTGACACGCTCGCCCACGGGGCGGGTCTCGGCGACCTCGCGCCCGGTGGTCAGGAAGCCCTTGGGGTCAGCCATTGGTCGCCGCCTCCATCATCTTCTCGGTGGTCTCCTGCTCGGAGAGACCGGCGAGCTCAGCGGCGTCCTTGGCGGCGAGCACTGCCTTGTAGGTGGACGGAATGATCTTGCTGAAGCGGGTCACGGCGGTGTCCCACTCGGCAAGCAGCTTCTCGGCGACCGTGGATCCGGTCTCCTCCTGGTGGCGGCGCACCACGTCGTGCAGCCACTGCTTGTCGGTGTCGGAGGGGACCTCGATGGCACCGAGGTTGCCGACGTTGACGTTGTCGCGGTTCAGGTCGATGACGTAGGCGACACCGCCCGACATGCCCGCGGCGAAGTTGCGTCCGGTCTCGCCGAGAACGACGGCGTGGCCGCCGGTCATGTACTCGCAGCCGTGGTCGCCCACGCCCTCCGAGACGACGGTGGCGCCGGAGTTGCGGACGCAGAACCGCTCACCGGTGCGGCCGCGCAGGAACAGTTCGCCGCCGGTGGCGCCGTAGGCGATGGTGTTGCCCGCGATGGTGGAGTACTCGGCGAGGTGGTCGGCGCCGCGGTCGGGGCGGACGACGATCCGGCCGCCGGAGAGGCCCTTGCCGACGTAGTCGTTGGCGTCGCCCTCCAGGCGCAGCGTGACCCCGCTCGGCACGAACGCGCCGAAGGACTGGCCGGCGGAGCCGGTGAAGGTGATGTCGATGGTGTCCTGCGGCAGACCGGCGCCGCCGAACTTCTTCGTCACCTCGTGGCCGAGCATGGTGCCGACGGTCCGGTTGATGTTGCGGATCGCGATCTGGGCCCGGACCGGCTGGGCACTCTCGGCGCTGTCCGCGTTCAGGGCGTCGGCGGCGAGCCTGATCAGCTCGTTGTCGAGCGCCTTGGCGAGGCCGTGGTCCTGCTCGATCCGCGCGTGGCGGACCGCGCCCTCGGGCAGCTCGGGGACGTGGAACAGCGGCTTCAGGTCGAGGCCCTGCGCCTTCCAGTGCGTGATCGCACGGTCGGTGTCGAGCAGCTCGGCGTGGCCGACGGCCTCCTCGATCGTGCGGAAGCCGAGCTCGGCGAGGATCTCGCGGACTTCCTGGGCGATGAACTCGAAGAAGTTGACGACGTACTCGGCCTTGCCGGAGAACCGCTCGCGCAGGACGGGGTTCTGGGTGGCGATGCCGACCGGGCAGGTGTCCAGGTGGCAGACGCGCATCATGACGCAGCCGGAGACGACGAGCGGCGCGGTCGCGAAACCGAACTCCTCGGCGCCCAGCAGTGCGGCGATGACGACGTCGCGGCCGGTCTTCAGCTGGCCGTCGGTCTGCACGACGATGCGGTCGCGCAGGCCGTTGAGCAGCAGCGTCTGCTGGGTCTCGGCGAGGCCGAGCTCCCAGGGGCCGCCCGCGTGCTTCAGGGAGGTGAGCGGGGAGGCGCCCGTTCCGCCGTCGTGGCCGGAGATCAGGACGACGTCCGCGTGCGCCTTGGAGACACCGGCGGCGACCGTGCCGACGCCGACCTCGGAGACCAGCTTCACGTGGATGCGGGCCGCCGGGTTGGCGTTCTTGAGGTCGTGGATCAGCTGGGCGAGATCCTCGATGGAGTAGATGTCGTGGTGCGGCGGCGGCGAGATCAGACCGACACCCGGGGTGGAGTGCCGGGTCTTGGCGACCCACGGGTAGACCTTGTGGCCGGGCAGCTGGCCGCCCTCGCCGGGCTTGGCGCCCTGCGCCATCTTGATCTGGATGTCGTCCGCGTTGACCAGGTACTCGCTGGTCACACCGAAGCGGCCGGAGGCGACCTGCTTGATGGACGAGCGGCGCGCCGGGTCGTGGAGCCGGTCGGCGTCCTCGCCGCCCTCACCGGTGTTGGACTTGCCGCCCAGCTGGTTCATGGCGATGGCGAGGGTCTCGTGCGCCTCGCGGGAGATCGAGCCGTACGACATGGCGCCGGTGGAGAAGCGCTTGACGATGTCGGAGACGGACTCGACCTCGTCGATCGAGATCGCCTCGCGGTCGCTCTTGAAGCCGAACAGACCACGCAGCGTCATCAGCCGCTCGGACTGCTCGTTCACCCGGTCGGTGTACTTCTTGAAGATGTCGTAGCGCTTGTTGCGGGTGGCGTGCTGGAGCCGGAAGACCGTCTCCGGGTCGAACAGGTGCGGCTCGCCCTCGCGGCGCCACTGGTACTCGCCGCCGATCTCCAGCGCGCGGTGCGAGGCGGAGATGCCGGAGGCGGGGTAGCCCTTGGCGTGCCGGGCGGCGACCTCCTTGGCGATGACTTCGAGGCCGGCGCCGCCGATCTTGGTGGCGGTGCCGTTGAAGTACTTCGCGACGAAGTCCTCGTCCAGGCCGACGGCCTCGAAGACCTGGGCGCCCCGGTAGGAGGCGACCGTCGAGATGCCCATCTTGGACATGACCTTCAGGACGCCCTTGCCGAGCGCGTAGATCAGGTTCCGGATGGCCTTCTCGGGCTCGATGCCCTCGATGAACGTACCGGCGCGGACCAGGTCCTCGACGGACTCCATCGCCAGGTACGGGTTGACCGCGGCTGCGCCGTAGCCGATGAGCAGGGCGACGTGGTGGACCTCGCGGACGTCCCCGGCCTCGACCAGCAGCCCCACCTGGGTGCGCTGCTTGGTGCGGATGAGGTGGTGGTGGACGGCCGAGGTGAGCAGCAGCGACGGGATCGGCGCGTGCTCGGCGTCGGAGTGCCGGTCGGAGAGGACGACCAGACGGGCGCCGTCCTCGATGGCCGCGTCGACCTCGGTGCAGATCTCCTCGATCCGCGCGGCCAGCGACTCGCCGGCGCCGCCGACCCGGTAGAGGCCGGAGAGCGTGGCGGCCTTCATGCCCGGCATGTCGCCGTCGGCGTTGATGTGTATCAGCTTGGCCAGCTCGTCGTTGTCGATCACCGGGAACGGCAGCGTGACGCTGCGGCAGGACGCGGCGGTCGGCTCCAGCAGGTTGCCCGAGGGGCCCAGCGTGGAGCGCAGCGAGGTGACGAGCTCCTCGCGGATGGCGTCCAGCGGCGGGTTGGTGACCTGCGCGAACAGCTGGGTGAAGTAGTCGAAGAGCAGCCGGGGGCGCTCGGACAGCGCGGCGATCGGCGAGTCCGTGCCCATGGAGCCGAGCGGCTCGCCGCCGGTGCGGGCCATCGGCGCGAGGATGACGCGGAGCTCTTCCTCGGTGTAGCCGAAGGTCTGCTGGCGGCGGGTGACGGAGGCGTGCGTGTGCACGATGTGCTCCCGCTCGGGGAGGTCCTCCAGCTCGATCTCGCCGGTCTCCAGCCAGTCTCCGTAGGGCTGCTCGGCGGCGAGGGCGGCCTTGATCTCGTCGTCCTCGATGATCCGGCCCTCGGCCGTGTCGACGAGGAACATCTTCCCGGGCTGGAGGCGGCCCTTGCGGACGACCTTCGCGGGGTCGATGTCCAGGACACCGACCTCGGAGGAGAGCACGACCAGGCCGTCGTCGGTGACCCAGTAGCGGCCGGGGCGCAGACCGTTGCGGTCCAGGACCGCGCCGACCTGGGTGCCGTCGGTGAAGGTGACGCAGGCCGGGCCGTCCCAGGGCTCCATCATCGTGGAGTGGTACTGGTAGAAGGCGCGCCGGGCCGGGTCCATCGAGTCGTGGTTCTCCCACGCCTCGGGAACCATCATCAGCACCGAGTGCGGCAGCGAGCGGCCGCCGAGGTGGAGCAGCTCCAGGACCTCGTCGAAGGAGGCGGAGTCGGAGGCGTCGGGGGTGCAGACGGGGAAGATCCGGTCGAGCTGTGCCTCGCCGCTGTGTCCATTGTCGGCAGAGCCGAACAGGCTGGAGGCGAGCTGGGACTCGCGGGCCTTCATCCAGTTGCGGTTGCCCTTGACCGTGTTGATCTCGCCGTTGTGCGCGACGAAGCGGTACGGGTGGGCGAGCGGCCAGCTCGGGAAGGTGTTGGTGGAGAACCGCGAGTGGACCAGGGCGACCGCGGTGGCGAAGCGGCGGTCGGAGAGGTCCGGGAAGAACGGCTCCAGCTGCCCGGTGGTGAGCATGCCCTTGTAGACGATCGTGCGGGCGGAGAGCGAGGGGAAGTACACCCCGGCCTCCCGCTCGGCGCGCTTGCGCAGCACGAAGGCCTTGCGGTCGAGGGCGATGCCGGTGCTCTCACCGTCCGCGACGAAGAGCTGACGGAACTCGGGCATGGTGGCGCGGGCGCCGTTGCCGAGGATGTCGGGGGTGACGGGGACCTGGCGCCAGCCGAGGACCTTGAGGCCCTCCTCGGCTGCGATCTTCTCCAGCTTGCGGACGGCCTCGGTGGAGTCGTCGGCGGGCAGGAAGGCGATTCCGACGGCGTAGGCACCGACCTCGGGGAGATCGAAGGCGGTCTCTTCGCGCAGGAAGGCGTCCGGCACCTGGAGGAGGATCCCGGCGCCGTCGCCGGAGTCGGGCTCGGATCCGGTGGCGCCGCGGTGTTCGAGATTGCGCAGCACGGTCAGCGCCTGCTCGACCAGCTCATGGCCGGCCACACCGGTCAGAGTGGCCACGAACCCGACACCGCAGGCGTCGTGCTCGTTACGGGGGTCGTACATCCCCTGCTGGGCGGGGCGACCGTCCATGGGCGCCCAGGCGTCGATGCGCATTGGCTCTCCCGTCGTCGTCGTGGCATATGCAGTGCCGAGGGACGACGTTGGCCCTCTGCGAAATTTCGTGCAGATTACATAATGGGGCGCTTCTCAAGAAGCGGATACTTCGTTCCAACATACGGACACCGCCCGAGACGGTGGGGGTGGGTCGCAGTGGAAGATCGGCGCCCGGGGAGACCGCAGAGAGCAGGCGTCGTTGCCTGCGGTGTCTACGGGTCATGCCCGGCGGCAATGGAAATGAAACCGCCGAGTAACGGCTACTTATGTGTAGCCCTGCATAGGGACTCACTTTAAGCCCGTGGTAGCGGTTCCGCCCAGAGGCGGTCACCAAGACGTACATCACACGGGTGGCGGACACGTCACGGGCACCCACCCCCACCTGCGGAGATGGATGCCCGGACCATCGAACCTGCGGACCCCTCGGACGGGGTCAGCCCCCGACGGCCACCCCGAAGAGCGTGCCCAGACCGTAGGTGATGGCCGCCGCGGCCCCGCCCAGCACCAGTTGGCGCAGCCCGCTGTACAGCCAGCTGCGGGCCGTCACCCTGGCCACCACCGCACCGCAGGCGAACAGCCCGGCCAGCGCGAGCAGCACGGCCGGCCACAGCGCGCTCGCGCCGAGCAGGTACGGCAGCACGGGCAGCAGGGCGCCGAGCGCGAAGGCGCCGAACGACGACAATGCGGCGACGAGTGGCGAGGGCAGATCGCCCGGGTCGATGCCCAGCTCCTCGCGGGCGTGTATCTCCAGGGCCTGCTCCGGGTCGCGCGACAGCTGCCGCGCGACCTCGCGGGCGAGCGCGGGCTCGACGCCACGGGACTGGTAGAGCTCGGCGAGCTCCCGCTCCTCGTCCTTGGGGTGCTTGCGCAACTCCCGCCGCTCGACGTCGAGTTCGGCCTCGACGAGCTCGCGCTGCGAGGCCACGGAGGTGTACTCGCCGGCCGCCATGGAGAACGCTCCGGCGGCCAGGCCCGCCAGGCCGGTGATCACGATCGTCTGCTGGGAGACGGCACCGCCCGCGACGCCGGTCATCAGCGCGAGGTTGGAGACCAGCCCGTCCATGGCACCGAACACCGCCGGACGCAGCCAGCCGCCGTTCACATCACGGTGGGTGTGGTTGTCCCGGTGCGCCTCGTGCAGTACGGCGTCGGTCTCGATGATGGACACAGCTCTCCCCTTCTCCGGCAGCGGGTCTTCCTCGCTCCGCCCCCGCTCAACACCATCGAAAGTACGCACGAAAAACGGCTCCCGCCAGCAAGGCAGGCCGTACTTACCACGCTCCGTGAGCAGGTAAGTACGGCCTGCCTTAGTGGTTCTGACTCTTCATCCGACTGGCCCTTTTGTTGCGATTGTCGGCCTCTGTCCGGGCTCCGCGTGGCAGATATCGAGCAGGACGAGAACTGGCTCGGTGCGAGCGGAGGGTCGACGCGATGGAGTTGATCGCAGGAAATCCGGCGGAGCCGCGGACCGGCGGCGCGGAAGCGGCGGTGCCGGACGGCGCGGGGCCGGGCGCGGTGGCTCGGGGCGGCCTGGTCGACCGGGCCCGCGGCTCGCTGCTCGGTCTCGCGGTCGGGGACGCGCTGGGCGCACCGGCGGAGAACCTGCGGCCCTCGGAGATCCGTCGCCGCTGGGGCCGGATCGAGGGCTTCGTGAGCGACGACCCCGCGGGCACCGACGACACCGAGTACGCGATCTTCTCCGGGCTGCTGCTCGCCCGGCACGGCTCCGCGCTGACCGTCACCCATGTGGAGCGGGCCTGGCACCTGTGGATCGCCGATCTCGACGAGGGGCCGTTCCGCGGTGCCGGGTTCAGCGAGCGCGGGACGCTGGAGAATCTGCGCCGGGGGCTCGCCGCCCCGATCTCCGCCCAGCACCGGCACGCCTGGAGCGACGGCCTGGCGATGAGAGCGGCACCGTTCGGTGTCTTCGCCGCCGGCCGGCCGGCCGAGGCGGCCCGGCTGGTCGCGGTGGACGGGCGGGTCAGCCACGACGGGGAGGGCATCTACGGCGGCCAGGCGGTGGCGGCCGGGGTGGCCGCCGCGATGACGGGTACCGGGGTGACCTCGGTGATCGCCGCCGCGCTGTCGGTCGTCCCCATGGACTCCTGGACGGCGCGTTCGCTGCGCCGCGCGGTGGCGGCCGCGCAGCGCGGCTACCCCGACCGGCTCACCATGGAACGCGCGGTGCGCTCCGCGGTGGTGGTCGGCGGCTACCCGTGGACGGACCTGGCGCCCGAGGCGGTGGGCCTGGCCTTCGGGGCGTTCGCGGCGGCGCGCGGCGACTTCCGTACGGCGGTGCTGACGGCGGTCAACATGGGCCGCGACGCGGACACCACGGCCGCGGTGGCGGGGGCCCTGGCCGGCGCCCTGAACGGGGCGTCCGCGATTCCGCGGCGCTGGGGGGACGCGATCGGCCCGGTCCGGGGCAGCTGCCTGCCGACGATGCGGGGTCACCACGTCCTGGAGATCGCGGAGTTGCTCACTCCGGACGAGGCGGACGAGGTGGGTGAGGGTGATACCGACGACGAGGGCCCGGCCCGTGCCCATGCCCGTGCGCGTACGGACACCGGCGAACCCCAGGAGATTCCGCGTACGACGGCCGGCGCACCGCCCATGCACGACACCCCCCGCACCTCCACCGCTCCCGTCTCCCCTTCCCCCTCCCCCGCGACCCGCACCCGCGCCCGCACCCGTCCCGCGATCGCGCACCGGGCCCGGATCGAGGGGCTGTTGCTCGGGCTGGCCTCCGGGGACGCCGCCGGATGGCCCGCCGCCCGGCACCGGGCCGCCAGGATGCCCGAGTGGACCCGGCGGCTCACCCGGGAGCTCGACACCTTCGCCGAGCAGAACGCCACCACCACGCTGCCCGTCCCCATCGCGCTCAACCAGCCGCCCGAACCGCTGCGGCTGGGGCCCTCCGACGATGCCGAATGGGCGGCCTTCGCCGCCGGGACCCTGCTCACATCGGCTGCCGGCCCACTGCACGGGCTCACCCCCGAACGCCGGATGCGGGCCGCCATCGATGTCGCGTGGAACGCCCTGGCCGCCGAGGTCGCCGCAGCCGCCGCCCGTGCGCCCGAGGTCGAATCCGCGGTGCTCCCGCTGCGCGCCCGGATCTCGGTACGGGCCGGGCTCGGCAATCTCGCCGCCGGGCTGCGCCCGCCCGCCACCGGCCACGACAACCCGCACTACTTCGACGACGCGGCCTGCGTTCGGGCCGCCGTGCTCGCCGTCGCCCACCCCGCGGATCCCGGGGCCGCCGCCGACCTCGCCGAGTTCGACGCCCGCTACACCCAGGACGGCGACGGGGTGCACGGTGCCCGCGCGATGGCCGCGGCGATCGCCGAGGCGCTGGGCGGGGCGGACGTGGACACCGCGGTGAACGCCGCGCTCGCCCAGCTCCCCGAAGGCACCGAGATCGCCCGCAACGCCGCCCACGCCGTCCGGATCGCCCGCGACTTCGTCGGGGAGGCGGCGGGCGCCTTCGCCCTCGTACCCGTGCTGGAGCATCAGATCGTCGACCACGTCTACAGCTACGGGATCGCCGCCGCCGAGACGGTCCCGGTCACCCTCGCCCTGGCCACCGCCGCCCGCGGCCAGATCGCCCAGGCCGTTCCCGCCGCCGCCTGCCTGTCCCGGGTGGCCGACTCGGCGCCCGCCCTGGCCGGCGCGCTGACCGGTGCGCTCGGCGGGATCGGTGCCGTCCCGGACGGCTGGCGGGAGGCATGCCGCACCCTCGCGGGCTGTGCGCTGCCCCGTCTCGCGGGGACCGATCTCATCGAACTCGCCGGGCTGCTGGCAGACACGGAACCGAAGCCCTCGGGTGGACAATTCGGACATGACATCCACGATGCCCACGCGGTCCGAGGCCGGACCCACGACACTCACACTCGATGAACGGATCGCCGGCGCTCTCGTCGGCGCCGCCGTCGGCGACGCGCTCGGCGGTCCGGTGGAGGGCCGGTCCCCCGAGCAGATCGTGGCCCGCCACGGCGGGCGGATCGACGGCGTCGTGGGCCCGTGGGACGGCGAGAACTGGCGCACCGCGCGTCCCATCGCCCCGTACCACAAGGGGGACGGGCACGTCACCGACGACACCTTGATGACCCATGTGCTGGTACGGGTCTACGGCGCCGTGCGCGACCATCTCGATGCCTACGCGGTCGCCGGTCACCTCGTGCCCGAGCTGATCTCCGGCCCTCGCTGGATCCCGGAGCTGGAGGCCGAGGCGCTGCCGCTCCAGCGGATCTTCCTCGCCGAGAAGTGGATCGTCGCCCGGCTGCACTACGGCCATGTCGATCCGCGCGAGGCGGGCAACGGCAACATCGTCAACTGCGGCGCGGCGATGTACATGGCCCCGGTCGGCCTGGTCAACGCCGCCCACCCACAGGCCGCGTACGCCGAGGCGCTGGATGTCGCCGGCGCCCACCAGTCGAGCTACGGAAGGGAGGCGGCCGGGGTCTTCGCCGCGGCCGTCGCCGCCGCCTGCACCCCGGGCGCGACCCCCACGAGCGTCGTCGACACCTGCCTGGCGCTCGCCAAGGACGGCACCCGCTCGGCGATCGAGGCGGTGTGCGAAGTGGCCGCCGGACACAGCGACTTCGAGTCGGCGCTGACCCCGCTGCGTACCGCCGTCGCCCCCTTCGACACGGTCGGCCCCGACTACCGCGCCCCGTCCCTCGGCGCCCGCCGCCCGTCCCGGCTGCACGCCATCGAGGAGCTGCCGATCGCGCTCGGGATGCTGCTCGTCGCGGACGGCGACTACCGGCACACGGTCCTCGGCTCGGTCAACTACGGCCGGGACTGCGACTCGATCGCCACGATGGGCGGCGCCGTCGCCGGGGCGCTCCACGGCGAGCGGGCGATCCCCGCCGACTGGGTGAAAACGGTCGCCGGGGCCAGCCGCCTCGATCTGCACGCCCCCGCCCGGACCCTGGCGGACGTCGCCCGCGAGGTGTTCGTACGGGACACCGCCCGGCGTCGCGCGCACGAGTCGGCGTTCGCCGCGCTGGCGGGTACGCCATGACCGTACGGGTGACGTGGGTGCAGCCCGAGGACCTCGTCGGGCACGAACTGCGCCAGGCGGCCGAGGACGGGCGGGACGCTCGGGACATCGCACGCCGGTGGTACGAGGCGGGCGGCGCCCCGGCCCCGGAGCGCGCGGGCGCCTCCACCCCGCCGGCGCCGGAGCTGCGCGTGCTCGCCGAGCGGCTGCTCGATGAACTCGCCCTGCTGGAACCGCCGTCGGGGATCGACGAGCCGACGGACCTGGCCGCGATCCGGGCCGCGTGCCCCGACTGGCCGGCGCCCCGCACCGACGCTCCGCCGGTGAGCCGGGACCGGCTGCACGCCGCCTGGCTGGGCCGGGCGGCCGGCTGCCTGCTCGGCAAGCCGGTCGAGAAGCTTCCGCTGAACGGCATCCGCGCCCTGGCCCGCGCCACCAACAACTGGCCGCTCACCACCTGGTTCACCGCCCGGAACCTGCCCGCCCCGCTGGCCGCCACCTACCCCTGGAACCGTCGCTCCGCACCCAACTCGCTGGCCGAGAACATCGACGGCATGCCCGAGGACGACGACCTCAACTACCCCTTGCTCACGGTGCTGTTGCTCCAGCGGTACGGGCCGTCCTTCACCACCGGGGACCTCGCGAGGCTCTGGCTGGACGAGCTCCCGGCCGGCCGGACGTTCACCGCCGAGCGGGTCGCGTACCGCAATCTGCTGGACGGCATCGAGCCCCCGCACACCGCCGGGTACCACAACCCGTTCCGGGAGTGGATCGGCGCGCAGATCCGGGCCGATGTGCACGGCTGGACCCATCCGGGCGACCCGGCGGCCGCGGCGGAACAGGCACATCGGGACGCCGTCCTCAGCCACACGGCCAACGGGGTGTACGGGGCGATGTTCACCGCCGCGGCGCTCGCCGAGGCGGCCGGGGGCGGGAGCGATGTGCACGGGTGCCTGGCCGCCGGGCTGCGCGTCGTACCGCCGCGTTCGCGGCTCGCGCAGGCGGTGCGCTCCGGCGTCGCGGCGGCCCGCGGCAGCGCCTGCTTCGACAAGGTGGCCGACCGGCTGCACGCCGAGTACGGCAGGTACCACTGGGTCCATGTGCTGCCCAACGCCGCGCTGCTCGCCGCCGCCCTCACCCATGCCGACGGCGACTTCTCGCTCTCCATCTGCCGGGCCGTTTCGGGCGGCTGGGACACCGACTCCAACGGTGCGACCGCCGGTTCGCTCGCCGGACTGCTGGCCGGGGCCCCGTCGCTGCTGCCCGACCGCTGGACCACCCCGCTGAAGAACCGGCTCGCCTCGTCCGTCCCCGGCTTCGACGCCGTCGGCTTCGACGAACTCGCCGAACAGACCCACCGGCTCACCCACAAGGAGGCACTGTGCCCATGACCGGCATCGCGGTGCTAGGCAGCACCAATATGGACCTCGTCGCATACGTCGAACGGGCCCCGGAGCGCGGCGAGACCGTCACCGGACGGGAGTTCCGCACCGTCCCGGGCGGCAAGGGCGCCAACCAGGCCGTCGCCGCCGCCCGCGCGGGCGGCGAGGTGATGATGATCGGCGCGGTGGGCGACGACGAGTACGGCGCCGTGCTCCGGGCCGGCCTGGAGCACGCGGGCATCGACACCGATCTGCTGCACACCGCCGAGGGCCCCAGCGGCACCGCGCACATCGTCGTGGACGACACGGGCGCCAACTCCATCGTGGTGATCCCCGGCGCCAACGGCACCGTCACCGCCATCGGTCCCGGCGAGATGGCCGCCATCGCCGAAGCCGATCTGCTGCTGCTCCAGCTGGAGCTTCCGATGTCCGCGGTGATCGAGGGCGCCCGGGTGGCCCACGCCCAGGGCGTCCGGACCATCCTCACCCCCTCCCCCGTGCAGCCGCTGCCGTCCGAACTCCTCGACTGCGTCGACCTGTTGATCCCCAATGAGCACGAGGCGGCAGAGCTCTCCGGCTTCACCGACCCCCATGCGGCGGCACGGCACCTGCTCAGCCAGGTGCCCGCGGTCATCATCACGCTGGGCTCGAAGGGCTGCCTGTACGCGGCCCGGGGCGGCGAACCCGTCGTCCTCCCCGCGCCCGAGGTCACCGCCGTCGACACCACGGGGGCGGGCGACACCTTCGTCGGTACGCTCGCCGTCGCGCTCGGCGAGCGGCGGCCCGTGCCCCAGGCGCTGGCCTGGGCGTCGGCGGCCGCCGCGCTCTGCGTACAGCGGCCGGGCGCCTCGACCTCCATGCCGTACCGCACCGAGATCGACGCCGCGTGAACGCGCCGGCGCAGGCCCCCCTGACCGGGCTGCGGGTCGTCGACCTCGCCACGCTCTTCGCCGGTCCGCTCTCCGCCACCATGCTCGGCGACTTCGGCGCCGAGGTGATCAAGGTCGAGCATCCGCGCAGGCCCGACCCCTCGCGCGGGCACGGCCCCACGAAGGACGGCGTCGGCCTGTGGTGGAAGCTGCTCGGCCGCAACAAGCGCAATCTGACCCTCGACCTGTCCACCCCCGACGGCCGCGACATCCTGCTCCGGCTGGCCGCCGGGACCGACGTGATCATCGAGAACTTCCGGCCGGGGACGCTGGAGCGCTGGGGCCTGGGCTGGGCAGAGCTGCACGCGGTCAACCCGCGGCTGGTCCTGGTCAGGGTCACCGGGTTCGGACAGTTCGGCCCGTACGCGCACCGCCCCGGCTTCGGCACCCTGGCCGAGGCGATGAGCGGATTCGCCGCGATCACCGGGGAACCGGACGGGCCGCCCACGCTGCCGCCGTTCGGGCTCGCCGACTCGATCGCGGCGCTGGCCACCGCGTACGCCGTGATGGCCGCGCTCGCCGGACGGGAGCGCACCGGCCAGGGGCAGATCGTCGACATGGCGATCATCGAGCCGATCCTGACCGTGCTCGGCCCGCAGCCCATCTGGTACGACCAGCTCGGCTACGTACAGCCCCGCACCGGCAACCGCTCCCGCAACAACGCCCCGCGCAACACCTACCGCACCTCGGACGGGCACTGGGTCGCGGTCTCCACCTCCGCGCAGTCGATCGCCGAACGGGTGATACGCCTGGTCGGCCGGGCCGAACTGATCGACGAGCCCTGGTTCGCCACCGGCACCACCCGCGCCGAGCACGCCGACGAGCTCGACGAGGCGGTCGGCAACTGGATCGCCCGTCACACCCGCCAGGAGGCGGTCTCGGCCTTCGAGAAGGCGGAGGCGGCCATCGCGCCGATCCACGACGTCCAGGACGTGATGGAGGACCCGCAGTACCGGGCCCTGGACTCCGTCACCGAGGTCGACGACCCGGAGCTGGGCCCGCTGCGCATGCAGAACGTGCTGTTCCGGCTCTCCGCGACACCGGGCGCGATCCGCTGGGCGGGCCGGCCGCACGGCGCGGACACCGAGGAGATCCTCACCGCACTGGGCCTGTCGGGCCCGGAGATCGCGGCGCTGCGGGCGGAGCGCGTCCTGTGACGGCGGCGGTCCCGCTCACCTGGCTGTACGTCCCCGGGGACCGGCCGGAGGTGGTGCGCAAGGCGCGGGATTCGGGCGCGGACGTGGTGATCGTGGATCTGGAGGACGCGGTCGCGCCGGACCGCAAGGAGTACGCGCTGTCGGCCACCGCCGAGCTGCTCTCCGAAGCGGCCGGGGACACGGCCGTGCCGGTCCACGTCCGGGTCCACACCGAGGCGGACGTGCTCGCCCTGGCCGGGCTGCCGGGGCTCGCCGAGCTCCGGCTGCCCAAGATCACGCATGCGGCGTCCGTCCATCACATCGCGGCCGTGGCGCCGGGGGTCGCGCTCTGTCCGCTGCTGGAGTCGGCGCTCGGCATCGAGCACGCGTACTCGGTGGCCGCCTCCCACCCCCAGGTGCGTTCCATCGCCCTCGGCGAGGCGGACCTGCGCGCCGATCTGGGGGTACGGGACGACGCCGGGCTCGACTGGTCGCGCAGCCGGGTGGTGGTCGCCGCCCGCGCGGCCGGGCTCGCCCCGCCCGCCCAGTCGGTGTTCCCGGACGTCCGGGACCTGGACGGTCTGTGGGCGTCCTGCGCGCACGGCCGGGCGCTGGGCTTCCTGGGCCGGGCGGCGATCCATCCCCGCCAGCTCCCGGTGATCGAGCGGGCGTTCCGCCCGACGCCGCAGGAGATCGAGGCGGCGGCGGAGATCGTGGCGGCGGCCGTGGCGGACGAGGGCGCGCTGGCGCTGCCGGACGGCCGGTTCGTCGACGCGGCGGTGGTGGCCTCGGCCCGCCGGACGCTGGCGCTGGCCGGCGAGTGAGACCACATGCGTGGGGCCCCGGACCGCGATCGGTCCGGGGCCCCACGAACGGGTTCACACGGCTCAGCCGTTCTTGGCCGCTTCCGCGGTGTCGTTCTTCTCCAGAGTCGTGACGGCGGCCTCGGCGCTCTTGGAGTCCGTGTCGCTCCTGGGGCCCGCGTCGGCCTTGGCTGCCACGTCCTCCTTGGCTGCCGTGCCGTCCCTGGAATCCTCGGCGCTCTCGGAATCCGCGTCGGCCTCGGCGTCACCGGTCTTCGCCGCCTCCGCAGCTTCCGCCGCCTCCTCCGCGGCGCCCGGCTCCACGATCTCCTCGCGCCCCGGCCGCAGCTTCGCCGAGATCACGAAGTACGCCACGGCCAGCACGAAGACGATCAGCGCGGTCCACACGTTCAGGCGCAGGCCCAGGATGTGGTGGGCCTCGTCGACCCGCATGTACTCGATCCAGGCCCGCCCCGCGCAGTACGCGGCGACGTACAGGGCGAACACCCGGCCGTGTCCGAGCTTGAAGCGGCGGTCCGCCCAGATCACCAGCAGGGCGGCACCGACGCACCACAGCGACTCGTAGAGGAACGTCGGGTGGTAGGTGCCGGCGACCCGGTTGGGACCCTCACTGATCTTCAGCGCCCACGGCAGATCGGTCTCCTTGCCGTACAGCTCCTGGTTGAACCAGTTGCCCCAGCGGCCACAGGCCTGGGCCAGGGCGAGGCCGGGGGCCAGCGCGTCGGCCCAGGCGGGCAGCGGGATCCCGCGGCGGCGACAGCCGATCCAGGCGCCCACGGCACCGAGCGCGACGGCGCCCCAGATGCCGAGGCCGCCCTGCCAGATCTTGAAGGCGTCTACCCAGTTCTCACCCTCGCTGAAGTACAGCTGGTAGTCGGTGATGACGTGGTAGAGCCGTCCGCCGACCAGGCCGAAGGGCACGGCCCAGACGGCGATGTCGGCAACGGTGCCGGATCTGCCTCCCCGGGCGACCCAGCGCTTGTTGCCGAACCAGACGGCGATGAAGACACCGATGATGATGCAGAACGCGTAGCCGCGGAGCGGGATCGGGCCGAGATTGATCACGCCGGTCGACGGGCTGGGAATATAGGCAAGGTCCATGGCAAGGTCGACGCTACCTTGCCGGGTGGGGCGTTCGGCAACCCACCCGACAACTTCTGGGTAACGGGCAGGTCATCGATTCCCCTGGCCGGACCCCGCTCGGGGACCAATCAGGAACCCGACGGGGCGGGGGTGACCTTGGCCGGTTTCTTGCCCTTGTTGGCCTCGGCCACCCACTTCTTCAGGTTCGCTTCGGTAATCGGCTCGTTCCCCTTCTTCGGGAAGATCGATTCCCCGTTGAGCAGCGCGGTCGGTGTGCCCTGGAATCCGCCGTTCTGGAAGGCCGTGTTGGACTTCTTGACCCAGCTGTCGTGCGTGCCGTCGTTCACACAGCTGCGGAAATCGGGGGTGTCGAGCCCGGGGACCTTCCCCGAGAGCTCGATCAGCTTGTCGTTGTCGCCGAAGGCGTCGACGGTCTCCTGCGGCTGGTTGCGGTAGAGCACGTCGTGGTAGGCGGGGAACTTGCCCGCGTCCTGTGCGCAGGCCGCGGCGTTGGCTGCCCGCAGCGAGCCGCTGCCGCCGAGATTGCCGTCGATGATCGTGGCGAGGTGGTACTCGACCTTGAGCTGTCCGCTGTTCTCCAGCTGGTGGATCGTGTCGCGGAAGGCGTTCTCGAACTGGGCGCAGACCGGGCAGCGGAAATCCTCCCAGATGGTGAGCGTGGACGGGGCTCCGTCCGCGCCGACCTGGATGGCCAGGCTGTCCTTCCCGGTCGCGCCGGACGGTGCGACCGCGGGGCCCGAAGCCTCGCCCTTGCCGCTCTTGCCGCCCGAATTCGCGGCGATCACGCCGACGACAGCGGCCAGCGCCAGCACGCCCACCACCGCGCTGGTGACGATCAGCGTGCGCCTGCGGCGCTCGCTCGCCCGCTGGCGCTCACGCTGCTGTACGAGCCGGTCTCGCGCGGCCCTTTTTCCCTGTTCGTTCTTCTCGCTCACACCCGCAGCAACGAACCGGGGAGGCACGTGCGTGCCTCCCCGGTCCAGGTCCACCCGTTCGGGTTACACCCGGTTCACCGCTTTCGAACGCCTTCGGCGAGTTCGCCCGCCAGGGAGCGGACGGCGGCCAGGCCGGCCGCCTCGTCGGGGGCGTCCAGGATGGCCTTGACGAAGGCGGAACCGACGATCACCCCGTCGGCGAAGCCCGCGACCTCGGCGGCCTGCTCGGCGTTGGAGACGCCCAGGCCGACGCAGACCGGCAGCTGAGTGGTGGCGCGGGTGCGCAGGACCAGCTCCTGGGCCTGCTCGCCGACCGAGGCGCGGGTGCCGGTGACGCCCATCAGCGAGGCCGCGTAGACGAAGCCGGAGCCGACCGCGGTGATGGTGGCGAGGCGCTCGTCCTTGCTGCTCGGCGCGACGACGAAGACGGTCGCCAGACCGTGCTTGTCGGCGTGCTCGCGCCACAGCTCGGACTCCTGGACCGGCAGGTCGGGCAGGATGCACCCGGCGCCGCCCGCCTCGGCGAGCTCGGCGGTGAAGCGCTCGACGCCGTAACGGTCGATCGGGTTCCAGTACGTCATGACGAGGATCGGGACACCGGTCGCCTCGTGCGCCTCGCGGACGGTGCGCATCACGTCGGCGATCTTCACCCCGCCGCGCAGGGCGATGTCGTCGGCGGTCTGGATGACCGGTCCGTCGAGCACCGGGTCGCTGTGCGGCAGCCCCACCTCGACGATGTCGGCGCCGCCCGCCACGACCGCCTTCACGGCCTCGATCCCGCCGTCGACGGTCGGGAACCCGGCCGGGAGGTACGCGATGAGGGCGGCCCGGTTCTCCGCCTTCGCCTGTGCGAGGGCGGAACTCAGCAGCTCCACGTTGCCGCTCACTTGGTGACCTCCTCTTCCCCGTCGGCCACATCGGCCTCGACGACACCGTCGGTTCCGTCGTACAGCCCGAAGTAGCGGGCTGCCGTGTCCATGTCCTTGTCGCCGCGGCCGGACAGGTTGACCACGAGCAGCCCGTCCTTGCCGAGCTCCTTGCCGACCTCCAGGGCCCCGGCCAGCGCGTGGGCGCTCTCGATGGCCGGGATGATCCCTTCGGTGCGGGAGAGCAGGCGCAGCGACTGCATGGCCGCGTCGTCGGTGACCGCGCGGTACTCGCCGCGGCCGATGTCCTTGAGGTACGAGTGCTCCGGGCCGATGCCCGGGTAGTCCAGACCGGCCGAGATGGAGTACGGCTCGGTGATCTGGCCCTCGTCGTCCTGGAGGACGTAGCTGCGCGAGCCGTGCAGGATGCCGGGCTCGCCCGCGGTCAGGGTCGCCGCGTGCTCGCCGGTCTCCACACCGTGTCCGGCGGGCTCGCAGCCGATGAGCCGGACGTGCGCGTCCGGGATGAAGGCGTGGAAGAGCCCGATGGCGTTGGAGCCGCCGCCGACGCAGGCGATGGCGGCGTCCGGCAGCCGGCCGGTGCGCTCCAGGATCTGGCGGCGGGCCTCGACGCCGATGACCCGGTGGAAGTCGCGGACCATGGCCGGGAAGGGGTGCGGTCCCGCGACGGTGCCGAAGAGGTAGTGCGTGCGGTCCACATTGGCGACCCAGTCGCGGAACGCCTCGTTGATGGCGTCCTTCAGGGTCCTGGAGCCGGACTTCACGGCGATGACCTCGGCGCCGAGCATCCGCATCCGCGCCACGTTCAGCGCCTGCCGCTCGGTGTCGATCTCGCCCATGTAGATGGTGCATTCGAGGCCGAAGAGCGCGCAGGCGGTCGCGGTGGCGACGCCGTGCTGGCCGGCGCCGGTCTCGGCGATGACCCGGGTCTTGCCCATGCGCCTGGTGAGCAGCGCCTGGCCCAGCACGTTGTTGATCTTGTGCGAGCCGGTGTGGTTGAGGTCCTCGCGCTTGAGGAAGATCCGGGCGCCGCCCGCGTGCTCCGCGAAGCGCGGGACCTCGGTCAGCGCGCTGGGCCGGCCGGTGTAGTTGACCATGAGCTCGTTGAGCTCGGCGGCGAAGGCCGGGTCGTGCTTGGCCTTGTCGTACTCGACGGCGACCTCGTCCACGGCGGCGACGAGCGCCTCCGGGATGAACTTGCCGCCGAACGCGCCGAAATACCCCTCGGCGCTGGGGATCAGACCCTCCGGGTCCGGAATGAAGAAGTCAGATGACATCCGACGTGCTCCTCGACATCGCAATGGGTGGATTCACCGTATGCGCCATGAGCGGAGCGCCACCGCGACCGGCGATCGGTCGGGCGGTGCGGTCGTACGTACGACGGGAGTGGTGCGGGTACGTCGGCCGGGGCTCGCTACAGCGCGGTCCCCGTGCGCCATCGCATGCCGTTGACCTGGCCGGGCTCGTCGCCGATCACGTACCGCACCCGCCGGCCGTGCACCCGGCGCGCGGGGGCGCGGCAGCCACGGGGGCGGCAGCCGCGCGCCAGCGGCGCGTGCGGGACCCGGGCCGTGGCTCCGGTGGGGCGCAGACCCCGCCGGCGACGGGACGCGGGACGTTCGGCGGACACGGGTCGGGTCAGCTCCGTCCGTGCCGAAGGGCGGGGTGGGCGCCGGCGGCGACCAGGTCGGCGACGGCGGCCCGCGGGTCGCGGCCGGTGACCAGCGACTCGCCCACGAGCACCGCGTCGGCGCCCGCGTTGGCATACGCGATCAGGTCGTGCGGGCCCCGGACGCCGGACTCGGCGACCTTGACGATGTGGTTCGGGATCTCGGGGGCGACGCGCTCGAAGGTGGAGCGGTCGACCTTGAGGTCCTTCAGGTTGCGCGCGTTGACACCGATGATCTTCGCGCCGGCGTCCACGGCACGCTCCGCCTCCTCCTCGTCGTGCACCTCGACCAGCGGCGTCAGGCCGATGGACTCGGCGCGCTCGATCAGGGAGACCAGGGCCTCCTGGTCGAGGGCTGCGACGATCAGCAGGGCAAGGTCGGCGCCGTAGGCGCGGGCCTCCCAGAGCTGGTACGAGGTGACGATGAAGTCCTTGCGCAGGACCGGGATGTCGACCTTGGCACGGACGGCCTCCAGGTCGGCGAGCGAACCGCCGAAGCGGCGCTCCTCCGTGAGGACCGAGATGACGGACGCGCCGCCCGCCTCGTAGTCCGCGGCGAGCGCGGCCGGGTCGGCGATCGCGGCCAGGGCCCCCTTGGAGGGGCTGGAACGCTTGACCTCGCAGATGACGGTGACGCCCTCGCCGCGCAGGGCGGCGACTCCGTCCTTGGCTCCCGGAGCGCGCGCGGCGCGTTCCTTCAGCTCGTCGAGGCTGACACGCGCCTGCCGCTCCGCGAGGTCGGCGCGTACGCCGTCGATGATCTCGTCGAGCACACTCACGCGAGCGGCCCCCTTCCGGGACGGTGATGAGGTAAACAGCAGATCAGGATCAGCCATATCAATGCTATCCGCAGGTGGGCTTTCGGCCCGAATCCGGCCGGCGGATGTCCCACTACCTGGGCACTCAGGGCGCCAGGGCCGAACCGAACGGCAGGTTCCGTACCACCGAGAAGACCAGCAGTACGGCCCCGATCCCCCACCAGACGGCAGGCTTCGCCGCGATGCTCATGGGACGGCCCCGCCAGGCGCGGACCACCCAGAGGGCCAAGAGGACGGCGAAGACCGCGTAGCCGGCCACCGCGAGCGCGTTGGAGCCGAGGGCGGCGGCGATGTCGCCGTGCGCGACGGCGTGGGCGCTGCGCAGTCCGCCGCAGCCCGGACAGTAGAGCCCGGTGAAGCGGAGCAGCGGGCAGACCGGGTAGTGGCCGGGCTGGTTGGGGTCGACGGCACCGACGTAGCCGAACGCCCCCACGACGACGGCCAGCACGCCCGCCGGTACGGCCAGCCGCCGGACGCGCGAGGCGGGTACGGGGGCCGGTGGGAAGACCGGCGGGAACGGGTGGCCGGGAGCGGGCCCGGGGGCCGGGGCCGGCACTGCGGCGGGGGTAGGCGATGCGTCCACCCGGTGATTGTCCCCATTGACGCGGAAAGGCGCAGCCCGGACCGGGCTGCGCCTCGTGTGCGTACGGATGCCGCGTGGTGTCAGGAGACCTGGGCCTGTGCGGCACGGGCCCGTGCCTGGGCCATCTCCGCGGACTCCTTCGGCATGCCGAGGCCCGCTGCCTTCATCGCGAGGCCGACGATGCCGCCGATGAGGACGACGGCCATTCCGGCCCAGAAACCGACGACGTTGGCCGCGACCATGAAGACGCCTGCGACGCAGAAGCCGATGAAGGAGATGATGACACCGGTCCAGGCGGCCGGGGTGTGTCCGTGGCTGCTGCCCGCCATGAGTTGCTCCTTGTTGGTGATGCGCTGTTGGTATCGCTGTACGCAAAGCTGGTGGCGCTGTTGGTGCCGCTGTGCTGAAAGCTCGACTTCATTGTCCCGTACGTACGGGTAGGACGTGAGTTGGGGGTCACATCTAGCGCGTCGGGTCCTCGCCGCGGTCCAGGGCCTTCCAGAGGTCCTCGGGCCGGTCCGGGTCGGGGGCGGTGCGGGCGGCCTTGCGGGGGCGAGGGGTGCCGTCCCGTTCGTACCGTCCCGACATGGTGGGCCAGAGCTTTCCGTAGCGCAGGGCGAGCAGCCCTGCGAGCAGGATCAGCAGGCCGCCGGCGGCGGTTACGTAGGGCCACGCGGTGTGGGTGAGCGCGTCGATGGTCGCCGAGGTGTCGCCGGTCGACTGCGCCGCCTTCTCGTCGAGCGCCGCGCTGTCCGAGGCGCCGAGGCAGGCGCTCAGTCCGGCGCCGAGGCCGCTGAGGGCGAGGAGCCCGGCGACGAGCAGCCGGCCGGTCCGGCGGACCGCGAAGACGGCGACGAGGGCGGCCAGACCGACGATGGCGAGGGCCGCCGGGAGGCCGGTGACGTCCTGGCCGTCGGCGGTCAGGGGCAGCGCGCCGCCGCCGACGGACGCCTCGCCCTCGGCCCAGGTCTGGCCGGAGGCGAGCAGGACGACGGCGGCACCCACCGCCCCGAGGAGCAGGCCGGCGGCCAGGCTGCGGCGGCTTCCCGCGCCGCCGGACGCGGTGGCGGCTCGGGCACGGGGCTGGGGTACGGGGACAGCGCTCACATACCCCACTATCCCCTACCGCCTCAGAGCGTGTGGAGCCGGTTGGCCGTATGCACCGCGCGGAGCACCGCCGCGGCCTTGTTGCGGCATTCGGTGTCCTCGCCGACCGGGTCGGAGTCGGCGACGACGCCCGCTCCGGCCTGGACGTACGCGGTGCCGTCGCGGAGCAGGGCGGTACGGATGGCGATGGCGGTGTCGGAGTCCCCGGCGAAGTCGAGGTAGCCGACGCAGCCTCCGTACAGTCCGCGGCGGGTCGGTTCGAGCTCCTCGATGATCTGCATCGCGCGGGGCTTGGGGGCGCCGGAGAGGGTGCCGGCGGGGAAGCAGGCGGTGAGGACGTCGAAGGCGGTGCGGCCCTCGGCGACCTGGCCGGTGACGGTGGAGACGATGTGCATCACGTGCGAGTACCGCTCGATCGACATGAAGTCGACGACCTCGACGGTGCCGGGTGCGCAGACCCGCCCCAGGTCGTTGCGGCCGAGGTCGACCAGCATCAGGTGCTCGGCGCGTTCCTTCGGGTCGGCGAGGAGCTCCTCGCCGAGCGCCTGGTCCTCCTGCGGGGTGGCGCCGCGGTGCCTGGTGCCGGCGATCGGGTGGACCATCGCGCGGCCGTCCTCGACCTTGACCAGGGCCTCCGGGCTGGAGCCGGCGACGTCGAAGCCGTCGAACCGGAAGAGGTACATGTACGGCGACGGGTTGGTGGCGCGCAGCACCCGGTAGACGTCCAACGCGCTTGCCGTGCACGGGGTTTCGAAGCGCTGGGAGGGGACGACCTGGAAGGCCTCGCCGGCCCTGATGCGTTCCTTCACGTCCTCGACGGCGTCCTGGTACGCCTCGCCGCCCCACAGTGCGGTGTACGGGGGCAGCTCGGACGGCGGGAGGGCGGCGGGGACGTTCTCGACGGGGCGGGAGAGGTCCCGTTCCATGGCGTCCAGGCGCGCGACGGCGTCCGCGTACGCCTCGTCGACGCCGGTCGTCAGGTCGTTGTGGTTGATCGCGTTGGCGATCAGCAGGACGCTGCCGTCCCAGTGGTCGAGCACCGCCAGGTCGGAGGTGAGCAGCATCGTCAGCTCGGGGACGTGCAGGTCGTCCTCGGCGCTGTCGCCGATCTTCTCCAGGCGGCGCACGATGTCGTAGCCGAGGTAGCCGACCATGCCGCCGGTGAACGGGGGCAGCGCGTCGTCGACGACCACGTCGTGCGGGGTGTGCAGGGTCTCGATGGTGGCGCGCAGGGCCTGAAGCGGGTCGCCGTCGACGGGGACGCCGACGGGCGGGACGCCCAGCCAGTGGGCCTGTCCGTCGCGTGCGGTGAGGGTGGCGGCGCTGCGTACCCCGATGAAGGAGTAGCGCGACCAGGTGCGGCCGTTCTCCGCGGACTCCAGGAGGAAGGTGCCGGTGCGCTCGCCCGCGAGTTTGCGGTAGAGCCCGACCGGGGTGTCGCCGTCCGCGAGGAGCCTGCGGCTGACGGGGATGACGCGCCGGTCGGCGGCGAGTTTGCGGAAGGTGTCGAGATCCATGGCGGCTGGCCCTTTACTGCGCGAGCGGGAGGACGTCGGCGTCGAAGCAGGTGCGGTCGCCGGTGTGGCAGGCGGCACCCGTCTGGTCGACCTTGACGAGGACGGTGTCGGCGTCGCAGTCCAGGGCGACGGACTTGACCCGCTGGATGTGGCCCGAGGTGTCGCCCTTGACCCAGTACTCCTGGCGGCTGCGGGACCAGTAGGTGCAGCGGCCGGTGGTGAGGGTGCGGTGCAGGGCCTCGTCGTCCATCCAGCCGAGCATCAGCACCTCGCCGGTGTCGTACTGCTGGGCGATGGCCGGGACGAGTCCGTCGGCGCCCCGCTTGAGCCGGGCCGCGATGGCCGGGTCGAGGTTGCTGGACGGCGGCGGGGTGCTGGGCGTGGGCGCGCTGGTCATGCGCCCATTGTGCCGTGGCCGCGGCGGCGTTCTGGTGCGGCGTCCACTGGGCGGACCGGGTGCGTCGGTCGTAGGCTGGCGACCATGTCGACCCATGCGAAGCGTGAACGACTTCTGCTCGCCGACCTGTTGGAGGCGGCGGGACCAGAGGCCCCGACCCTGTGCCACGGCTGGACGACCCGGGACCTGGCCGCCCATGTGGTGGTCCGGGAGCGCCGGCCGGACGCGGCGGGCGGGATCCTGCTGGGCGCGTTGAGGAACCGGCTCGAACGGGTGCAGGCCGAGTTCGCCGCGAAGCCGTACGAGGAGCTGATCCAGCTGATCCGTACGGGGCCGCCGAGATTCTCCCCGTACGCCGTGAAGCAGGTCGACGAGGCCGCCAACACCGTCGAGTTCTACATCCACGCGGAGGACGTCCGCCGGGCCCAGCCCGACTGGTCGCGGCGGGAGCTGGACCCGGTGTTCGCCGATGTGCTGTGGGCGCGCGCCGAGCGGACGGCCCGGATCCTGGGCCGCAGGTCCCCGGTGGGTCTGGTGCTGCGCCGCCCGGACGGCCAGACGGCGGTGGCGCACAAGGGAACCCCGGTGGTGACGGTGACCGGCGAGCCGGGCGAGCTGCTGCTCTTCGCGTTCGGGCGGCAGGACGCGGCCGTGGTGGGCCTGGAGGGCGACAAGGAGGCGGTGGACCGGCTGCACACGGCGGAGCTGGGGATGTAGGGCGTACGGGGGCGGCCTCAGCGCGGGAGTTCCGCGCTGCGCAGCCCGGTGATGGCCAGCCCCGTCACCGCTCCGGAGGCGCACACCGCGGCGCTGGCGACGAAGACCGGGCCGGTCCCCCAGACCGCGACGGCCGCCCCGGTGACCGGGTAGCTGAGCGGGGCGATCGCGTGGGTGAACAGGGTCGAGACCGAGGTGACCCGGCCGAGGTAGGCGGGTTCGGTGACGGTCTGGACCAGTGCGCCCAGCAGGGAGCCGCCGAGGCCGGCGAAGAGCCCGATGCAGAAGGCCACGGCCACGGCGAGGGCCACCGTGGGCATGTAGGCCAGGGCGCCGATGGCGACCGCGCCGACCAGTACCGTCAGGCACATCACCAGCCCGGCGCGCGGCACCCGGCCGCGCACGGCGAGCAGCAGCGCCGACGCACCCGCGCCGATCCCGAACGCGGCGATGATCCAGCCCATGCCGGAGGCGCCCCAGTCACGGTCCCGGGCGAGCAGGATCATTCCGAGGTTGAGCGGCCCGACGAAGCCCAGCTCGCTGACGGCGACGACCAGCATCAGCGGTCCGAGCAGCGGGTGGCGGCGGATGTGGCGCAGCCCGTCGGCCAGGTCGTGCCAGGCGGTGCCGGAGGGTTCGACGTCCTCCCGGTCGGGCAGCGGGCGGATCCGCAGCGACAGCAGCAGCGGCAGCGAAACGGCGAAGAGCACTCCGGCCGCGGCGAAGGCGAGCGTCGGCCCGCCGAGAGCCACCGTGACGCCGCCGAGCGGGGCGCCGACGACGTTGGCGGTACGGGTGGCCAGTCCGCGCATCCCCTGGACCCGGGCCAGCTGTCCGGTGGCGGTGATCCGGGGCGGCAGGGCGCCGACGGCGGGCAGGAAGAGGGCGTCGACCACGCCGAAGACGAGCGCGACGGCGATCAGCATCCACAGCGCGGGCGAGGTCAGCAGCAGCGCGCCGGCCAGGCCGAGGACGACCAGGCAGCGGGCGGCGTCGCTGCCGATGACGACGCGGCGCGGTCCGATCCGGTCGGCGAGCACTCCCCCGCCGAGCATCAGCACGGCCCGGGGTATGGAGCCGACGGCGAGGACGAGCCCGGTCTGGGTGGGGCTGCCGGAGCGGGCGGCGGCCCAGGCGAGCGCCATGTAGTAGACGCTGTCGCCGATCATCGAGGCGGTGTAGGCACCGAGCCAGCGCAGGACGTTGGCGTCGCGGTGGGCGGGGCGTTCGGCGGTCCGCGCGGGTATTTCGGTGTCGGTGACGGTCATGGGGTCGGCCTCCCGGGACGGCGGGTCAGGGGCGGAACGGGAATGTGTACAGGTGTACGGCGACGTTCTCGCGGCCTTCGGTGTCCCCGGCCTCCTCGCGGGCGCGGCCGAGCTCCTCGTACCGGTCGACCACCTGGTGCATCTCGCGGCTGAGCGCGGCGAGCTCCTCGGCGGTGAGCCGGGCCAGGTACTCGGAGCTGGAGGCGGCGCTGCGCCACTGGAGCGGCCAGCTCGGGGCCGAGTCGAGGTAGCGGCGGTACAGCTCGACGTGCTGGTCGAAGGAGAGCCGGCCGACGGCGGCGTGCGTGGCGGCCTTCTCGGGGGCGTCGGTGAAGTCCTCCTCGTGGAAGTTCAGCCCCTTCGAGGCGGGCTGCCACCAGCGTTCACGGGCGTCCGCGCCCTGCTGCTCGGCCTCCTCGATCAGGCCGTGGTCGGCGAGCTTGCGCAGGTGGTAGCTGACGAGCGAGACCGCTTCGTCGACCTGGTCGGCCAGTTGGGAGGCGGTGGCCTTGCGGGCGATGTAGAGCGCCCGGTAGAGCCGCATCCGCAGGGGGTGGCCGAACGCCTTCAGGGTCTCCAGGTCCGAGACCCGGCGTGATTCCTTGCTTGCCATGCCCCGACCGTAGATGGAAAAGAAAACTTGCGCAATATTTATTGCGCAATAAAAGCTGCGGAATCGGGGACGGTGGAAAAGCCCGACGCCGGGCGGGGCCGGTTCCTCGGCTCCGCCCGGCGTCGGGCTCGTACGTACGGCTGCTCAGCGGACCGGGTGTCCGGCCTCCCTGAGCGCGTCCTTGACCTCGGAGATCCGCAGATCGCCGAAGTGGAAGACGGAGGCGGCGAGCACCGCGTCGGCGCCCGCCTCGATGGCGGGTGCGAAGTCCGCGAGCCGGCCGGCACCGCCGGAGGCGATGACGGGGACGGTCACGTGCTTGCGCACCGCCGTGATCATCTCGGTGTCGTAGCCGTCCTTGGTGCCGTCCGCGTCCATCGAGTTGAGCAGGATCTCGCCCGCGCCCAGCTCGGCGGCGCGGTGCGCCCATTCGACGGCGTCGATGCCGGTGCCCTTGCGGCCGCCGTGCGTGGTGACCTCGAAGGTGCCGGCGGGGGTGCGCCGGGCGTCCACGGAGAGCACCAGGACCTGGCGGCCGAAGCGCTCGGCGATCTCCCGGATGAGGTCGGGGCGGGCGATGGCGGCGGTGTTGACGCCGACCTTGTCCGCCCCGGCCCGCAGCAGCTTGTCGACGTCGTCGGCGGTGCGGACGCCGCCGCCGACCGTGAGCGGGATGAAGACCTGCTCGGCGGTGCGGCGCACCACGTCGTAGGTGGTCTCCCGGTCACCGCTGGAGGCGGTGATGTCCAGGAAGGTCAGCTCGTCGGCGCCCTCGGCGTCGTACAGCTTCGCCATCTCGACGGGGTCGCCCGCGTCGCGCAGGTTCTGGAAGTTGACGCCCTTGACGACCCGGCCGTTGTCGACGTCCAGGCAGGGGATGACGCGTACCGCGAGGCTCATCGCGCACCTGCCCGGTAGGCCTCGACCTCGACCTCGACGACCAGGCTCGGGTCCACGAAACCGGACACGATGAGCATCGAGGCGGCGGGGCGCACGTCGTCGAAGAGCTCCTTGTGGGCGCGGCCGACCTCGTCCACGTCCCGGGCGTGCGTGATGTACATCCGGGTACGGACGACGTCTTCTCGGCCCAGGCCGAACTGCTTCAGCGCGTCGAAGGCGACCCTGAAGGCGGTGACGGCCTGCTCGTACGGGCCGCCCGCGGAGATCTGGCCGTTCTCCACTGCGGTGCAGCCGGCGACCAGGACGAGGCCGTTCGGCAGCTCCACCGCGCGGGAGTAACCGAACTTGTCCTCCCACGGGCCGCCGGAGGAGACGCGGTTGACGGAGTCGCTCATCAGGAGACCACCTGCAGCGCTTCTTCGAGGGTGAACGCCTTCGCGTACAGCGCCTTGCCGACGATCGCGCCCTCGACGCCGTCCGGGACGAGCGAGGCGATGGCCCGCAGGTCGTCCAGCGAGGAGACGCCGCCGGAGGCGACGACGGGCTTGTCGGTGGCGGCGCAGACGTTCTTCAGGAGCTCCAGGTTGGGGCCCTGGAGCGTGCCGTCCTTGGCGATGTCGGTGACGACGTAGCGGGCGCAGCCCTCGGAGTCGAGGCGGGCGAGCGTCTCGTAGAGGTCACCGCCGTCGCGGGTCCAGCCGCGGCCGCGCAGCGTGGTGCCGCGGACGTCGAGGCCGACGGCGATCTGGTCGCCGTGCTCGGCGATGACCTTGGCGACCCATTCCGGGGTCTCCAGGGCGGCGGTGCCGAGGTTGACCCGGCGGCAGCCGGTGGCGAGGGCGGCGGCGAGCGAGGCGTCGTCGCGGATGCCGCCGGAGAGCTCGACCTTGATGTCCATGGCGCCGGCCACCTCGGCGATCAGCGCCCGGTTGTCCCCGGTGCCGAACGCGGCGTCCAGGTCGACCAGGTGCAGCCACTCGGCCCCGGCGCGCTGCCAGGCGAGGGCGGCCTCCAGCGGGGAACCGTAGGAGGTCTCGGAGCCGGACTCGCCATGGACGAGGCGGACGGCCTGGCCGTCGCGGACATCGACGGCGGGGAGCAGTTCAAGCTTCGGCATCAGAGTGTCTCGATCCAGTTGGTCAGCAGCTGGGCGCCGGCATCGCCGGACTTCTCGGGGTGGAACTGGGTGGCCCACAGGGCGCCGTTCTCCACGGCGGCGACGAACGGCTCGCCGTGGGTGGCCCAGGTGACCCGGGGGGCGCGGATCTTGGGGTTGGTGACTTCCAGGCTCCAGTCGTGCACCGCGTAGGAGTGCACGAAGTAGAACCGGGCCTCGGCGTCGAGACCGGCGAAGAGCTGGGAGTCCTCGGGGGCCCGCACGGTGTTCCAGCCCATGTGCGGGACGACGGGGGCCTTCAGCGGGGCGACGGTGCCGGGCCATTCGTCCAGGCCCTCCGTCTCCACGCCGTGCTCGATGCCGCGCTCGAAGAGGATCTGCATTCCGACGCAGATGCCCATGACGGGGCGGCCGCCGGAGAGCCTGCGGCCGATGATCCATTCGCCGCGGGCCTTCTTCAGCCCCTCCATGCAGGCGGAGAACGCGCCGACGCCGGGCACCAGCAGCCCGTCGGCGTTCATCGCCTTGTCGAAGTCGCGGGTGATCTCGACGTCCGCGCCGACGTGGGCCAGGGCCCGCTCGGCGGAACGGACGTTGCCGAAGCCGTAGTCGAAGACGACGACCTTCTTGTTGTCGCTCACAGCTCGTTCCCTCAGTCCCAGAGTCCCTGGATCCGCAGAATGCCTGCCACCAGGCACATCACGGAGGCGAGCGAGAGCAGGACGATGACGCCCTTGGGCATGCCCTGCTTCGCGAAGGAGTAGACGCCGCCGGCCAGGAAGAGGCCGACGACGATCAGAATGGTGTTGAGGCCGGTCACAGCGCGCCCTTCGTGGAGGGGAGTATCCCGGCGGCGCGCGGGTCGTGTTCGCTGGCGTAGCGCAGGGCGCGGGCGAGCGCCTTGAACTGGCACTCGACGATGTGGTGGGCGTTGCGCCCGTACGGCACGTGGACGTGCAGGGCGATCTGCGCCTGCGCGACGAAGGACTCCAGGATGTGCCGGGTCATCGTCGTGTCGTACTCGCCGATCATCGGCGCCATGTTCTCCGGCTCGGTGTGCACCAGATAGGGGCGGCCGGACAGGTCGACGGTGACCTGGGCGAGCGACTCGTCCAGCGGGACGGTGCAGTTGCCGAAGCGGTAGATGCCGACCTTGTCGCCGAGCGCCTGCTTGAACGCGGCGCCGAGGGCGAGGGCGGTGTCCTCGATGGTGTGGTGCGAGTCGATGTGCAGGTCGCCGTCGGTCTTGACCGTGAGGTCGAAGAGGCCGTGCCTGCCGAGCTGGTCGAGCATGTGGTCGTAGAAACCGACCCCGGTCGACACATCGACCTTGCCGGTGCCGTCGAGGTTTATCTCGACGAGTACCGAGGTTTCCTTGGTGGTGCGTTCCACGCGGCCTACGCGGGGGCTCATGCGTCGTGCTCCTTCTTCAGTTCGCGTACCGCATCGAGGAACGCGTCGTTCTCTGCCGGGGTGCCCGCGGAGACCCGCAGCCATCCCGGTACGCCGTTGTCCCGGACCAGGACGCCCCGGTCGAGGATCCGCTGCCAGGCGGTGTGGCTGTCGGCGAAGCGGCCGAACTGGACGAAGTTGGCGTCCGAGTCGGTGACGTCGTAGCCGAGGGCGCGCAGCTCGGTGACGATCCGGTCGCGTTCGTCCTTGAGCTGCGCGACGTATCCGAGCAGCGTATCGGTGTGCTCCAGGGCGGCGAGCGCGGTGGCCTGGGTGACGGAGGACAGGTGGTACGGCAGCCGCACCAGCTGGACCGCGTCGACCACGGCCGGGTCGGCGGCGAGGTAGCCCAGGCGCAGCCCGGCGGCACCGAACGCCTTCGACATGGTGCGGGAGAGGACCATGTTCGGCCGGCCCTCGATCAGCGGGAGCAGCGAGGCGTGGTGGCTGAACTCGCCGTACGCCTCGTCGACCACGACCATCGACGGTTTGGCCGCCTGGGCGGCGTCGTACAGCGCGAGCACGGTCTCCGCGTCGACGGCGGTGCCGGTGGGGTTGTTGGGCGAGGTGATGAAGACGACGTCGGGGCGGTGCTCGGCGATGGCCTCGCGGGCGGCCTCGACGTCGATGGTGAAGTCCTCGTTGCGCGGTCCGGAGATCCAGCCGGTGCCGGTGCCGCGGGCGATGAGGGCGTGCATGGAGTACGAGGGCTCGAAGCCGATCGCGGTGCGGCCGGGGCCGCCGAAGGTCTGGAGGAGCTGCTGGAGCACCTCGTTGGAGCCGTTGGCTGCCCAGACGTTGGCGAGGGAGACCTCGTGCCCGGCGGTGCGGGTGAGGTAGCGGGCCAGTTCGGTACGGAGCTCGACGGCGTCCCGGTCGGGGTAGCGGTTGAGGTCGCGGGCGGCCTCGCGGACCCGCTCGGCGATCCGGTCGACGAGCGCCTCGGGCAGCGGGTAGGGGTTCTCGTTGGTGTTCAGCCGCACGGGCACGTCGAGCTGCGGCGCCCCGTAGGGGGACTTGCCGCGCAGTTCGTCCCGGATCGGGAGGTCGTCGATGCGGGTGCGGGGGGTGTTGCCGTTCGTCACTGCTGCGGGACCTTCCAGCCGAACCTGGCCTTGAGCGCGGCGCCGTGGGCGGGGAGGTCCTCCGCCTCGGCGAGGGTCACGACGTGGTGGGTGACCTCGGCGAGCGCGTCGCGCGTGTAGTCGACGATGTGGATGCCGCGCAGGAAGGACTGCACGGAGAGGCCCGAGGAGTGGCAGGCGCAGCCGCCGGTGGGCAGGACGTGGTTGGAGCCGGCGCAGTAGTCGCCGAGCGAGACCGGGGCCCAGGGGCCGACGAAGACAGCGCCTGCGTTGCGGACCCGGTCGGCGAGTGCGGCGGCGTCGGCGGTCTGGATCTCCAGGTGCTCGGCGGCGTACGCGTCGACGACCTTGAGGCCGTCCTCCAGGTCGTTGACCAGGACGATCGCGGACTGGCGGCCAGCCAGCGCGGGCTCGATCCGGTCGGTGACGTGCTTGGTCGCGGCGATCTGGGGCTTCAGCTCGGCCTCGGTGGCCGCGGCCAGCTCCTCGGAGTCGGTGACCAGGACGGCGGCGGCCATCGGGTCGTGCTCGGCCTGGCTGATCAGGTCGGCGGCGACGTGCACCGGGTCGGCGGTGGAGTCGGCGAGGATCGCGATCTCGGTGGGGCCCGCTTCCGCGTCGATGCCGATGCGGCCCTTGAGGAGGCGCTTGGCGGCGGCGACGTAGATGTTGCCGGGGCCGGTGACGAGGTTCACCGGAGGACATTCGGCCGTTCCGTACGCGAACATCGCGACGGCCTGGGCGCCGCCCGCCGCGTACACCTCGTCGATGCCGAGCAGGGCACAGGCGGCGAGGATCGTGGGATGCGGCAGGCCGTCGAAGTCCTTCTGCGGCGGGGAGGCGACGGCGATGCCCTCGACGCCCGCCTCCTGGGCCGGTACGACGTTCATGACCACGGACGATGGGTACACGGAGCGGCCGCCCGGCACGTACAGCCCGACGCGCTCGACCGGCACCCACTTCTCGGTGACGGTGCCGCCGGGGACGACCTGGGTGGTGTGGGTGGTGCGGCGCTGCTCGCGGTGGACGAGGCGGGCGCGGCGGATCGACTCCTCCAGCGCGGCCCGCACGGCCGGGTCGAGCCGCTCGACGGCCGAGGCGATCGCCTCGGCCGGGACCCGGATCGAGTCGAGCCGTACGCCGTCGAATTTCTCCCCCCACTCGATCACTGCCGCGGAGCCACGATGGCGTACGTCCTCGCAGATGGGCCGCACCGTCTCCAGGGCGGCTTCCACGTCGAACTCGGCACGGGGCAGCAGGTCGCGCAGGGCTCCACCCTCGGGGAGGGCATCGCCGCGCAGATCGATTCGAGAGATCACACCGCAATTCTCGCAGACCGGCTCCGGCGTCCGGTCGCCCGTATCACTGGCTGATACATGTCCCGGACGTCACTGCTGACCAATAGCGTTCACGTCGTCACCCAGAGGGAAGAACAGCTCCGAGCGGAAGGGGCACCCGTGACCGAACCGCACGACGGCGATTTTCCGGACGGTCTGAGCGCGGCCGAGCTGGGCATGTGGCAGGCCTTCCGGAACGGCAGCACCTACGATCTGCGCGCCCGCGATCCCGCGCGCGACGATCCGTTCGCACCGCGTGTCTGGGGACCGGAGCGCAGTGTGGACGGGCGCGTCGTCGCCCGGCTGCTGCTGTCCGGGCCGCCGCCGCGGCCGGGACGGGTGGCCGCGCTGAAGCTCCGGGGTGTGCGGATCACCGGCACACTCGATCTCGCGGGCGGGCGCGTCGCGCCGTACGTCGAGATGACCGGCTGCCGCTTCGAGAACGAGGTGGTGCTGCCGGAGTGCCACTTCACTACGTTGCGGATCGTCGGCTGCGCGATGCCGCGGCTGGAGGCGGCCCGGCTGCGCACCGAGGGCGATCTGCATCTGCCGCGCTGCCGGATCCCGCGCGGGATCCGGCTCACCGACGCCCAGATCGGCACCGATCTGATGATCAACCAGATCGAGATCGGCCCGGACCGGGGCGGGCGGGCGCTGGCCGGTGACGGGCTGGCGGTCGCCCAGGACCTCCAGGCGGAGCTGATCGAGGCGCGCGGCGAGCTGAGTCTGCGCGGGGCGAAGGTCGGTGGTTCGCTGAGCCTGCGCGGCAGCCGGCTGCGGGGCAGGGAGGGGCGGCGCGCGCTGAACGCCCCTCAGCTGACCGTGGAGCGGACGCTGTACATGAGCGAGGCGTGGGTGAGCGTCGACACCGGGATCCAAGGCACCACTCCCCCGTACGGCATCGTCATGGCCTCGACCCCGGCGAACGGCACCCGTGCGCAGGGCTTCGAGTGCCGCGGCGGGGTGCGCCTGGACGACGGGCGGTTCGGTGACGCGGTCGATCTGCACAAGGCGCGGTTCGTGCTGGCCCGGCACGAGGAGCTGTCGCTGCGCCGGATCGTCACCCCGGAGCTGCGGTTCAACGCGGAACGGCCGGAGGAGGGCCGGGTCGTGCTGAACGGCGCGAAGGTCGTCACGCTGATCGACGTGTCGACCAGCTGGCCGGGGCCCGGCGGACTGGCGATGGGCGGTTTCGTGTACGAGAACCTCGTCCCGTACGGGCACTTCCCGCTCTCCCGGCGCCTGGAATGGGTGGCGGCGGCGACCCCGGAGTACGTCCCCGAGCCGTACGAGCGGCTCGCGACGGTGCTGCGCAACTGCGGGGAGGACGCGGACGCCCGGGAGGTGCTGCTGGCCAAGCAGCGGCGACGGCGCGAGACGCTGCCGCTCGCCGGGAAGCTCTGGGGCTACCTCCAGGACTGGACGGTGGCGTACGGCTACCGGCCGGGGCGGGCCGCGCTGTGGATGGCGTTGCTGTGGGCGGCGGGGGCGATGGCCTTCTCCCGGCACGTCCCGGCGGCGATCAAGCAGGACGAGCATCCGCAGTGGAACCCGGCGCTGTACGCGCTGGATCTGCTGATCCCGGTGATCAATCTGGGCCAGGACGGCTACTGGCGGATGGAGGACGGCTGGCAGTGGGCGGCGGCCGTGCTCGTACTGCTGGGCTGGATACTGGCCACGACCGTGGCGGCGGGCGCCTCACGGCTGCTGCGGCGGGGCTGACGGGATCCGGCCACCACCGACCGGACGACGGGCCGCCCGGCCGCTCGCGGCCCGTCGTGCCGAGCGGCCTCCGGCGCCCGGACCGCAGTCGAACGGGAGCCCGAGCTACGTTCGGAGTGCCGCACACCATTGGCCGGACCAGCAGGAACAAGCCAGATTCCGGACTTTCCTTTACTTCTTCTTGACTCGGTCCGGTACAACCCATTCACTCGGCACCAAAGTTTCACAGCGAGCCTCTGGCGCCGCTCCGACCAGGGCTTTTCAATGGTCTGCACCATGCCAATCCTTCGTGCTCTGCTCCGCGCCGCGCGCGCGGTCCGGCTCCCTTCGCAGGGGCCCGCCGGACTGCCCGCGGACGACGAGGTGCTGCTCGACGCCCCCGACGAGCGGCTCTCCCCGGCACTCGTCGCCGCCGCCCTCGGGGAGTACGGACCGGCCGCGAAACTCCTCGCCACCACCCGGGACTGCGCCGAGTGGGAGAACCGCGACCGCTACCTCGGCCGGCTCGTCACCTTCGCCCGCAACCGCGACGGCTGGCTGACCGACTGGCTCGCCGCCTCCCCGCACGACCCGGACGCGCTGCTCGTCAAGGCCGAGCTGGCGGTCCGCCGGGCCTGGGAGTCGCCCGCCCGCGCCGAGCAGCTGCGCGAGGTGGGGCCGCTGATCTCGGCGGCGGCCGAGAGCGATCCGCGCGACCCGGTGCCCTGGCGCCTGGCGCTCGACCACGCCCGCGGCACCCACGCCACGCACACCATGTTCGGGGCGCTGTGGGAGCAGGCGATCCAGCGCTCCTCGCACCACTACGGCTGCCATGTCGCGGCGCTGCGGTACCTCTCCGCGGCCTGGTACGGCTCGCACCGCGAGTGCTTCGACTTCGCCGAGCGGGCCGCCGAGGACTCGCTGCCCAGTTCGCTGGTGCAGGCGCTGCCGCTGCGGGCCGCCTTCGCCCTGCTGATCGAGGGGCCCGGCGCCCGGACCACCTCGGTGCAGGAGGAGCGGATCGACGCGGCGGCCGATCTGGCCATCGAGCTGTCCGCCTCGTTCGAGCCGGGCGACCCGTGGCCCGCCGAGGTCCGCAATCTGCTGGCGTTCGTGCTGGTCGGCCGGGGGCGCTGGAACGAGGCCCTGGAACAGTTCCGGCGGATCGGACCCCATGCGGCGTCGTTCCCGTGGTCGTCGGTCTCCGACGATCCGCTCGGCCGGTTCCTGGAGGCGCGGGACGAGACACGGCTCCGGACGGCCTGCGCGGCACCGATCCCGGGACGGGCCGACCGGGGCCGGGCCCGCGGCCATTACGCTTGACCGTTGTGACCACCGCTCGCCTGCCTCTGTTCCCGCTGAACGCGGTGCTGTTCCCCGGCCTCGTGCTGCCGCTGAACGTCTTCGAGGAGCGTTATCGCGCCATGATGCGCGAACTCCTGAAGACCGACGAGGACGAACCCCGCCGGTTCGCCGTGGTCGCGATCCGCGACGGCCGCGAGACCGCCCCGACGGGCGCCGGAATGCCGGACGCGGTGAACGTCCCCGCCGAGCGCGGCCCCGCGGACGGCTTCGGCCCCGACCCGGTCCAGACCTTCCACCGGGTCGGCTGCATCGCCGACGCGGCGAAGATCCGGGAACGGCCGGACGGCAGCTTCGAGGTCCTGGCCACCGGCACCACCCGGGTCAAGCTGCTCTCCGTGGAGGCGAGCGGCCCCTTCCTGACGGCCGAGCTCGAAGAGCTGGACGAGGAGACCGGCGAGGAGGCGGGGGCGCTCGCCGAGGGCGTACTGAGGGCCTTCCGCAGCTACCAGAAGCGGCTGGCCGGGGCGAGCGAACGGTCGCTGACGACCGGCGCGGACCTGCCCGACGACCCCTCCGTCGTCTCGTACCTGGTCGCGGCGGCGGCCGTACTGGACGTCCCGACCAGGCAGCGGCTGCTCCAGGCGCCCGACACCGCGACCCGGCTGCGCGAGGAACTGACGCTGCTGCGCTCCGAGACCGCCGTCATCCGCCATCTCCCGTCCCTGCCCGCGGTGGATCTGACCCGCGCCCCGACCCACCCCAACTGATCCGAAGACCGACCGACCGAGGACCGCTCCCCGTGGCGAAGAAGCCCAAGAAGCAGCAACAGTCCGGCGGCACCCCGGCAACGGTCGCCCTGACCGCGTCCGGCACGGCGTTCACCGTCCACTCCTACGACCACGACCCGGCCTCGGCCTCCTACGGCGAGGAGGCGGCCGAGGCACTGGGCGTCTCCCCCGACCGGGTCTTCAAGACCCTGGTCGCGGACGTCGACGGCATGCTGACCGTGGCGGTGGTCCCGGTGGCCGGCTCACTGGACCTCAAGGCCCTGGCCGCCTCGGTGGGCGGCAAGCGGGCCGCCATGGCCGACCCGTCGGCCGCCGAACGCACCACCGGTTACGTGAGGGGCGGCATCTCCCCGCTGGGCCAGCGCAAGCGGCTGCGTACGGTACTGGACGCTTCGGCACGGTCCCACGAGACGATCTGCGTCTCGGCGGGCCGCCGGGGCCTGGAGGTCGAACTCTCCCCGACGGATCTGGCGTCGCTGACGGGGGCGGTGTTCGCGGATATCGGCCGGGAAAACTGAGCCGGTTCCGGCCCGCCCAGCACCGCTCGCCCGGCCCGCGCCTGTTTCAGCCACTCGCGCCCATATCAGCCCACCCGAGCCCATTCCAGCCCGTCCGGCGATTGAGGACCGGGGTCCGGGGCAGAGCCCCGGCTCCGGGAAGGGGCGGGTAGGGGCGGGTAGGGGACAAGCCCCGCGCAGCGGCCCACCCACCCGCACTTGCACACCTACGACTGCGCCGACGCCCCCGGGGCACCCGGAGCGCTCGGAGCGCCCGGCGCCGCCGGAGCACTCGGCGCCCCCGGAAACACCCCCCACTCCGGCTCCGGATCCCGCGGCCCGAACATCGCGGTCAACCCGAGATGAACCGCCATCGCCCCCAGCGGCCACGCCAGCAGCGCCCCCTTCGCCCGCAGCTGGAGCGGCGCGTCGAAGACCACGCCCTTGCCGACCGCCCGCGCGTGCGCGACCACGTCCTGCGTCGGCCCGAGCCACACCCCCAGCCGCCAGGCCAGCAGCGAACCGAGCAGCCCGCCCAGCGCGAGCCCCACCACCAGGGCGATCCCGCCGCGCCGCTGGAACCAGAAGACCAGCGCCGCGGAGACCGCGCCGAAGGCCAGGGCCAGCAGCACGAACGTACCGTCGGCGCCGATCGCCTCCTCGCCCTCGCTGTCGCTCAGGAAGACGGCGGTGCTGTCGGAGATCAGCGGAACCCTCGGCGCCAGCCACAGCCAGAGGAGCCCGAGCGCGACGCCCGAGACGGTCACCAGAGCGGCGACGACCGCGGCCCTGCGCAGTTCCGGCGCGAGAGCCTTCTCCTCGGGCGCTCCCGGCAGCCCTCCCGGCTGGTGCGCACCGATCAGGTGGGAGCCCCCCGGGCCACCCCAGTTCGGCGGGGTCTGCCAGGGATCGTTGGACGAGGGCTGGTGAGGCGGCGTCAGAGGTGCGGTCACCGTGCCATCGTGCCAGGCACCCCCGCGCCGCGCCTCACCGGACCGCTGCCCTGCGGTACGCCCACGTCGCCGCGGCCAGCGAGAGCACGCCGACCACGGCACAGACGGCGAGGTCCAGCGCGACGACCGCCCAGTCCGGGTGGGCGTCGAAGGACCGGGCCAGCGCCTCGACGCCGTAGGTCGAGGGCAGCAGATCGCGCGCCCAGCCGACCGGCGTCGGCAGCCGGTCCGCGGGGAGCACACCGAGCAGCAGCGCCGCCGACATGCCCAGCTGGCCGAGGAGCGTGGCCAGCTCCTGCCGGGGCGCGAGCAGTCCCAGCGCCGCGCCCAGCCCGGAGAGCGCCGCCCCGGAGAGCGGGATGACCGCGACGAGCACCCACAGATGCGTCAGCGGCAGCCCGAACATCACGCTGCCGGCCACCGCCGTGACGATCGTGCCGGGCACGGTGAAGGAGGCGTACGCCCCGGCCGCACCGAGCACCACCGAGGCGGGCGGCACCGGCAGGGTCGCGTAGTGGTCGAGCCCGCCGCCGGCCCGCAGCTGCCCGAAGTACTGGGCGAGGAGATTGAGCGCGACGAAGGCCACGACGAGGACGCTGGAGCCGGCGACGACGGCCCGCGCCTCGGAGCCGCCGTCGACCACCCCGCGCATCAGCACCATGATCCCGACCGACTGGAAGGTCGCGACGAAGAGCAGCGGGATACGGGCGACCCTGGCCCTGGACAGCTGGGCGCGGTAGACCGCCGCGAGCGAGGGGAACAGCCGGGCCCTCGGGGCGAGCGGCGCGGGCGCCGCCCGCTCGCCGTCGAAGCCGTCGAAGGCGACGCCGGGGCCGTCCTCCGTGGCCGGGACGGGTCCGGTCACCGCGTGCGCGGGAACGATGCTCGTCACCTGGCGCTGCTCCTGTTCGTTCCCTGCCCGGCCACGCACCCGCACCCGGTCGTCCCACTGGCCCCGGCCACCCCGTCGGCCCCGGCCACCCCGCCGGCCCCCGTCATGACTTCACCAACCCCTTGGTCGCGTCCCCGCCGAGCGCGAGATAGACGTCCTCCAGGCTGGGCGTCGCCAGCGTGAAGTCGTCGAGTGCGGCGAAGGCCGCGCCGCCGGTCACCGCGGCGACCGCCGCCCGCGCCTCGTCGGGACCGAGCCGCAGCACCCAGCGCCGCCCCGACTCCTGGGCCGAGCCGCGCAGCGCGGCCACCTCGGGCACGTCCAGGGGTGCCCGCTCGCGCCACACCAGCTCGACCCGGACCTCGCCCGCGAAGCGTTCCTTGAGCCCGGTCGGCGTGTCGCAGGCTATGACCTTGCCGTGCTCGATCACGGCGACCCGGTCGAGGACGGTCTCGGCCTCGATGACGTTGTGAGTGACGAGCAGCACCGTCGTGCCGCGCTCGGCCCGGCGCCGGTCCACGGCGGCCCAGACGGCGCGCCGGGCGACGGGGTCCATGCCGGTCGTCGGCTCGTCCAGCAGCAGCACCGGCCGCTCGCCGACCAGCGCGGCGGCGAAGCAGGCGAGCCGCCGCTGTCCGCCGGAGAGCTTCTTCAGGGGGCGTCCCGCGATCTCGGTGAGGCCGAGTTCACCGAGTACGGCGTCGCGTTCGGCGCGGGCGTCGGCCGCGGCGAGGCCGCGCAGCCGTCCGGTGGTCTCGGCGGCGAGCGAGACGGTCAGCTCGTCGAGGGCGGTGGACTCCTGCCCGAGGTAGCCGATCAGCCGGGAGGCGCGTTCCGGGTGGCGTACGAGGTCGTGGCCCAGCACGGTGACGCTGCCGGAGTCGGGGCGCATCAGCCCGGTGAGCTGCCGTACCAGGGTGGATTTCCCGGCGCCGTTGGGGCCGAGGAGGCCGAAGATCTCGCCGCGCCGCACGTCCAGGCTGATCCCGTCGGTGGCGCGCACCTCGGGTGTGGCGGGGGTGCCGCGGCGGCCGCGGGCTGCGGGATAGGTCTTGACCAGATCACGCACCGCGCACACGGTCCCGGTCGCCGGCTGCGCCTGTGCTGTGCCCGTACTCACGAGGTACGAGGGTACGGGGTCGGATGCCCCGGATTGCGCCCGGGGCCACGCCGGCCGGCCCCGGCGCGGCGACCGGTGACCGGGTCGCCCGCCCGTGGCCCCGCTGTGCCGTCAGCCGGCGGACGGGCTCGTCCGCTCCGCCGCGGGGGTGTGCTCGGCCGCCGCCCGTACGTCGATCTCCCGCCAGAATCCCGCCCGGATCGCGTAGCGGTCGTGCTCGTCGATCTGGTCGTCCTTGTGGGCGAGCAGACCGAACCGGGCGGCGTAGCGCAGCAGCTCACCGTCGATGCGGTGCGGGATGCGCGGGTACATGGTCGACAGCTTCTGCAGATGGACGGTCTCCGGGAGCCGCTCCATCCAGCGACGGGCGAAGACCTGGCCCACCTCGAACGGGTCACCGCCGACGGTGGTGATGTCCTCCTCGCGGTCCGCCCAGCGCTGCTCGGCGCTGGTGAGCTGGGCCAGTGTCGGCAGCGAGGCGGTCTCGGCGGGCTCGCCCAGCGGTCCGCCGCGCTCCGCCCAGCTCTTGTCGGAGGACCAGCGCAGGGTCGCGCCGGCGGGCGACGGCTGCGGGAGGTTCCGGTCGGGCTGGACGCCGGGGCCGCGCAGGCTGCCCGCCAGGTCCTTGGGGGTGGGGACGCCCCGGCCGCCGGGCACGGGGCGGTCGGTGGCGGTGCTCTCCTCGGGCGGTGCCGCGGCGCCGCCCGAGGCGGCCGCCGCCTGGGCCTCCGAGGCGCGCTCGGCGGAGGCGGCGAGGGCTGCCTCGGGAAGCGGCGCGGAGAGGATCGCGGCGATCTCCGGGCGGGGCACGGGGGGCGGGGCGCAGACGCCGCCGGTCTCCTTGGCCCGTACCGCCTGGGTGATCCAGGCCCGGTCGAGCACCCTTCGCTCGTCGGCCTCGGCGACCAGGTCCTCGGACTGGTTGTAGTCGCCGTCGGCGGCCTGGACGGCCCACAGATGGACGGCGACGCCGTGTTCCTTGGCGGACATCAGACCGGGCAGCAGATCGCCGTCGCCGGTCACCAGCACCACGTCGGAGCAGGCCCGGTTCCTGGCCAGTTCGGTGAGCTCGGCGTGCATCGCGGCGTCGACGCCCTTCTGGGCCCAGCGTCCGTCGCTGCGGGTCAGGGCACCGAGCCGGACGGTGACCCGGGGCATCACGCGCAGCCTGCGGTGCTCGGGCTGCGGCACCCGGTCGGGGGCGCCGTCGAACCAGTAGATCCGCAGCAGCGGCTGCTCCGTATCGGCCTCGGCCCGCTCGCGCAGGCCCCGGATGAGGGCCGCGTGGTCGACCGTGATGCGGGAACGGGCCGGTTCTCCTGCCAGCAGGCTCGCGGCTGCGCCCAGCAAGTAGCCGGCGTCCACCAGGACGACGCAACGGTCCACGCGATCCACCCTCTTCCAGGAGTTCGGGTGCGGTCTTTGCCAAGGGTTTCCTTCGAGTCTGCCCGACCGCGCAGGGGTTGACGGCCGGAACTCGATCATCGGCGTGGCGGATCCGGGAAACCACGCACCCAGCACCCCCACTACGCACGGTAATGATCCAAAATGCACGGGTTGCCCCGGCATGTGAATCTGAACGCGGTCCTGGCCCCGAGAGTCCCCATAGGAGGAAGACCATGGCCAAGAACAAGAACCGCAAGCAGGGCAGCCAGCAGAACCGCGCGTCCGGCACGGAGCGCGGCGCGGAAGAGGCGAAGACGACCGCGTACGAGTCGCAGATACAGCCTCAGTCGCAGGCCCAGGGCAGCCCTTCTGATGTTGCCCGTAAGCACCAGCGGCGCTTCGGCCACAACTGACCGGAGCCGTCTCCGGTCCGGACTGCGGCCCGATGACCGAGAGGGGCGCTCCCGCTTTCGCGGGGCGCCCCTCTCGTACGTCTGCGCGGGAGAACCGGTTCAGCCGGCCAGGCAGGACGGGCCGAGCAGCACCTTCAGGTCGCCGAAGAGCGCCGGGTCGGGCTTGACCCGGTGCCGGTCGAGCCGGAGCACCGTGGTCTTGCGCGGGCCCTGGAGCTTGATCCGTACCTCGGTGTCGCCCCGGTGGCTGCTGAGGACCTCGCCGAGGCGGCTGACCATGGGCGGGGTGATCTTGACGGTGGGGATGGTGAGGACCACGGGGGCGTTGGTGCCGGCCGACGAGATGTCGGGAACCTGCATCTCCATGGCGACCAGCCGGGGCACGTCCTCCCGCTTGTCGAGGCGTCCCTTGACGAAGACGACGGTGTCCTCGACGAGCTGGGTGGAGACCAGCTGGTAGGTGGCCGGGAAGAACATGCACTCGATGGAACCGGCCAGGTCCTCGACGGTGGCGATGGCCCAGGCGTTGCCCTGCTTGGTCATCTTGCGCTGGAGGCCGGAGATGATGCCGCCGACGGTGACGATGGCGCCGTCGGCGTGCTCGCCGCCGGTCAGCTGGGAGATCGAGGAGTCGGCCTTGTCGGACAGCACGTGTTCCAGGCCGAAGAGCGGGTGGTCGGAGACATACAGGCCGAGCATCTCGCGCTCCTGGGCCAGCAGGTAGGACTTCTCCCACTCGATGTCGGAGAACTCCACGTCGAGCCCGAAGCCCGGCTCGGAAGCGCCGTCGTCCGAGTCGCCCATGCCGCCGAAGAGGTCGAACTGGCCCTCGGCCTCCTTGCGCTTGACCTGCACCACGTTGTCGATCATCGGTTCGTGGTGGGCGACCAGGCCCTTGCGGGTGTGGCCCATCTCGTCGAAGGCGCCGGCCTTGATCAGCGATTCGACGGTGCGCTTGTTGCAGACGACCGCTTCGACCTTGTCCAGGAAGTCGGGGAACGAGCTGTACTTCCCCTTCGCCTTGCGGCACCGGATGATCGAGTCGACGACGTTCTGGCCGACGTTGCGCACGGCGGTGAGGCCGAAGAGGATCACGTCGTCGCCCTGGGCGGCGAAGTTCGACAGGGACTCGTTCACATTGGGCGGCAGCACCTTGATGCCCATGCGGCGGCACTCGTTGAGGTAGACGGCCGACTTGTCCTTGTCGTCCTTGACCGAGGTCAGCAGCGCCGCCATGTACTCGGCGGGGTAGTTCGCCTTGAGGTACGCGGTCCAGTAGGTGACCAGGCCGTACGCGGAGGAGTGCGCCTTGTTGAACGCGTATCCGGCGAACGGGACCAGTACGTCCCACAGGGCCTTGATCGCGGCGTCGGAGAAGCCCTTCTCCTTGGCCCCCGCCTCGAAGAGGACGAAGTTCTTCGCCAGTTCCTCGGGCTTCTTCTTGCCCATCACGCGGCGCAGGATGTCGGCCTCGCCGAGCGAGTAGCCGGCGACGATCTGGGCGGCCTTCTGCACCTGCTCCTGGTACACGATCAGGCCGTAGGTGAGGCCGAGGACCTCCTTGAGGGGGTCCTCCAGCTCCGGGTGGATCGGGGTGATCTCCTGGCGGCCGTTCTTGCGCTCGGCGTAGTTCGTGTGCGAGTTCATTCCCATCGGGCCCGGCCGGTACAGGGCCGAGACGGCGGAAATGTCCTCGAAGTTGTCGGGCTGCATCTGGCGCAGCAGGGAACGCATCGGGCCGCCGTCGAACTGGAACACGCCGAGCGTGTCACCGCGGCAGAGCATCTCGTACGTCTTGGGGTCGTCCAGCGGGAGGCCGAGCAGGTCCAGCTTGACGCCCTTGTTGGACTCCACCATCTTCACGGCGTCGTCCATGATGGTGAGGTTTCGCAGGCCGAGGAAGTCCATCTTCAGCAGGCCGAGCGACTCGCACTGCGGGTAGTCCCACTGCGTGATGGTGACGCCGTCGGTGTGCCGCACCCAGATCGGGGCGTGGTCGACGATCGGCTCGCTGGACATGATGACGCCGGCGGCGTGCACGCCCATCTGCCGGACCAGGCCCTCGACGCCCTTCGCGGTGTCGATGACCTTCTTGACGTCCGGCTCGTTCTCGTACATCCCCCGGATCTCGCCCGCCTCGCTGTAGCGCGGGTGCTTGGGGTCGGTGATGCCGTTGAGGTCGATGCCCTTGCCGAGGACGTCGGCGGGCATGGCCTTGGTGAGCCGGTCGCCCATCGCGTACGGGTAGCCGAGGACCCGGGCGGAGTCCTTGATGGCGTTCTTCGCCTTGATCTTTCCGTACGTGCCGATCATGGCGACCTTGTCGGCGCCGTACTTCTCCGTCACGTACCTGATCACTTCGACGCGCCGGCGCTCGTCGAAGTCGATGTCGACATCGGGCATGGACACGCGCTCGGGGTTGAGGAACCGCTCGAAGATCAGCCCGTGCTCGATCGGGTCGAGGTCGGTGATGCCCATCGCGTACGCCACGATCGAACCGGCGGCGGAGCCTCGGCCGGGGCCGACCGCGATGCCGTTGTTCTTCGCCCACATGATGAAGTCGGCGACGACCAGGAAGTACCCCGGGAACCCCATCTGGATGATGATGTCCATCTCGTACTCGACCTGCTTCTGCCGGTCCTCGGGGACACCGCCCGGGAAGCGCCGGTTCATCCCGACGCGGACCTCTTCCTGGAACCAGGTGATCTCCGTGTAGCCGTCCGGGATTTCGAACTTCGGCATCAGGTCGCGCTTCTCGAACATGCCGGTGGTGTCGATCTGCTCCGCGACCAGCAGGGTGTTGGCGCAGCCCTCCTGCCAGGCGTCGGAGGAGTCGACGCCGTACATCTCGTCGGTCGTCTTGAGGTAGTAGCCGGTGCCGTCGAAGCGGAAGCGGTCCGGGTCGGAGAGGTTCTTGCCGGTCTGGATGCAGAGCAGGGCGTCGTGCGCGGTGGCCTCGTGCGCGTAGGTGTAGTGCGAGTCGTTGGTCACCAGCGGCGGGATGTTCAGCTTCTTGCCGATTTCGAGGAGCCCGTCACGGACCCGGCGCTCGATCTCGATGCCGTGGTCCATCAGCTCCAGGAAGTACTTGCCCTCGCCGAAGATGTCCTTGTAGTCGGAGGCGGCCTGGACCGCCTCGTCGAACTGGCCGAGCCGCAGCCGGGTCTGCACCTCGCCCGAGGGGCAGCCGGTGGACGCGATCAGGCCCTCGGACCACTGGGCGATGGTCTCCTTGTCCATGCGCGGCCACTTCTGCAGCCAGCCCTCGGCGTACGCGTCCGAGGACAGCTTGAAGAGGTTGTGCAGCCCGGTGCTGTTCGCCGCCCAGATCGTCTTGTGGGTGTAACCGCCCGAACCCGAGACGTCGTCGCGCTTCTGGTGCGGCTGGCCCCACTGGATCTTCCGCTTGTGCTTGCGCGACTCCGGGGCGACGTACGCCTCGATGCCGATGATCGGGGTGACGCCCGCCTTCTTCGCCGAGTGGAAGAAGTCGTAGGCCCCGTGCAGGTTGCCGTGGTCGGTCATCGCGATGTGCGACATGCCCATTTCATTGCAGGCAGCGAACATGTCCTTGAGCCGCGCGGCACCGTCCAGCAACGAGTACTGGGTGTGGACGTGAAGGTGCGTGAAGGGCGGCTTGGTCACGGCGCTGTGCCTCCGGGAAACGGCTTTGGCGGGCTGGGGGGACAGCGTGGAAGTCTACGTCTTCGAGGTGCCTGACGACGGGCACTCCCGGGTACGGTCGCGCGTTGTAGGGCTGAGACGCCCGTCCCATTTGTCATGCACGTCTGTCATGCACGTCAGGTACCAGGAGGCACCCAGAGATGTCGGAAGCGCAGACCGGCGCAGCAGAGCGCGGGGAGCAGATTCTTGAGGTCTTCGACACCGCGTTCGGGGAGCTGCTGGCTGCCGACCCGGCTGCCTTCCGGGTCAAGTTCCGCAAGATGGCGGGCTCGGCCTTCGCCTTCTACCGGGGCACGGCGTGCCTGTTCTACAACGACCTGGAGCGGGAGCGGCACGGCGGCCCGTACCTGGACGAGCGGACCGGCCGGGTGTGGATCCACGGCGATCTGCACGCGGAGAACTTCGGCACGTACATGGACGCCAACGGCCGGCTGATCTTCAACGTGAACGACTTCGACGAGGCGTACGTCGGCCCGTTCACCTGGGACCTCAAGCGGTTCGCCGCCTCCGTCGCCCTGATCGGGTACGCGAAGGCGCTGAGCGACGACCAGATCAGCGAGCTGGTCCGGGTCTACGCGGCGGCCTACCGCGAGCGGGTCCACGCGCTGGCGACGGGCGTCAAGAATGAAGAGGTGCCGCCCTTCACCCTGGACACGGCCGAGGGCCCGCTGCTGGGCGCGCTGCGCGACGCCCGGTCGCTGACCCGGTTCTCGCTGCTGGACTCGATGACGGAGATCCGGGACTTCGAGCGCCGGTTCGCGCCGGGCGGCGGCTCGATCGACCTGGACGCGGCGACGCGCTACAAGGTGCTGGCGGCCTTCGACGGCTATCTGGAGACGCTGCCGGAGTCGAGCCTGACCCGCCCCGACTCGTACCGGGTGAAGGATGTCGTCGGCCGTCGCGGCATCGGGATCGGTTCGGCCGGGCTCCCCTCGTACAACATCCTTCTGGAGGGCAACAGCGACGCCCTGGAGAACGATGTGGTGATCTACCTCAAGCAGGCGCAGACCGCCGCGGTCTCCCGGCACATCACCGACGCGGCGGTGCGCGAGTACTTCCAGCACGAGGGCCACCGCACCGTGATCTCGCAGCGCGCCCTGCAGGCGCACGCCGACCCGTGGCTCGGCTGGACCGAGCTGGACGGGACGGGGCAACTGGTCGCCGAGGTGTCTCCGTACGCGGTCGATCTGGACTGGTCCGACATCGACGAGCCGGAGGAGATCGCGGCGGTCGTCGCGGATCTCGGCCGGGCGACGGCGACGATGCACTCCGCGGCCGATGACGAGAGCGGTCACTCGCTGGTGCCGTTCTCCACCGAGCGGGCGATCGACGCGGCGATCGCGGCCGACGAGGAGGGCTTCGCCGACCTGCTGGTGGACTTCGCCCACAGCTACGGCGCCAGGGCCCGCGCCGACCACCAGATCTTCGTGGACCTCTTCCGCAACGGCCGCATTCCGGGGCTCTGATCCCATCGGCCCCATCCCTTTAGGGCTCACTTACAGGTTCGCATGCGACACTCCTCGGCGATGGACATATCCGGGAAGCAGTTCAGAGTCGTTCGCGCGGCGCTTTTCACAGCGCTCGTCGTGACGCTCTCCGCTGCTTCCCATGTGCTGCTCTCCCGGGTCCCGCTGCCGCTGACCGCCGTCGCCCTGCTGGCCGGCGTGGTGTTCGCCGTGGCGTACGCGCTGGCCGGCCGGGAGCGCGGCTTCGGGGCGATCGCCGGGCTGCTGGTCCCGCTGGAGCTGGCCGCCGACACCGTCTTCACCACCGGTCAGCATGTCTGTTACGGCGCGGCCGGCGGCCCGATCGCGGGGCCGCTGCGTTCGGTCGGCGTCGACGTGCTGTGCGGCGGCATGGTCGGCGCCGGTGCGGCGCCGACCGGTGCCGGGGCCGACCCGTTCGCCTCGGTGACCGATGCCGGGCACACGACGGCCGCGCTGCTGGCCTCGCCCGGCCCAGCGGTGCCGTGGCTGCTGCTCGCCGCCCACGTCTCGGTCGGCCTGCTCGCCGCGGCCTGGCTCCGGCGGGGCGAGTCCGCGCTGGCCGGTCTGCTGGAGGCGGCCGCCGTCCTGGCGTTCCGGCCGCTGCTGATCGCGGTCGCCGTGGTCGGCACGGCCCGCCGCCCGGCCCGCAGCCGGATGCGGCCCGCCGGACATGGCCCGCACCCGCTCGTACACGCCCGCCTGCTCGTGCACTCCGTGGGACGGAGGGGACCGCCGCGCTCGGCCTTCGCCTGAGCACGCACATCCCCTACGACACGCCCCTCACACCATGGAGATACGGACATGAGCAAGCGCAACACCCAGGCCAACAAGGCGGCGGCCCGCGAGCGTCTGCGCGCCGAGCGCGAGCGCCAGGCCAAGAAGGACAAGACCCGCCGGCAGATCATCGTCGGCGTCTCGATCGTCGGCGTGCTGGCCGTCGTGGGTGCTGCCGCCTGGGGCGTCATGCAGCTGAACAAGCCGTCCCACTGGGAGGCGGCCAAGGACGCGAAGAACGTGACCGCGCCCAAGAACACCTCGGGCGAGAACGGCACCAGCGTCGTCATCGGCAAGTCGACCGCCAAGAAGACCCTGGAGCTGTACGAGGACTCGCGCTGCCCGATCTGCGCCACGTTCGAGCAGTCCGTCGGCGAGACGATCCGCAAGGACGTCGACGCCGGCAAGTACAAGGTCAAGTACATCGGCGCCACGTTCATCGACAACGCGGCCAACGGCGAGGGCTCGAAGAACGCGCTGAGCGCGCTCGGCGCGGCGCTCGACGTCAGCCCGGATGCCTTCCTCGACTACAAGGCCGCGCTCTACTCCGCGAAGTACCACCCGGAGGAGACCGACGACAAGTTCAAGGACGACTCCTACCTGATCAAGGTCGCCGACACGGTGGACGCGCTGAAGGGCAACGCCGCCTTCCAGAAGGACGTCAAGGACGGCACCTTCGACAGCTGGGCGATGAAGATGTCGGCGGCGTTCGACGACAGCGGCGTGCGGGGCACCCCGACGCTGAAGATGGACGGCAAGGCACTCACCGACGGCCAGAGCGAGAACGCCCCGATGACGGTGGAGGCCTTCAACACCGCGATCACGGCCGCGCTGAAGGGCTGACCGGCCGGCGACATCCCGGCAGCGGCTCCCCGACGGGCAGGCGAACTTCCTGAATTCGCCTGCCCGTTCGACTTACCGGTCAGTAGGGTGCTGCCCCGTGACCAGTCGACGTGATTCCTCGCCGCTCTCCGCCCCCAGCCGCCGCACGGTCGTCAAGGCCGCTGCCGCCACCGCCGTCGCGGCCCCCGTGCTGGGCTCCGCCACCGCCGCCCGCGCCGCCGACGGCCCCGCCTTCCTGCACGGCGTCGCCTCCGGCGATCCCCTGCCCGACGGCATCCTGCTCTGGACCCGTGTCACCCCGACCCCGGACGCGATACCCGGTTCGGGCCGCGGCGCCGATACGGCGGTGCGCTGGGAGGTCGCCGAGGACAAGGACTTCGCCCGGGTCGTCGCCCGGGGCACGACCGTCGCGAAGGCCGCGTCCGACCACACGGTCAAGGCCGATGTGCGGGGGCTGGCCCCCGCCACCGCGTACTGGTTCCGCTTCTCTGCGGGCGAGGGCACGCAGACGCTCTCCCCGGCCGGCCGCACCCGGACGGCTCCCCCGGCCGGTGCCGCCACGCCAGGCGTGCGCTTCGGCGTGGTGTCGTGCGCCAACTGGGAGGCCGGGTACTTCTCCCCGTACCGCCACCTCGCCGCCCGCGCCGACCTCGACGCGGTGCTCCACCTCGGCGACTACATCTACGAGTACGCGTCGGGAAGTTACCCGGCCGCGAAGTACGTCGTACGGCAGCACCAGCCGGTCCACGAGATCCTCACCCTCGCCGACTACCGCACCCGGCACGCCACGCACAAGACGGACCCCGACCTCCAGACGCTGCACGCCACGCACCCCGTGATCGCGATCTGGGACGACCACGAGTTCGCCAACGACACCTGGTCGGGCGGGGCCGAGAACCACACGCCGGGCGCCGAGGGCGCCTGGGCGGATCGGGTCGCGGGCGCCAAGCAGGCGTACTTCGAGTGGATGCCGGTCCGCGCCTCCACCGAGGGCACCGTCTACCGGCGGCTGCGCTTCGGCAACCTGGCCGACCTCCACCTCCTCGACCTGCGCAGCTTCCGCTCCCAGCAGGCGGGGATCGGCAGCGGCACGGTCGACGACCCGGAGCGCAGCATCACCGGGCGGGCGCAGCTGGACTGGCTGAAGTCGGGGCTGGCCGGCTCGGACGCCACCTGGAAGCTGGTCGGCACGTCGGTGATGATCTCGCCGGTCGCGTTCGGTTCCGTACCGGCCCATCTGCTGGAGCCGCTGGCCGAGTTGCTGGGGCTGCCCAAGGAGGGCCTGGCCGTCAACGTCGACCAGTGGGACGGCTACACGGACGACCGCAAGAAGCTGATCTCGCACCTGCGGGACCGGTCGATCACCAACACGGTCTTCCTGACCGGTGACATCCACATGGCCTGGGCCAACGACGTACCGGTGAAGGCGGCGACGTATCCGCTCTCCGAATCGGCCGCCACCGAGTTCGTGGTGACGTCGGTGACCTCGGACAACATCGACGACATCCTGCACGTGGCACCGCAGACGGTCTCTCTGGTCGCGGCCGCTGCGGTGAAGGCCGCCAACCGCCATGTGAAGTGGGTGGACATGGACTCGCACGGTTACGGCGTCCTGGACGTGACCGCCGAGCGCTCACAGATGGACTACTACGCCGTCTCCGACCGGACGAAGCGGGACGCTACGTCGGCCTGGACGCGTTCGTACCGGACGCTCAGCGGGACGCAGAAGGTCGAGCGGGTGAACAGCCCGGTGCACTGAGGGTCCATTTTCGGCCACCTCCGCATATGTTGACGGCGCATTGCGTCGCTACGGCGGGTGGTGTGCCCCAAGGATCGAATGGGGACACACCACCCGCCGGGGTAACGCCTACGGTTACGTCGCCATCTCAAACTCTGGAACACAGGGAAAGATTTCTTCCACTTTCCACCCTTTGACGCATACCCGATTGGGCCTGATCATTTCTCCTCGGGACCTGACATGCGCACGTAATCTCCCGGCGGCGGGTGAGGAAATGCCTCTCCCACACATCCGCGAGGAGTCCACGTGCGCGCTCTTGTCCGTATATCGCCGCGTATGCGAAACCGTGCGATCGGCACCGCCGTCCTGGCCGGAACCCTGGCCCTGGCACCGCTCTCCGCTCCTTCCGGCGCCGCCGCCTCGGCCACCTCCAAGACCTCCGCCGCCCAGAAGTGCGCGGACGACGCCGGAGCGAGCGCCACGGCGCGCGAGGCCCGCCCTTCGGGCACCGAGCACGCCGCGGACCCGGGCGAACTCACCGCGGCCCAGGCCAAGGCCATGGACTCGCAGTTGAAGCAGAGACTCGCGGACCGCCGGGTCAGCGGTTCCTCGCTCGCCGCGGGCGCGACGATCCCGGTGTACTTCCACGTCGTGCACTCCGGGACGACCGGCAAGCTCAGCGCCGCCGCGATCAGCAGCCAGATGAACGTCCTGAACGCCGCCTACAGCGGGCAGGGTTCGGGCAACACGAACACCGGCTTCCAGTACACGCTGGCCGGCACGGACTACACGGACAACAGCTCCTGGTACAACGGCGTCTCCCCCGGCTCCGCCGCCGAGAAGGCCATGAAGTCCTCGCTGCGCAAGGGCGGCGCGAACGCCCTCAACATCTACACCGCCAACCTCGGCGGCGGCCTGCTGGGCTGGGCCACGTTCCCCAGCTCGTACAAGTCCAACCCCTCGGACGACGGCGTCGTCATCCTCGACGCCTCGCTGCCCGGCGGCTCCGCCACCAACTACGACGAGGGCGACACCGCCACCCACGAGGTCGGCCACTGGATGGGGCTGTACCACACCTTCCAGGGCGGCTGTAACGGCAACGGCGACTACGTCTCCGACACCCCGGCCGAAAAGACCCCCGCGTACGAGTGCCCGACCGGGCGTGACTCCTGCACCAACAAGACCGGGGTCGACCCGATCCACAACTTCATGGACTACACCTACGACTCGTGCATGACCCAGTTCACCGCGGGCCAGGTCCAGCGGATGAGCGACAGCTGGACCGCGTACCGGGGCTGATCCGGCCCGGGGCCCCGCGCGGTGCGGGGCCCCTCACCGCGTCACAGCGTGGCGAGGAAGCCGAGCGAGACCTTCCAGGCCAGCTCGGCCGACGCCTGGTCGAAGTCGGGCAGTTCGGCGTCCGTGAAGAGATGGCCCGCGCCCGGATAGCGGTAGACCTCGACGTCGGCGCCGGTCCGCCGCATCTGCAGGTACCAGGAGTTCAGCCAGTCGTGCGTCTCGAAGGGGTCCGGGTCGGCGACATGCAGCTGTACCGGCAGCTCGTCCACGGACGCGTTCTCGGCGATGTCCGACGTGCCATGGAACATCAGCAGACCGCGGGCCTTCTCGTCGCCGAGCGCCAGGGTCTGCGCGGTGGAGGCGCCGAACGAGAAACCCGCGTACACCAGGCCCCGGTCGGAGTAGGGGGCGGCGGCCAGCACGGCCCGCCTGAGCAGTTCGTCCTTGCCCACCTCTTCCTTGAAGGCCAGGCCCTCCTCGACGGTTTCGAACGTGCGCCCCTCGAAGAGGTCGGGCACCTGCACCTCGTGCCCGGCGGCGCGAAGCCGGCCGGCCGCCGCGTGCACCGCGGGGCGCAGACCGTACGTCGAGTGGAAAAGCATGATGTTCATGAGTCCCATGGTGCCAGCTACGGTCGGGGGCATGGAGAACCTGCTGCGCCCACTGATCGTCGTCGGCGGCTCGGTCGTGATCACACTGCTGGTCGGCTGGCTGGTCGATCTGCTGCTCAGACGGGCCGACGGCCGGCACCCCGACACCCCGCTGTGGGGGCTGTTGCGGCACTGCCGGATACCGCTCCAGCTGACGCTGGGCACAGCGCTGCTGCTGGGCTCGTACACCCAGAGCCGTCTCGAAGCGGTCACCACCCACCGGACCGGGATCGGCCAGACCCTGTCGCTGGTACTGATCGGGGCCTCGGCCTGGCTGGTGGTGCGGATCGCGACGGCCGTCGTCGACTCCCTCTACGCGAGATACGCCGCGAACACCCCCGATCCGGCGCGCGTCCGGCGGGTCCGTACCCAGGTGACGCTGATCCAGCGGGTGCTCACCGCGATCGTGGCGACGGTCGCCGTCGGCGCGATGCTGCTGACGTTCCCGGGGATGCGCACGTTCGGCACCTCGATGCTGGCCTCGGCCGGTGTGCTCGGCATCGTGGCGGGCGTGGCCGCCCAGTCGACGCTCGGCAATCTCTTCGCGGGGCTGCAGATCGCCTTCGGCGACATGGTGCGCATCGGTGACACGGTGGTGGTGGACGGCGAGTGGGGCACGATCGAGGAGATCACGCTGACCTTCCTCGCGGTGCGGACCTGGGACGAGCGGCGGATCACGATGCCGGTCTCGTACTTCACCAGCAAGCCGTTCGAGAACTGGTCGCGCGGCGGCGCGCAGATGACCGGCTCGGTCTTCCTCCACCTGGACCACTCGGCCCCGGTCGAGGCGATGCGCGAGCAACTGCGGGACATCCTGGGCGAGTGCGCCGCGTGGGACGGCCGTGACTGGTCCCTGGCCGTCACCGACACCACGCCGTCGACGATCCTGGTCCGCGCGGTGGTCACGGCGAAGGACGCGGGCGACATCTGGACGGTGCGCTGTGCCATACGGGAACAGCTCATCGGCTGGCTGCGCGACCACCACCCGTACGCGCTGCCGAAGGTCGCGACGGCGGCCGCGGCGCTGCCGCCGGAGAGCGAGTGGCCTCATCCGTCCAGCTCCGCGCACGAGAAGCCGTCGGACCGGGACAGGTCCCCGCGCACGGGACGCGGCTGACCGGCCCCGGAGACCGGGCCGGGGCCGGGGCCGGGCCGGTCACCGCCTCACCGCCTCACCGCCTCACCGCCTCACCGCAGGCTGCGGACGTCCAGCTGTCGCAGCACCCGGTCGACGATCTCCGGGTCCGCCCCGGCCTCGTTGCGGGCCGACAGCACCGCGTGGCGGGCGGCCGACATCATCTCGCGCTGGACGCGGCTGACCGCCTTGAAGCGCTCGGCCCGCTTCGCGTACGCCTCGCGGCGCTCGTCGTCGACCATGTCGGGACTGATCCGTGCCCCCACGTCGTACGCCAGCCGATGGAGCCGCTCGGTGACCTCGTCCGGGAACTCCTCGACCTCCTGGATCTCCTTGAGGCGCTGCTTCGCGGCCTTCGCGGCGCGGATCGCGAGCTCCTTCTCCAGCGCCTCCTCGGCGTCCGTGTCCGCCTTGACCCGGAGCTTGCGGACCAGCCACGGCAGGGTGAGTCCCTGCACGACGAGCGTGGCCATGATCACCACGAAGGCGATGAAGACGATCTCGTCGCGGCCCGGGAACGGTTTCCCGTCGTCCGTCTCCAGCGGGATCGCCAGCGCCAGCGCGACCGAGGCCACTCCGCGCATCCCGGCCCACCACATGACGACGGTCTCCCGCCAGCTGGTGGGGATCTCCTCGCTGACGTCGCGCCGGGTGTGCAGCCGCTTGGCCAGCCAGGTGGCGGGCAGCAGATACAGCAGCCGTACGCCGACGACCACCACGACCACGGCCAGTCCCCAGCCCAGCAGCTTGAGTTCGCGCCCGTCCGCCGTGCCGAAGACGTTGTGCAGTTCGAGGCCGATCAGCCCGAAGGCGACCCCGGTGACGAGCGTGTCGACGATCTCCCAGAAGCTGCGGCCGGTGAGCCGGCCGAGGACGTCGTCGGCGTCGGCGGTGTGCTCGGCGAGGAAGAGCGCGGTGGTGAGGACGGCGAGGACGCCCGAGCCCATCAGCTCCTCCGCGAGCACGTAACTCACGAACGGCACCAGCAGGGTGAGGCCGACCTGGAGCGTGGCGTCGCCGAGCAGGCCCATGAGCTTGATGGTGAGCCAGCCGAGCACCAGGCCCACCACCACGGCCACCACCGCGGAGAGGATCAGCAGCCCGAAGGCCTCCGGCAACGAGAAGCTCCCGCTCACCGCGGCGGCGATCGCCACGTGGTAGAGCACGATCGCGGTCACGTCGTTGAACAGCCCCTCGCCCTCCAGGATGGAGACGAGCCTGCGCGGCAGCCCGACCGAACCGGCGACGGCGGTCGCCGCGACCGGGTCGGGCGGGGCGACGAGCGCCCCGAGCGCCACGGCCGCGGCGATGGGCAGCCCGGGGACGATCGCGTTGGCGACCGCGGCGACGGCGGCCGTCGTGACGAAGACCAGCGCCACGGCCAGCAGAAAGATCGGTCGTTTGTTGGCGGCGAACTGCCGCCAGGAGGTTCGCTGCACGGAGGCGTAGAGCAGTGGCGGCAGCAGCGCCGGAAGGATGACCTCGGGCGGGATGTCCACATTCGGTACGAAGCTGAGGAAGGCCATGCCGACCCCGGCGAGCGTCATCAGCACCGGCGCGGGCAGCCCGAGACGCTCGCCCAGCGGCACCGTGACCACAGCCCCGAGCAACAGCAGGAGGAGCAGTGCCATTTGGTCCACGGGATGCCTTCCGGAGCACGGGGGCGCCGACCTCCGCGATCGGCGGATCCGACCTCTGTGATCGGCGGATCTGGGGTCAAAGCCTGTCACGCAAGGCCCGCAATCCAGACAACACCCCCGATTCCTGCTCCCCTGACCGACATTCCTCCGATGTATCTACGGCGTATCTCCGGATCGAGGTACGGGACGCGCACGGGCGCCCGCTGCACTGGCGGGAGACCGGGCCGGGCCGGATCACGCTCGACCTGCCGCGCGGCTCAGCGGCGGTGATCACTCCACAGGGCGCTCCCCGCCCGCGGACGGTCCCGCGCGATGTGCCGTCGAACGGCGCCTGGACCCGGTGGGGACTGCCGGATTAGGGCGCGCCCCGGCGCCTCAGTCCCTCAGGGTGCGGCGCATCGCCCGGTGGGGGATGCCCGCGTCCGGGAACTCGGGGCCGTACGCCTCATAGCCGAGGCGTTCGTAGAAGCCGAGCGCATGGGTCTGGGCGTGCAGGTCGACGGCGGCCAGACCGAGCTCACGGGCCGCGTCCTCGATGGCCCGGACCAGCGCGGCGCCCACCCCGAGGCCGCGTGCCGCCCGGGTCACCGCGAGCCTGCCGAGCGAGCCGACGGCCGGGTCGCCCCCGGTCTTCGCGGCGGCGGCCGGGCCGTGCAGCAGCCGCCCGGTGCCGAGCGCCGAGCCGTCCGCCGCGAGGGCGATCACATGCAGGGCGAGGGCGTCGTACTCGTCGTACTCGATCTCCTCGGGCACGTCCTGCTCGCCGACGAAGACGTCCTTGCGGACCAGGAAGCAGGCCGCGAGGTCCTGCTCACCGACGGCGGTGCGCGTCGTGTACGGGGCGGGCGCGCCGGTCATTCGCTCTCTGCCGCGATCTTGTCCAGGGCCTGCTGGAGGTCGTCCGGGTAGCCGCTGCTGAACTCCACCCAGCTGCCGTCGGACGGGTGCTCGAAGCCGAGCCGGACGGCGTGCAGCCACTGCCGGGTCAGGCCCAGGCGCTTGGCCATCGTCGGGTCGGCGCCGTAGGTGAGGTCACCGACGCAGGGGTGGCGGTGGGCGGACATGTGCACCCGGATCTGGTGCGTACGGCCCGTCTCCAGCTTGATGTCCAGGAGGCTGGCGGAGCGGTAGGCCTCGATGAGGTCGTAGTGCGTCACGGAGGGCTTGCCCTCGGCGGTGACGGCCCACTTGTAGTCGTGGTTGGGGTGGCGCCCGATGGGGGCGTCGATGGTGCCGCTCATCGGGTCCGGGTGGCCCTGCACCAGCGCGTTGTACTTCTTCTCCACGACCCGGTCGCGGAACTGCGCCTTCAGCAGGGTGTAGGCCCGTTCGGACTTGGCGACGACCATCAGGCCGGAGGTGCCGACGTCGAGGCGGTGGACGATGCCCTGGCGCTCGGCGGCGCCGGACGTCGAGATCCGGTACCCGGCCGCGGCCAGACCGCCGATGACGGTCGTGCCGGTCCAGCCGGGGCTGGGGTGGGCGGCGACGCCGACCGGCTTCACGATCACGACGATGTCGTCGTCGTCGTGCACGATCTCCATGCCCTCGACGGGCTCGGCGACGATCTGCACCGGAGCGGGAGCCTGCGGCATCTCCACTTCCAGCCAGGCACCGCCCTGGACCCGCTCGGACTTCCCGACCACCGAGCCGTCCACCTGCACCTTCCCGGCGGCCGCCAGCTCGGCGGCCTTGGTGCGGGAGAAACCGAACATCCGGGAGATGGCGGCGTCGACACGCTCGCCCTCCAGACCGTCGGGTACGGGCAGGGTGCGGACCTCGGGATACGTACTCACCTGTCGAGTATGCCTTGCGCCCGTCAGTCCTTGTGCACGGTGCCGTCGGGGTCCAGGCCCTTGAAGGAAAGGATCACGATCAGGATGCCGCCGCAGACGATCGCGGAGTCGGCGAGGTTGAAAACCGCGAAGTGGGCGGGGGCGATGAAGTCGACCACCGCGCCCTCGAAGACGCCGGGGGCGCGGAAGATGCGGTCGGTGAGGTTGCCGAGCGCACCGCCGAGCAGCAGGCCGAGCGCGATGGCCCACGGCAGGCTGTAGAGCTTGCGCGCGAGCCGGGCGATCACCACGATGACGGTCGCCGCGATGAACGTGAAGATGATGGTGAACGCCTCACCGATACCGAACGCGGCACCCGCGTTACGGATCGCGCTGAGCTGCAGCCAGTCCCCGATGAGCTTGATCGGCTCGTGGTGCTCCAGCTTCTCGACCACGATCATCTTGCTGATCAGGTCGATGAGGTAGGCGAACACGGCCACGACGAAGAGCACCGCGACCTTCCGCTTGCCCTTGTCCGGGGCACTCTCCCCGCCCCGGTCGTCGGCCCGGTCCGCGGTCTCGTCCCTTTCGGCCCCCTCAGCATCGGGGATGTCCGGCGTACCGATGATGCGCTCCGCCTCTGCCACGTGAATCCCTCAACCTAGGTTCCTGACTGAGGACGAGGGTACGACACACCGCCGGGGATCAGCCTCGTCGCTCCTGCTTCTGTTTGTCCTCGACACAGAGCGTGGCGCGCGGGAACGCCTGCATCCGCGCCTTGCCGATCGGATTGCCGCAGATCTCGCACAGTCCGTACGTCCCGGCATCGAGCCGGGCCAGCGCCCGCTCGGTCTGGTCCAGCATCTCCTGGGCGTTGGCGGCGAGCGACATCTCGTGCTCGCGGGTGATGTTCTTGGTGCCCGTGTCCGCCTCGTCGTCACCCGCGCCGTCGCCGGAGTCGCGCATCAGCCCGGCGAGCGCGGCGCTCGCGGCCTCCAGCTCGCTGCGCAGCCGCATGGTCTCGCTGCTCAGCTCGGCCCGCGCGTCGGCGACCTCCTCCGGCGTCCAGGGGTCCTCGCCCGGCCGGACCGCCAGCTCGCCGGGGGCCGTCGTGACGCCCCCACGGGCCGGGGGCACGGGCGCCGCGCCCGTCCCGGCCGTGCGGGTCCGGGCCGCGCTCTTCTTGGCTACCACCGTGTGGGCTCCCGTCTTCCCGGCGGCCTCGGCCGCCACCTCGGCCGCGTCGGCGGCCTTCTTCGAAGCCTTCTTGGCTGCGCTCTTCCTCGCAGGTGCCTTCTTGGCGGCGGGCTTCTTCGCCGCGGTCTTCTTCGCGGCGGCCTTCTTCACCGCGGTCCCGGCCGCACCGGCCTCCGGGACGGTCTCCATTCCCGCGTCGCCACCCGTCTCTCCGGCTGCCGCGCCCGTGGATCCGGCTGACGCCGTCTTCTTTTCGGCGGTCTTCTTCGCCACCATGGCCGCGGCCCCTTCACATATTGTGATCTTGCACGCGAATCGTGCTGGGACGATAAATCGACCCCAGCGCCGCGGCAACGGGGCACGCCGCCGAATCGCTCCTCCCCGCGTCCGGTTCCGGACCTGCCTGCATCCGTTGTGCCCAGCTCACGGCCGGGTAATCCGCCTCCGGGCCGCCCGCCCGGACTCCGTAAGCCTCCGTCTGGCCATTCGGGTCACGCCCCGCCCACCGGGTTAAACCGGTCGGCCGTCCCCCGTACGGGCCCGTACACTGGCCTCAGCGAGAGGCGTGGATGGGACGAGTAGCGTCGTACGCAGCCAGGAGCGACCCGGGGACGGTGGGAGCCCGGGGGCGAGCGCGTCGTGAAGATCACCCGGAGCCGTCGGAAGAACGCCCGCAGGGCAAGTAGAACCGGCATCGCGCCCCAATGAGGGGGCCACGGGCGCATGCCCGGGGTCAAGGAGGGTGGTACCGCGGGAGCCGAGGAGGCCCTCGTCCCTCCGACGGAAGTGGAAAACGTCCGCCGGAGGAAGTCCGCCCATGACATCGCCGCAGTACCACCAGGTGCCCGCCCAGGTCGACCTGCCCGCGCTGGAGCACGCCGTGCTCGATTTCTGGCGCGAAAGCAAGGTCTTCGCCAAGAGCCTCGAACAGTCCGAGGGACGCCCCGAGTGGGTCTTCTACGAGGGCCCGCCCACCGCCAACGGCATGCCCGGCGCCCACCACATCGAGGCCCGCGTCTTCAAGGACGTCTTCCCCCGCTTCCGGACCATGCAGGGCTACCACGTCGGCCGCAAGGCCGGCTGGGACTGCCACGGACTGCCGGTCGAGCTCGCGGTCGAGAAGGAGCTGGGCTTCAACGGCAAGAAGGACATCGAGGCGTACGGCATCGCCGAGTTCAACGCCAAGTGCCGTGAGTCCGTGACCCGCCACACGGACGCGTTCACCGAGCTCACGACCCGCATGGGCTACTGGGTCGACCTCGACGACGCGTACCGCACGATGGACCCCGAGTACGTCGAGTCGGTGTGGTGGTCGCTGAAGGAGATCTTCAACAAGGGCCTCCTGGTCCAGGACCACCGCGTCGCCCCCTGGTGCCCCCGCTGCGGCACCGGCCTCTCCGACCACGAGCTGGCGCAGGGGTACGAGACGGTCGTCGACCCCTCGGTCTTCGTCCGCTTCCCCCTCACCTCCGGCCCGCTGGACGGCGAAGCCTCCCTCCTCGTCTGGACGACCACCCCCTGGACCCTGGTCTCCAACACCGCCGTCGCCGCGCACCCCGACGTCACCTATGTCGTCGCGACCGATGGCGAGGAGAAGCTCGTCGTCGCGCAGCCGCTCGTCGAGAAGGCGCTGGGCGAGGGCTGGGAGACCACCGGCGAGAGCTTCACCGGCCTCGAGATGGAGCGCTGGACCTACGAGCGCCCCTTCACCCTGGTGGACTTCCCCGCCGAGGCGCACTACGTCGTCAACGCCGAGTACGTGACGACCGAGGACGGTACGGGTCTGGTCCACCAGTCCCCCGCCTTCGGCGCCGACGACCTCCTGGTCTGCAAGGCGTACGGCCTGCCGGTCGTGAACCCGGTCCGCCCCGACGGCACCTTCGAGGAGGACCTGCCGCTGGTCGGCGGGGTCTTCTTCAAGAAGGCCGACGAGGCGCTCACCGAGGACCTGGCCGCCCGCGGCAAGCTCTTCCGGCACGTCCCGTACGAGCACAGCTACCCGCACTGCTGGCGCTGCCACACCGCGCTGCTCTACTACGCGCAGCCGTCCTGGTACATCCGCACGACCGCCATCAAGGACCGGCTGCTCCAGGAGAACGAGAAGACCAACTGGTTCCCGGACTCCGTCAAGAACGGCCGCTTCGGCGACTGGCTGAACAACAACGTCGACTGGGCGCTGTCCCGCAACCGCTACTGGGGCACCCCGCTGCCGATCTGGCGCTGCGAGGACGGCCACCTCACCTGCGTGGGCTCCCGCACCGAGCTCGGCGAGCTCGCCGGCACCGACCTCTCGGGGCTCGACCCGCACCGCCCGTTCATCGACGAGATCACGTTCACCTGCTCGCACGAGAACTGCCAGCTGGAGGCGTACCGCGTCCCGGAGGTCATCGACGCCTGGTACGACTCGGGTTCGATGCCGTTCGCGCAGTGGGGCTACCCGTACAAGAACAAGGAGCTCTTCGAGAGCCGCTACCCGGCGCAGTTCATCTCCGAGGCCATCGACCAGACCCGCGGCTGGTTCTACACGCTGATGGCGGTCGGCACCCTGGTCTTCGACAAGTCGTCGTACGAGAACGTGGTCTGCCTGGGCCACATCCTCGCCGAGGACGGCCGCAAGATGTCCAAGCACCTGGGCAACATCCTTCAGCCCATCCCCCTCATGGACCAGCACGGCGCGGACGCGGTCCGCTGGTTCATGGCGGCGGGCGGCTCCCCGTGGGCGGCGCGCCGCGTCGGCCACAACACGATCCAGGAGGTCGTCCGCAAGACGCTCCTCACGTACTGGAACACAGTCGCCTTCCAGGCGCTGTACGCCCGTACGTCGAACTGGGCGCCGTCCGCGGCCGACCCGGCCCCGGCGGACCGCACGGTCCTGGACCGCTGGCTGCTGAGCGAGCTGAACGCACTGGTGGACCAGGTCACGCAGGCCCTGGAGAGCTACGACACCCAGCGCGCCGGCAAGCTGCTGTCCTCCTTCGTCGACGACCTGTCCAACTGGTACGTACGCCGCTCGCGCCGCCGCTTCTGGCAGGGCGACAAGGCAGCGCTGCGCACCCTGCACGAGGTCGTCGAGACGGTGACCCGGCTGATGGCCCCGCTCACCCCGTTCATCACCGAGCGGGTCTGGCAGGACCTGGTCGTCCCGGTCACGCCGGACGCCCCCGAGTCGGTCCACCTCTCCACCTGGCCGAAGGCGGACCTGGCGGCGATCGACCCCGCCCTCTCCACGCAGATGGCGCTGGTCCGCCGCCTGGTCGAGCTGGGCCGGGCCACCCGCGCCGAGTCGGGCGTCAAGACCCGCCAGCCGCTGTCCCGCGCCCTGGTCGCGGCGACCGGCTTCGAGTCGCTCTCCCCCGAACTGCACGCCCAGATCACCGAGGAGCTGAACGTCTCCTCGCTGGCCTCGCTCTCGGAGGTCGGCGGCTCACTGGTCGACACGACCGCGAAGGCCAACTTCCGGGCGCTCGGCAAGCGGTTCGGCAAGGGCGTCCAGGCGGTGGCCAAGGCGGTCGCGAACGCCGACGCGGCGGCCCTCTCGCTGGCCCTGCGCGAGGGCACGGCATCGGTCGAGGTGGACGGCGAGACGGTCACCCTCTCCCCCGACGAGGTGATCATCACCGAGACCCCGCGCGAGGGCTGGTCGGTGGCGTCCGACTCGGGCGCGACGGTCGCCCTTGACCTGGAGATCACCCCGGAGCTGCGGCGCGCGGGCCTCGCCCGTGACGCGATCCGTCTCATCCAGGAGGCCCGCAAGAACAGCGGCCTGGACGTCGCCGACCGCATCGCCGTCCGCTGGACCTCGGCGGTCCCCGCCACGGTGGAGGCCCTGACCGAACACGCGACCCTGATCGCGGACGAGGTCCTGGCCCTGGACTACGCCCAGGGCGAGGCGGACCCGACGTACGGCGAACCGTTCGAGGACGAGGGTCTGTCCCTGACGTTCCGCCTCCGCAAGACGGAGCAGTAACCCACGAGAAGCAGGAGGGCCCGGCCGGACTGGTGTCCAGCCGGGCCCTCCTGCTGTCCCCTCGACTTCCCAGCCTGTCCCCTCGACTTCCCAGCACCGCTTTCAGCCCGCCCCGGCGCCGCTTTTCAGCCCCTCCGGCGATTGAGGAGCGGGGTCTGGGGCAGAGCCCCAGGTTCGGGAAGGGGCGGGTAGGGGAACAGCCCCGCGCAGCGCCCCCACGCCCCACCCGCAGCCCCGCACCCGCACAGCAAAAGGGCCGGGCCCCAGGGAAATCCCCGGGGCCCGGCCCTCAGCCTGCCGACGGCTACGCGCTCACCGCGCGCACCCGGCTCAGTTGTCGTCCTCGTCGATCAGGAACCCACGCATCGGCGAAGGAGCCTGCTGCATCGGCTGCGGCGCCTGCGGCCGCACCGGCGCCATCGGCTGGGTCATCGCCGGCGACATCTGCTGCTGGCCGCCGTACGAGGGCCCACCGCCCATGGACGGGTTGCCGCCCATCGGCTGGTTGCCGTGGTTGCCGCCCATGGTGTGGCCCATGGCACCCGCACCGGCCGGAGCCAGCGAGGGCGACGGCGGCAGCGAAGCGGTCGCCGGGGTCCGCGGCGGAGCCAGCGAGTCGTCCGCCTGGGTCTCCAGCTGCCGCAGCTGGCTCTCCAGGTAGGACTTCAGACGGGTCCGGTACTCACGCTCGAAGCCACGCAGATCCTCGACCTTGCGCTCCAGCGTCGCGCGGGCCGACTCCAGCGAGCCCATCGCCACGCGGTGCTTCTCCTGAGCGTCCCGCTCCAGGGCGTCCGCCTTGGCACGCGCGTCCCGCTCCAGACCCTCGGCGCGGCTGCGCGCCTCGCCGACGATCTTGTTGGCCTCGGAACGGGCCTCCGCGATCGCCTGGTCGGCGGTCTGCTGCGCGAGCGAGAGAACACGGGCGGCGCTGTCGCCACCGGGGCCCTGACCGGGCTGCTGCATCTGCGGCGGCTGCATCTGCTGCATCTGCTGCTGCGGGGCGTGACCGCCCATGGGGCCGCCCATCGGGCCACCCATGGGACCGCCCTGCATCGGGCCGGGGCCGTGCGGGCCCTGCGGACCGGGGCCGTGCTGGCCCTGGGGACCAGGACCGTGACCACTGGGACCGGCGGGCAGCTGCGGAGCGCCACCGGGCAGCTGGGGGGGACCCATCTGCGGGGGCTGCTGCTGGACCGGCGGACCCGATATGGCGGCGGGCACAGGCGCCCCGGGCCGGTCCTGCGGCTCCGGCTTGCGCATGCCCTGCTGCTGGTTCTGCGCGGCGGCACGCGTGGCAGCGGCCAGCTTCGCGCGCAGGTCCTCGTTCTCACGGAGCAGGCGGGTCAGCTCGGACTCGACCTCGTCGAGGAAGGCATCGACCTCGTCCTCGTCATAGCCTTCTCGGAGGCGGACGGTCGTGAACTGCTTGTTCCGCACGTCCTCAGGAGTCAGCGGCATCTCTTCTTCACCTCTACGTAGTCGTCGGCAGTCGGCAAGACCGTATCGCTCACAGCCTGATCACGACGTTGATCAGGATGTAGACGATGATCATCAGAACGAAGAAGGACAGGTCGAGTGCCACGCTCCCGAGACGCAGCGGCGGGATGAACCGCCGCAGAAGCTTGAGCGGTGGATCGGTGACAGTGTAGGTGGCCTCAAGTATGACCACCATCGGCTTGCCGGGCTGCCATGAACGCGCGAACTGGAAGACGTAGTCCATGACCAGCCGGAAGATCAGCACGATGAGGAAACACATCAGCGCGATATAGACAACCTGCAGTGCGACGCCCATTTCGCGCTTCCCTCTCCCCTGGCTCTCGTAGCTCCGGCCTCGCGGCCGGGTTGTTCCCGGTGTCGTGTTCTCAGCTCTGGTTGAAGAATCCGCCCTCAGCGATACGGGCCTTGTCCTCCGCCGTGACATCGACGTTAGCAGGCGACAACAGGAACACCTTCTGCGTCACGCGCTCAATGCTGCCATGGAGTCCGAAGACGAGTCCTGCGGCAAAGTCGACAAGTCGCTTTGCATCCGTATCGTCCATCTCCGTGAGATTCATGATCACCGGAGTGCCCTCACGGAAGTGTTCCCCGATGGTACGGGCCTCGTTGTAGGTCCTGGGGTGCAGCGTGGTGATGCGGTAGGGCTCCCGCTCGGACACGACCTTGGGCATGATCACCGGTGCGTTCTTCTCCATGTTCGGGCGTTCAGGTGTGATGGATGCCACGGGTGCGATCCGGGCGGGTCGCTCTCTCTCCACCGGGATCTGAACCGGCTCCCGCTGCGCGGGAGGCTGCACCGCTCGTACCGGTTCGTCCCGTTCCCGGTCCCGCTCCACCTGATGCGCGGGCTGGTGCCGCCGCCGGTCGCGCTCGGGCTCCGGCTCGGGTTCGAATTCGTCGTCGGGGTCGAACCCCGGACCGTCGTACCCATCGTCCTCCACGAGGCCGAGGTAGACCGCCATCTTGCGCATCGCGCCGGCCATGCTCTGAGTCCTCCGCTCTGTGGTGGATCGGCATCTGTCACCAAGTGCCCCGCGATCCACTGAGGCCTGCCCGCCATAGGCGGGAATGACCATATTTTCTGCTGTGGTCCGACCTGCTTGGCGACGTTACCCGAGCCCGGGTCGGACTCCGAGTACCGCCGTACCGACGCGCACATGTGTCGCTCCGGCCGCAACCGCGTCCTCGAGGTCCGCGCTCATCCCTGCAGAGACCATGTTCGCAGCCGGATGGTTCCCGCGCAGGCGGGATGAGAATTCCATCAGCCGGTCGAAGGCGGCCCGTTGGCGTCCCGCGTACGGTCCGGCGAGCGGCGCGACGGTCATCAGGCCGCCGAGCCGCAGCCCCGGCGCGGATTCGACCGCGGCGGCCAACTCGTCGATTCCGTCCGGCGCGACGCCGCCCCGGTCGCCCCGTTCGCCGCTCTCCGCGTCGAGCGCCACCTGGATGAGGCAGCCGAGTTCACGCCCTTCGCGTTCGGCGGCCGCCGAGAGGGCCGTGACCAGTCTGGCCCGGTCCACCGACTGCACGACATCGGCATAACTCGCCACAGAACGAACCTTATTCGTCTGCAATTGACCGACAAAGTGCCACGTGAGCGACAGATCCGCACATTCGGCTGCTTTGGGTGCGGCGTCCTGGTCACGATTCTCCGCGACATGACGTACACCCAGTTCGTGCAGAATCCGCACATCGCTCGCGGGATAGGTCTTGGTGACCACGATGAGGGTCACTTCTTCCCGCTCGCGACCGGCGGCGGAACAGGCGGAAACGATGCGTTCCTCCACCCGCGCCAGATTTTCGGCGAGTTGAGCCTTACGGTCCGTCATGCCCTATCAGTCCAACCAGACATATCCGGCGAGCCGCCCGGTGGTGCGGTCGCGGCGGTACGAGAAGTGATCGCCCGATTCGAGGGTGCAGACCGGCGAGGCCTGCCGGTCCTCGATGCCGAGTGCTTCGAGCTGGGCATGGACCCCGGCGGTGACGTCCACGGCCGGAGTGCCCCAACTGGTCTCGGACCAGGCGGCCGGGACGCTCTTCGCGACCTCGGCGCGCATCTCGGCCGGGACTTCGTAGCACCGACCGCAGACCGCGGGCCCGGTGCGGGCAACTGTCCGGGAGGGGTCGGCGCCGAGTCCGGTCATGGCCTCGACCACGGCGGGGACGACCCCGGCGACCAGGCCGGGACGGCCCGCGTGCGCCGCAGCCGCGATCCCGGCGACCGGGTCGGCGAGCAGTACGGGGGTGCAGTCGGCGGTGAGCACGGCGAGGGGGAGCCCGCGCCGGGCGGTCACCACCGCGTCCACCGCGGGGATCTGCGAAGCGTCCCCCCACGGCCCTTCGACGACCGCAACGTCCCGCCCGTGCACCTGGTTCATCCACACGACCCGCGCCGGGTCCAGGCCGAGGCCCCGGGCGGCGCGTTCGCGATTGGCCAGAACGGCGGCGGGGTCGTCTCCGACCGCGCCGCCGAGGTTGAGCTCCTCGTACGGAGCGGCGCTCACTCCGCCCCACCTGTCGGTGAAGGCGAAGTGCGCGCCGCCCGTCGAGGACAGTGCGTGGTGCTGAGCTATCACTTCAAGAAGTCCGGGACATCCAGCTCTTCGGCCTGCGAGTCCTGGTACGCGGGACGGGCCGGCGGGACGTGCGGCGGCGCGACCGGCGGCAGGTGGCTCTCGCTCACCACCGGTACGGGCTCCGCCTGGACCGGCGGCTCCTCGCGGATGGGCACGGAGCCCAGTCCACCGGCCTGACGCACCGGCTCCGGAGTCCGGACCGGCGCGGCGGGCTCGTCGCGCTTGGCCGAGTTGGCGCCCAGCACGTTCTCGCGACGGGCCGGCGGCTGTCCGCCGTCGAAGCCCGCGGCGATCACGGTGACCCGCACCTCGTCGCCCAGCGCGTCGTCGATGACCGCGCCGAAGATGATGTTCGCCTCGGGGTGCGCCGCCTCGCTCACCAGCTGGGCGGCCTCGTTGATCTCGAAGAGACCGAGGTCGCTGCCGCCGGAGATGGAGAGCAGGACACCGCGGGCGCCGTCGATGGACGCCTCCAGGAGCGGCGAGGAGATCGCCATCTCCGCGGCGGCCACCGCGCGGTCGTCGCCACGGGCCGATCCGATGCCCATGAGTGCCGATCCGGCCTCGGACATGACCGACTTGACGTCGGCGAAGTCGAGGTTGATCAGACCCGGGGTGGTGATGAGGTCGGTGATGCCCTGGACACCCGACAGCAGCACCTGGTCGGCCGACTTGAACGCGTCGAGCACGCTGACCTGGCGGTCCGAGATGGACAGCAGTCGGTCGTTGGGAATGACGATGAGAGTGTCGACCTCTTCGCGGAGTTCGGCGATGCCGTCCTCCGCCTGGTTCGCGCGTCGCCGGCCCTCGAAGGTGAACGGGCGGGTGACCACGCCGATCGTCAGGGCGCCGAGCGAGCGCGCGATGTTGGCGACGACGGGTGCGCCGCCGGTGCCGGTGCCGCCGCCTTCTCCGGCGGTGACGAAGACCATGTCGGCCCCCTTGAGGACCTCCTCGATCTCCTCACGGTGGTCCTCTGCCGCCTTGCGACCGACTGCCGGGTTGGCGCCGGCGCCAAGGCCGCGGGTGAGTTCACGACCGACGTCGAGCTTGACGTCGGCGTCGCTCATCAACAGGGCTTGCGCATCAGTGTTGATCGCGATGAACTCGACGCCCTTGAGACCGACCTCGATCATTCGGTTGATGGCATTGACACCACCGCCGCCGACACCGATGACCTTGATGACTGCGAGGTAGTTCTGCGGTGCTGCCACGTCGAAGGCCTCTCGCCTCGAGTTACGTGTCGTCGCTTCGCGGTAGTCCCGCCGCGACGACGGATGCCGATTGGGACGGTCCGAAACGCCGACCCAAACCCTAACGTTGAAGTTTAGGGTTACCAGTGTGTCTGTTTCATGGACTCTTCCGAACAGGACACTAAGTCGACAAGTGGCGCACGTTCAACGAACACGCCGAACCTCCCGTTTTTCTTTTCACCCTATGTGATCACCCGTAGCGCTGACCAACCAGGGTGCTGGCCAGGCCAAATGTGCGTCAACTGCCCGACACAGAAGGGGCAGTGGGTGCACTCACGTCGAAGTGTCCCGCTTTGGGAGCGGCTTTCATGAGAGCGGTGAGAACTCTTGCCTTCACCGGACCCGCTTCGCCGCTGCCCCAGATCACCGTTCGCCCCCGGGTGAGCCGCAGGGAGATCGAGTCGTACGAGGTGACCCGCACGACCTCGGTGTCCTTGGCGACGCCGCCCGGGAGTTCGCCCGCGACCCGGACCGCTTCCCGCACCAACCGGTCACTGCCGAAACGGCGCAGACTCGCGGACTGATCAGGTTTCAGTTCCAGCAGAGGTACGCGTCCGGGCGATTTGTCCACCGTTGCGAAATGCACGCCTTTCGCGTCCACTTCAATGAACTTCGCACCCTTTTTGACCAACAGGACCGGCTGTCGTTCTGTCACCTTAAGTCCGATTCCGTGCGGCCATGACCGTACGACATCCACGGAGTCGATACGAGGCAACTTCTGGCGCAACCGATCGGCGATGGCGTCGGTGTCGACGGAGATCAGCGGGGCGCCGATCGGGACCGCCGCGGCGGCCTCCACCTCGGCCGGCGTCAGTACGTCGACACCGGTGGTCCTGACCTGTTCGGCCCGGAACCAGGAGGAGCCGTAGAGCGCCCAGACGGCGCCGGAGGCGAGCAGCAGCACGAGGACGCCGATCACGATCAGCGTTCTGCGGCTGGGCAGTCGCCGCCCTTCGGAGCGCGGACGCGGCGGGCGGGCCGGGGAGTTCTCCTGCTGCGCTGCTCCGCGCTGGGCGGTCGTCGGTCCGGCCACGCTCGCTCCTTATGCCGGGTCCGGGGGCGCCGCCCCCGGACCCGTCCGCCTCACGCGCCTCGGCGTGCGGCAATCGCCTCGTACACCATGCCGACGAGCAGGTCGTCGGCGTCCCGGCGGCCGAACTCGGCGGCGGCGCGGGACATCTCGTACAGCCGGTGCGGATCCGCGAGCACCGGGAGGACGTTGCCCTGCACCCACTCGGGGGTGAGCGCCGCGTCGTCCACCAGCAGACCGCCGCCGGCGTTGACCACCGGCTGGGCATTGAGCCGCTGTTCGCCGTTGCCGATGGGCAACGGGACATAGGCGGCAGGGAGCCCGACAGCGGAGAGTTCGGCGACGGTCATCGCGCCGGCACGGCAGAGCATCATGTCGGCCGCGGCGTACGCGAGATCCATCCGGTCCACGTACGGTACCGGGATGTAGGGCGGCATCCCGGGCATGTTGTCGACACGCGGCAATTCGTTCTTCGGTCCGACCACGTGCAGGATCTGGATGCCGGAGCGCTGCAGCAGCGGGGCGACCCGCTGCACCACCTCGTTGAGGTGGCGGGCGCCCTGCGAGCCGCCGGAGACCAGCAGCGTCGGCAGGTTGGGGTCGAGACCGAACGCGGCACGCGCCTCGGGGCGGACCCGGGCCCGGTCCAGGGTGGCGATGGTGCGACGCAGCGGGATGCCGATGTAGCGGGCACCGCGCAGCTTGCTGTCGGGGGTGGAGACGGCGACGCCGTGGGCGTACCGCGAACCGATCTTGTTGGCCAGGCCGGGACGGGCGTTGGCCTCGTGGACGACGATCGGCACCCCGGCCCGCTTGGCGGCGAGGTAGCCGGGCAGGGCGACGTAGCCGCCGAAGCCGACGACGCAGTCCGCGTTGGTGCGTTCCAGGATCTGCTCGGCGGCCTTGATGGTGCCGCGCAGCCGTCCCGGGACGGTGATCAGTTCCGGGGTGGGCTTGCGCGGCAGCGGCACGGCCGGGATCAGGGCGAGTTCGTACCCCCGCTCGGGTACGAGCCTGGTCTCGAGTCCGCGCTCCGTGCCGAGGGCAGTGATTCCCACGGTCGGGTCCTGCCTGCGCAGGGCGTCCGCGAGGGCAAGCGCGGGCTCGATGTGGCCGGCGGTCCCCCCACCGGCGAGTACGACATGCACCGAAATTCACCGCTCTCCGGACGGACGCTTCTTGACGCGCCGTCTCATCGTCTTCCATCTCACCCCGGGCCTCCGCATGGCCAGGGCCGCCTTCGCTGCGGGATCCTCTCGCGCGAACGCGATCAGCAGCCCGACGGCGAACATGGTCGGCAGCAGGGCCGATCCTCCGTAGGAGAACAGCGGGAGCGGGACTCCGGCGATCGGCAGCAGGCCGAGCACCGCACCGATGTTGATCACGGCCTGCACCGTGATCCAGGTGGTCACACCTCCCGCGGCGTACCTCACGAAGGGGTCCTCCGTGCGTCCGGCCACGCGGATACCCGCATAGCCTAGAGCCGCGAAGAGGGCGAGTACTGACAGCGTCCCCGCCAACCCCAGTTCCTCCCCGGTGATGGCGAAGATGAAGTCGGTGTGCGGTTCAGGTAGTTGGCCCCATTTTTCCACACTCGCACCGAGCCCGGAACCGAACCATCCGCCGGACGCCAGAGCATAGATGCCGTGCACCGCCTGCCAGCAGGAGTCCCCCGGTCCGGGCTCGCTGGCGCCGATGCAGGCGAGCCTGGACATCCGGTTCGGACTGGTCTTGATCAGCACGAAGGCGATCAGTGCAACAAAGCCGAGCACTCCGCCGAAGAGCCGGGTGGGTGCCCCGGCCAGCCAGAGCAGTCCGAACAGGATCGCGGTGAGAATGATCGCAGTTCCCATGTCGCCGCCGAGCATGATCAGCCCGAGGAGCATGAAGGCGACCGGGACGAGCGGGACGAGCAGGTGCTTCCACTGGGTCAGCAGCCGTTTGTCCTGTTTGCGGGCGAGCAGGTCCGCGCCCCACAGGACCAGGGCGAGTTTGCCGAACTCACTGGGCTGGAGCTGGAAGGGGCCGCCCAGGTAGAGCCAGTTCTGGTTGCCGTTGACCGACATCCCTATCCCCGGCACCTGGACCAGCACCATCAGGAAGACGGTGCCCATGAGCAGCGGGTAGGCGAACGCCCGGTGCAGTTTGGCGGGCATCCGGGCGGCGAGCGCCATCAGTCCGGCGCCGATGACGGCGGCCAGGAACTGTTTGCGGAAGAAGTAGGTGCCCGGTTTGTCGAGTTCCAGCGCCTTGATCATCGACGCGGAGTAGACCATCACCAGGCCGAGCACGGTGATCAGCAGGCCGGCGCCCAGGATCAGGTAGTACGCGGTCAGCGGGCGGTCCCAGGCCCGGCGCACCCGCTCGTACATCCCCCGCAGGCTCCCGCGGGGGGAACGGGGCGCACGGGAACCGCCGGTGCGCCCCTTGGAGCGGGGCGCCGAGGGGCGCCGGGAGCCGACGGCCGGCCGGACTCTGAGGGCGGGGGCGAACGGCGCCGTGGTGCCCGCACCCGCTCCCGCGAGCAGGGGTGGGGCGATTGCCCGGCTGATCGCCGCGGTGGCCCGTGAGCGGCCCCCACGGGGCCGCGCGGAGCTCTCTTCGGCCGGCATCGTCGCTGTCCCCTCCACTGCTCGTGCGCGGAGGCCGGGCCCGTCAGGCGCTCTCGGCAGCGAGTGCGCGGACCGCGTCCGCGAACGCCTCGCCCCGCTTGTTGTAATTGACGAACATGTCCATCGAGGCGCAGGCCGGGGCCATCAGTACGGTGTCTCCCGGCCGGGCGAGCCGTGCCGCCTCGCGGACCGCCTCGGACATCGCCCCAGTGTCGGTCCGGTCGAGGTCGACCACCGGGACTTCGGGGGCGTGTCGCGTGAGGGCTTCCCGGATCAGTTCCCGGTCCCGGCCGATCAGCACGACGCCCCGCAGCCGCCCGGCGGCGCCGGTCACCAGCTCGTCGAAGGCGGCCCCCTTGGCCAGGCCCCCGGCGATCCAGACGATCGGGTCGTAGGCCGCCAGGGATGCTTCGGCGGCATGGGTGTTGGTGGCCTTGGAGTCGTCGACGTACGCGACCTGCGCGACGTTCGCGACGTGCTCGATGCGGTGCGGGTCGGGGCGGAAGGCCCGCAGTCCGTCGCGTACGGCCGCGGGCTCGACGCCGAAGGCGCGGGCCAGGGCCGCGGCCGCGAGGGCGTTGGCGATGTTGTGCGGGGCGGGCGGGTCGATGTCCTTGACCTCGGCGAGCTCCTGGGCCTGCTTCTGCCGGTTCGCCACGAAGGCGCGGTCGACGAGGATGCCGTCGACGACGCCCAGTTGGGACGGGCCCGGGGTGTTCAGGGTGAAGCCGATGGCCCGGCAGCCCTCCTCCACGTCGGCCTCGCGGACCAGGTCCTCGGTCGCCGGGTCGGCCGCGTTGTAGACGCAGGCGACGCGGTTGCCCTCGTAGATCCGGCCCTTGTCCGCGACGTACGCGGCCATGGAGCCGTGCCAGTCGAGGTGGTCCGGGGCCAGGTTGAGGACGACGGCGGAGTGGGCGCGCAGCGAGGGCGACCAGTGCAGCTGGTAGCTGGACAGCTCGACGGCGAGTACGTCGTACTCCTCGTCGCCGAGGACGGCGTCCAGGAGGGAGACGCCGATGTTGCCGACGGCCGCGGTGCGCAGCCCGGCCGCTTCCAGGATCGAGGCGAGCATCCGTACGGTCGTGGTCTTGCCGTTGGTGCCGGTGACCGCGAGCCAGGGGGCCGCGCCGGGGCCCCGCAGCCGCCAGGCGAGTTCGACGTCGCCCCAGACGGGGACGCCCGCCTCGGCGGCTGCGGTGAAGAGCGGCTTGTCGGGCTTCCAGCCCGGGGTGGTGACGATGAGCTCGGTGGACTCGGGCAGGGTCGCCCCGTCGCCGAGGCGCACGGTGATGCCCTGCGCCTCCAGCTCCGCGGCCTGCGTGCGGGAACGCTCGTCGTCCCCGTCGTTGACCACGGTGACGACGGCTCCGAGGCCGTGCAGCACCTTGGCCGCCGGGATTCCGGAGACTCCGAGTCCCGCGACGGTGACGTGCTTGCCCTGCCAGTCCTGGTTGCTCACTTGTCGGCTGCCCATCCCGCGTAGAAGAGTCCGAGTCCGACGATCACGCACATGCCCTGGATGATCCAGAAGCGGACCACGACAAGGACTTCGGACCACCCCTTGAGTTCGAAGTGGTGCTGGAGCGGCGCCATTCGGAAGACCCGCTTGCCGGTCATCTTGAAGGAACCGACCTGGATGACCACGGACATGGTGATCATCACGAAGAGGCCGCCGAGGACGGCCATCAGGAACTCGGTGCGGGAGCAGATCGCCAGACCGGCGAGGGCGCCGCCGAGGGCGAGCGAGCCGGTGTCGCCCATGAAGATCTTGGCGGGCGAGGTGTTCCACCACAGGAAGCCGAAGCAGGCGCCCATCAGCGCGGAGGCGACGACCGCGAGGTCGAGCGGATCTCGTACCTCGAAACAGGCGTTGGGGTTGGTCAGGGTGTCCGCGTTGGCGCAGGACTCCTGGAACTGCCACAGCCCGATGAAGGTGTACGCGCCGAAGACCATCACCGAAGCGCCGGTGGCCAGGCCGTCCAGACCGTCCGTCAGGTTCACGCCGTTGGACATGGCCAGGATCATGAACAGCGCCCAGACGACGAACAGCACCGGGCCGATCGACCAGCCGAAGTCCGCGACGAACGACAGCTTGGTGGAGGCCGGGGTGTTGCCGCGGGCGTCGGCGAACTGGAGCGAGAGCACCGCGAAGGCGATGCCCACGATCAGCTGGCCGGCCATCTTCGCCTTGGCCCGCAGACCCAGCGAACGCTGCTTGACGATCTTGATGTAGTCGTCGAGGAAGCCGACGAGGCCCATGCCGGCCATCAGGAAGAGCACCAGCACGCCGGAGAATCGCATCTCCTCGCCGGTGATCAGCTTCGCCGCGACGTACGCGATGATCGTCGCCAGGATGAAGGCAATGCCGCCCATGGTGGGCGTGCCCTTCTTGGACCCGTGGGTACGCGGGCCGTCGTCCCGGATGAACTGCCCGTATCCCTTGCGGGCGAGCAGCTTGATCAGCAGCGGAGTTCCGACCAGGGTCAGGAAGAGCCCGATGGCCCCCGCGAAGAGGATCTGCCTCATCGGCCGGCGACCTCGCCCTCGGACGCGTTCTCCAGCAGTGCCATGGCGACCTGCTCCAGGCCGACCGACCGGGACGCCTTCACCAGCACGACGTCTCCCGGGCGCAGTTCACTGCGCAACAGGTCGACCGCGGCCTGTGCGTCGGACACGTGCACCGACTCCTCACCCCACGAACCCTCGTTGTATGCGCCCAGTTGCAGCCAGGAGGCTTCTCTGCCCCCGACCGCGACGAGCTTGCTGACGTTGAGCCGGACGGCGAGCCGTCCGACCGCGTCGTGCTCGGCGAGCGAGGCGTCGCCGAGCTCGGCCATCTGGCCGAGCACCGCCCACGTACGCCGGCCCTTCCCCATGGCGGCCAGCGCGCGCAGCGCGGCTTTCATGGATTCGGGGTTCGCGTTGTAGGCGTCATTGACGAACGTCACGCCGTCCGGACGCTCGGTGACCTCCATGCGCCAGCGGGAGAGGGTGCCCGCCTCGGAGAGCCCTTCGGCGATCTCGTCTGCGGACAGGCCCAACTCATGGGCGACGGCGGCCGCGGCGAGCGCGTTCGACACGTGGTGCTCACCGTACAGGCGCATGGTCACGTCGCTGCACCCGGTGGGTGTGTGGAGCCGGAAAGCGGGGCGTCCGTCGTCGGTGAGACGGACGTTCTCGCCCCGTACGTCCGCATCCGCGGCTTCGCCGAAGAACAGCACCCGGGCCTTCGTGCGGGAGGACATGGCGCGTACGAGCGGGTCGTCGGCGTTGAGTACGGCGGTGCCGTCCTCGGGCAGCGACTCGACCATCTCGCCCTTGGCCTGGGCGATCTGCTCGCGGCCGCCGAATTCGCCGATGTGGGCGGTGCCCACGTTGAGGACGAGGCCGACGCGGGGCGGGACGAGGCCGGTGAGGTAGCGGATGTCGCCGATGTAGCGTGCGCCCATTTCGAGGACGAGGTGGCGGGTGTCCTCGGTGGCGCGCAGCGCGGTGAGCGGCAGGCCGATCTCGTTGTTCAGGTTGCCCGCCGGGTAGACGGTGGGCCCCTTGCGTTCGAGCAGCTGGGCGATGAGGTCCTTGGTGGAGGTCTTGCCGGCCGAGCCGGTGAGGGCGACGACGGTGGTGCCGAGGCGGCCCACGACGGCTCGGGCGAGCGCGCCGAGCGCGGCCACGACGTCGTCGACGACGATCGCCGGAACACCGACGGGGCGGGTGGCCAGCACGGCTGCCGCGCCCGCCTCGACGGCGCGCTGCGCATAGTCGTGGCCGTCGACCCGCTCACCGGCGAAGGCGGCGAACAGGCTGCCTTGCTCCACCTCTCGGGAGTCGATGACGACCGGCCCGCTGACGGTTGCTGCCGGATCGGGTATGTCGTGCGACTGCCCGCCGACGATTTCGGCGATCTCGGCGAGGGAAAGGGTGATCACTTGGTCATCCCTGACTGTTGTTCTCGTGGGTGTGGGCGCGGTGGCCGGCGCTCTCGGTGCGCTCGTGCCCCAGGGACCGTTCGATGGCCGCGCGCAGGACCACGCGGTCGTCGAAGGGGCGTACCACGCCATGGATGTCCTGGCCCTGCTCGTGGCCCTTGCCGGCGATCAGCACGGTGTCACCGGGCTGGGCGCGGGCCACCGCGGCGGCGATGGCGGCGGCCCGGTCGGCGTCGACCAGGACGTCGCCCCGCTCGTGGACGGGCACCTCGGCGGCGCCCGCGAGCATGGCGGCGAGGATTCCGAGGGGGTCCTCGGAACGGGGGTTGTCGGAGGTCAGCACGGCCGTGTCGGCGAGGCGGGCGGCCGCCGCGCCCATCGGGCCGCGTTTGGTCGTGTCACGGTCGCCGCCGCAGCCGAGGACGATGTGCAGCCTGCCCTCGGTGACCGTCCGCAGGGAACGCAGCACGGATTCGACGGCGTCGGTCTTGTGCGCGTAGTCGACGACCGCGAGGTACGGCTGTCCGGCGTCGACGCGCTCCAGCCGGCCGGGGACGCCCGGGACCGCCGCGACGCCGTCGGCCGCGATCTGCGGGTCGATGCCCGCGACGGCGAGCGTGACGATCGCGGCCAGGGTGTTGGCGACGTTGAACGGGCCGGGCAGCGGGGCGCGGGCGGCGATCCGCTCGTCCTTGGGGCCGACGACGGTGAACGTGGAGCCGAGCGGCCCGAGTTCGACGTCCTCGGCGCGCCAGTCGGCGTCCGGGTGGCCCTCGGCGGAGAAGGTGACGACCGGGACGGACGCCTCGGTGATCAGCCTGCGGCCGTACTCGTCGTCGAAGTTGACGACGCCCTGCCGGCTGCGGCCGGGGGTGAAGAGCTGTGCCTTGGCCTGGAAGTAGTCCTCCATCCCGGAGTGGAACTCCATGTGTTCCGGGCTGAGGTTGTTGAAGACCGCGACGTCGAAGACGCAGCCGTCGACCCGGCCGAGCACCAGGGCGTGGCTGGAGACCTCCATGGTCACCGAGTCGACGCCGCGCTCGCGCATGACGGCGAAGAGGGCTTGCAGATCGGTGGCTTCGGGGGTGGTGCGCTCGGACTTGATGCGCTCGTCGCCGATCCGCATCTCCACCGTGCCGATGAGCCCGGTGGCCCGCCCGGCGCCACGGAAGCCGCCCTCGACGAGGTAGGCGGTGGTGGTCTTGCCGGACGTTCCGGTGATGCCGATCTGGAGGAGACCGGTGCCGGGCCGTCCGTAGATCTCCGCGGCGAGCTCGCCCATCCGGCCGCGCGGGTCCTCGGTGACCAGCACCGGAAGTCCGGTGGCGGCGGCGCGCTCGGCGCCCGCCGGGTCGGTGAGGATCGCCGCCGCGCCGAGACCGGCCGCCTGGGCGGCGAAGTCCGCGCCGTGGAAGCGGGCGCCCGGCAGGGCCGCGTAGACGTCGCCGGGACGTACCGCCCGGGAGTCGTGGGTGATGCCGGTGACTTCGCCGGTTCCCGGCGGCTCGACGCCCAGGCGGGCTGCCAGTTCGCCGAGCGGGGTCGGCCCGATCCGGTCCGGACGGGGCGCTCCCGGGTAGTTCACAGGGGCGGCCTTCTGGGTGGTTTGGGACTGATCAGCGTGGGGCACGGCGGTGAGCGTACCGGGCGAACCCGGCCTCTCGCGAAGTGAGGGGCCGGGGTTCTGGTAGTTCCCGTTCCGGTTCCCGGGATCGGGCGTGATGGTTGTCACTGGATGGTTTCCCCGAGTTCACTCGCCGGGATCGAAGGACACCGGCAGCCGGGCTGGCTTGCTGCCGGACGGTGGGGTCTGGAGGGTCTTGAGTGCGAACTCCATGACCTGCTTGTAGATCGGACCGCAGATCTGGCCGCCGAAGTAGCTGCCCTTGGTCGGGTTCTGGATCGCGCAGTAGACGGTGATCTGCGGGTTGTCGGCGGGCGCGAAGCCCGCGAAGGACGCGGTGTACCCGTGGTAGCCGCCGCGCACCGGATCGACCCGGTTGGCCGTACCGGTCTTGCCCGCCACCCGGTAGCCCGGGATCTTGGCCTTCGTGCCGGTGCCCTCCTCGTCGCCGACCACCGATTCCAGCATGGTGGCGAGCGTCTTGGCGGTCTTCGCGCTGACCACCCTGGTCCGCTCGGGCGGGGCGGCGGCCTGGAAGCGGCCGTCGGCGTCCTTGGTGCCGCGTACCAGAGTGGGTGCGACACGGACCCCGTCGTTGGCGATCGTCGAGTAGATGGAGGCGGCCTGCATGGCGTTGAGCGAGAGGCCCTGGCCGAACGGGATCGTGTACTGCTGCGAGGTCGACCAGTCCTTGGGCTTGGCGAGGATGCCGGGGGTCTCGCCCGGGTAGTCGAGACCGGTCGGTGAGCCGATCCCGAACTTGCGCAGGTAGGAGTAGAGGACCTTGTTGGCCTCGGCCTGCGTCTTCCCCAGCTCGCCGGTGGCCAGGATGGTGCCGATGTTGCTGGACTTGGCGAGTACGCCGTTGAGCGTCAGGTACCAGGTGGGGTGGTCGATGTCGTCCTTGAAGAGCCGGTCGCCGCGGTGCAGCCGGTTGGGGACGGTGACGTGGGTGCCGGGGGTGGCGGCGCCCTCCTCCAGCACCGCGGCCATGGACATGACCTTGCTGGTGGAGCCGGGCTCGTAGACGTCCTGGAGGGCCGCGTTGCCCAGCGTCGCCGCGTCGGCCTGCGAGAGGTCGTTGGGGTCGAAGCCGGGGGCGTTGGCCATGGCGAGGACCTCGCCGGTCCTGGTGTTCTGGACGACCACGTAGCCGCGGTCGGCCTTGGACTTCTTCACCTGGTCGGTGATGGCCTGCTGGGCGGCCCACTGGATGTCCCGGTCGATGGTCAGCTCGATGTCGGCGCCGGGGACGGCGGGGACCTCCTCGGTGCCCGCGGTGGGCACCCGGCGGCCGCCTGCCTGGGCGTACCTGATCTTGCCGTCCTCGCCCGCGAGCTCCTTGTCCAGCTGCGATTCGAGGCCGCCCGCGCCCTTGCCGTCGGCGTTGACGTAACCCAGTATCCCGGCGGCGAGACCCCCGTTGGGGTAGACCCGCTTGGTGGTCGCCTCCTGGAAGACGCCGGCCAGCACATTGGCTCCGGGGCCGCCGTTCGCCCGGTCCTTGCCCGCCTTCTCCGCGAAGACGGACTTGAGGTCCTTGATCTGGTTCCAGACCTGCGGGGTCTGCCGGCGGGCCAGGACGACGTAGCGCCCCTTCTGGGACAGCTTCCGGGTCAGCTCGGTGGCATCGGCGCCGAGGATCGGGGCGAGGAGCGCCGCCGCCTGCTGGGGCGCGTCGGGGGCCTTGCTGAACCCGGGCGTGAACATCGAGGGGTCGGCGGTGATGTTGTACGCGTCGACGCTGGTGGCCAGGGCGATCCCGCTGCGGTCGGTGATCTCGCCGCGCTCGGCGGAGATCGTGTAGCTGAGGTAGCGGTTCTCCTCGGCCTTGGCCGAGTACGCGGCGGCGTCGACGGCCTGGACCTGGAGCAGCCGGACGACGAACGCCAGCATGACGAGCGTCAGGGCGAGGCTGACCAGGCGGAGCCGGGGGCGCGGGCTGCCGAGCCGCAGCGGGGTCGTACTCCGGTTGCGGGGCGCGCGGGGGCGTGGTGCCGGGGAGGAGCGGCGGGCGGCGGGGCGGGAGCGCCCCTGGCCGCCCGCGGCGCTGCGCGGGCGTGCGGGGCCGGGTACCCGGCGGCGCGGTGGTTCCTTGGGCGGCACTGTGTCACCTGCCGGGGCTCGTCGGGGGCTGGTCTGCCGGGGTACGCGTCCCGGCGGGCGGGGTCGCGGAGGTGCTGGGCCGCGCGGCGGCGCCCGAAGGCGTGGCCGATGCCGACGGAGCGGGCGGGGCCGGGGCGGTGGACCGGGGCCGGGTGCCCGCGGCGGGGGGCGCCGCCGGCGCACTGCTCTTCGGGGCCGGCGGCGGGGCGGGCTCGGCGGTGGTCTCGGCGGGTACGCCGCGGACCGTGCCGTCCGGGTTCAGGAAGGCGGGGCTGCCGCCGGGCACCATGCCCAGCTCGCGGGCGCGCCGCTCCAGGGCGTCCGGCTTGGAGTAGTTGTCGACGTCGTGCTGGAGGGCCTGTTCCTCGTCGGTGAGCTCCGTGGTCCGCTTCTTCAGCTCGCTCAGCCGGAACGACCCTTCGTTGAGGGCCGAGTTGAGCACCAGGAGTGTGATCAGGCCGCCGCCGAGCAGCACCACGACCAGCAGCACGAAGGGTGTACGGGCCGCTTTGCTGGGCCCGGACGGCATCAGCCGGGCGAGCCGCGCGGCACGCCCTTTCAACTGCCCGGCCGGTCCGCTCACCGCGCAGCCGCCCCGCACGTCACCGGTTTCCGGGTTCCCGGACGCCGGGCTCTCATCGTTCCTCCTCGCGGATCCGCTGGGCGCCGCGCAGCCGGGCGGGGGCGGCCCGCCGGTTCTCGGCGACCTCCTCCTCGGTGGGCAGCTCCGCGCCACGGGTCAGCAGCTTCAGCCGGGGCTGGTAGCGCTCGGGGACGACCGGCAGTCCGGGCGGCGCCGTGGTGGCGGCGCCCGCCGCGAACACCTGCTTGACCAGCCGGTCCTCCAGCGAGTGGTACGAGAGGACCGCGATCCGGCCGCCGACCGCGAGGCTCTGGACGGCCGCCGGAATGGCCCGCTCCAGGACGCTGAGCTCGCCGTTGACCTCGATGCGCAGTGCCTGGAAGGTCCGCTTGGCGGGGTTGCCGCCGGTGCGCTTGGCCGCCTGGGGCAGCGAGTCGCGGATCAGCTCGACGAGCCGGGCGCTGTTGCTGAACGGCTCCTTCTCGCGCTCGCGCACGATCGCGGAGACGATCCGCTTGGCCTGCTTCTCCTCGCCGTACGCGCGCAGGATCCGTACCAGCTCGCCCGGCGGGTAGGTGTTGAGCACCTCGGCCGCGCCGATGCCGGTCGTCTGGTCCATCCGCATGTCGAGCGGGGCGTCCTGGGCGTACGCGAATCCACGGTCGGCCTCGTCCAGCTGCATGGAGGAGACGCCGAGGTCGAACAGGACGCCCTGGACCTTGGGGATGCCGAGCCTGTCGAGCACCTCGGGCAGTTCGTCGTACACCGCGTGCACCAGGGTGGCCCGGTCGCCGTACGGGGCGAGCCGCTCGCCGGAGAGCCGCAGCGCCTCCTTGTCCCGGTCCAGCCCGATCAGCCGTACGGAGGGGAAGGAGGCGAGCAGCGCCTCGCTGTGTCCGCCGAGGCCGAGGGTGCAGTCGACGACCACGGGCGCCTGCGGGCCCGGCGCCTCCAGAGCCGGGGCCAACAGGTCCAGGCATCGCTGGAGCATCACCGGGACGTGTCGGCTCTGGCTCATGCGCCCTCTCAGGCTCAGGTCCCGTGTGGCCGCACGTACGGCCTGGTCCCCGCCCGCTCAGAAGGGGAGGCGGGCCGGCGCCGGGGAAGGGGCGTCGGCCGACCGCGAGCGGGAGAGGGCCGGGCCCGTACGTACGCCGCACACACAGGGGAAATCTTCGGAATGTGCAGGGTGTCGGTAACTTCCCGTCACTTTAGTCCACCCTGCCATTCGATCGATTCCCGAGCAATCAACCCGGCAGCGCGTCGCCGGGCCCCCTGTTCACCCGCTCGACGCAACGACTGTGAAGCTTGTGGGTTACCTCACAACAAGCCTCGTTGACGTTCTTTGTCCCTTCTCACAGCGCTACGGGAGCAGGTGCGGGAGCTAACGTCATAGCCATGTCGACTTCCGCGCACTCCCCCGTCAGGCCCTCCGCGACCGATGCCGACCAGGCCCGTTCCGGGGGCACGGTCACCGATCGACTCGTCGAGGCGAACGTCCGGTACGCCGCCGGCTTCGAAGACCCGGGCATGGACGCCAAGCCGGTGCTGCGCGTCGCCGTGGTCGCCTGCATGGACGCCCGGCTCGACCTGCACGACGCACTCGGCCTGGCGCTCGGCGACTGCCACACCATCCGCAACGCGGGCGGCGTGGTCACCGACGACGTGATCCGTTCGCTGACCATCAGCCAGCGGGCCCTCGGCACGCGCAGCGTCATACTGATCCACCACACCAACTGCGGCCTGGAATCGATCACCGAGGAATTCCGCCAGGAGCTGGAGGCGGAGGTCGGCCAGCGTCCGGTCTGGGCGGTCGAGGCGTACAAGGACGCCGACCAGGACGTACGGCAGTCGATGCAGCGCGTGCGCACCTCGCCGTTCCTGTTGCACACCGACGACGTCCGCGGCTTCGTCTTCGATGTGACCACCGGCCTGCTGCGAGAGATCCTTCCCGCCTCCTGACGTCCCGGACGCCACCTCCCAGGAACCGAAAACCCCACCGAAACCGGCATTTCGCCCCCAGTTGTCCACAGGCAAGTGACACGAAGCGGTAACGGCAACAAGAATGCGCGTGTGACATCCCGCCGGACGTGTCCGAGGGGGTGTCCCTGTTTCGGGGTGGGCCGGACCGCTGCGTGCGCGTCGGCCCGTGAATGGGGTACCCCACCGCTCCAGGTGAGCGTGGGGCAGGGCCGAGGAGGGCCGGGTGACGACCTATGACGATCGAGCGAGCCTCACAGATCTGACCACGACCGCGGAGCGGGTGCGCAGGTCGGTGGAGAGTGTGATCGAGGGCAAGCCTGAGGTCGTACGGCTTTCGCTGACCGTACTGCTGGCGGAGGGGCATCTCCTCATCGAGGACGTCCCCGGGGTCGGCAAGACGATGCTGGCCAAGGCGCTGGCACGGTCCATCGACTGCTCGGTGCGGCGCATTCAGTTCACACCGGACCTGCTGCCCTCGGACATCACCGGTGTGTCCATCTTCGACCAGCAGCGGCGTGACTTCGAATTCAAGCCGGGTGCGATCTTCGCCCAGATCGTGATCGGCGACGAGATCAACCGTGCCTCGCCGAAGACCCAGTCGGCGCTGCTGGAATCCATGGAGGAGCGCCAGGTCACCATCGACGGGCACAGCTACGAGCTGCCCGACCCGTTCATGGTGGTGGCCACGCAGAACCCGGTGGAGATGGAAGGCACCTATCCGCTGCCCGAGGCCCAGCGCGACCGGTTCATGGCGCGGGTCTCGATCGGCTATCCGAGTGCGGACGCCGAGCTGCGGATGCTCGACGTGCACGGCGGCCTCCCGCCGCTCGACGACCTTCAGCCGGTGGCGCACGCCCACGACATCGTGAAGCTGATCGACGCGGTGCGGACGGTCCACGTGGCCGACGCCGTGCGGCGGTACGCGGTGGAGCTCGTCGCGGCCACCCGCAGCCATCCCGATCTCCGGCTCGGCGCCTCGCCGCGGGCCACCCTTCACCTGCTGCGCGCGGCGAAGGCCTCCGCGGCGCTGAGCGGCCGGGACTACTGCCTGCCGGACGACGTGCAGGCGCTGGCGGTCGCGGTGCTCGCGCACCGGCTGCTGCCGACGGCACAGGCCCAGCTCAACCGCCGTACCGCCGAGCAGGTCGTGCTGGAGATCCTCCAGCAGACACCGGTTCCGACCGCGGGCGGCGCCACCCAGGTGCAGCCGCAGCATCAGCCGGGCCGGGCGGCGTACGGCCGGCAGCAGCCCGGCGCACGGCGGGTGTGATGGCCGCCGGGGGGCAGGCCGCAACGGACGACGGCGGCGAGAAGGGCGCTCTGCGGGCGGCTCTGAGCGGGCTGACCACGCGTGGGCGGTCCTTCCTGGCCGCCGGTATCGCCGCGGCGGTCTGCGCCTATGTGCTCGGGCAGGCGGATCTGCTGCGGGTCGGGCTGCTGCTCGCCGCGCTGCCGATGGTCTGTGTGGTGGTGCTCGTCCGCACCCGCTACCGGGTCGCGGGCACCCGGCGGCTCTCGCCGTCCCGGGTCCCGGCGGGCTCGGAGGCGCGGGTCCACCTGCGGATGGAGAACGTGTCGCGGATGCCCACCGGGCTGCTGATGCTTCAGGACCGGGTGCCCTACGTTCTCGGGCCGCGGCCCCGGTTCGTGCTGGACCGGGTGGAGGCGGGCGGCCGCCGCGAGGTGTCCTACCGGGTGCGGTCGGATCTGCGCGGGCGCTATCCGCTCGGGCCGCTGCAACTGCGGCTGAGCGACCCCTTCGGCATGTGCGAGCTGACCCGTTCGTTCAGCGCGTACGACACCCTCGTCGTCATTCCGCGGACCGAGCCGCTGCCGCCGGTGCGGCTGGCCGGCGAGGCCGCGGGGTACGGCGAGGGGCGGCAGCGGTCGCTGGCGCTGGCCGGTGACGACGACGTGATTCCGCGCGGCTACCGGCACGGCGACGATCTGCGCCGGGTCCACTGGCGCTCGACCGCGCGCTACGGCGAGCTGATGGTGCGCCGCGAGGAGCAGCCGCAGCGGGCCAGGTGCACGGTGCTGCTGGACACCCGGCGGATCGCCTACCAGGGGGCGGGGCCCGACTCCGCCTTCGAGTGGGCGGTGTCCGGGGCCGCGTCCGCGCTGGTGCACATGCTGGAGCGCGGCTTCGCCGTCCGGCTGCTGACCGACGACGGGAACGCGGTGCCGGGCGAGGGCATGGGCGGTTTCGCCGGATCGACGCAGGAGTCCGCCGACTCGGCGGGTCTGATGATGGACACCCTGGCGGTGGTCGACCACTCCGACGGCAGCGGTCTGTCACGCGCGTACGACGTGATGCGCGGCGGCAACGAGGGGCTGCTGATCGCGTTCTTCGGTGATCTGGACGAGGAGCAGGCGGCGGTGGCCGCGCGCATGCGGCAGCGCAGCGGCGGCGCCGTCGCGTTCGTGCTGGACAGCACGGACTGGGTACAGGGCGAAGTCCCGCCCGCCGGGGCGGAAGCGGCGACCGAGCGGCGGCTGCGGCTGCTGCGGGAGTCGGGGTGGACGGCCGTGGCGGTTTCGCCCGGGACCGGGCTCGCCCGGTACTGGCAGCAGGCGGGGCACCAGGGTGTGGCGGTGCAGTCCGCCACCGGCGGCACGACGGGTTTCTCCGGGGGATGGTCATGAGCGGTCGTGGTCGGCTGGCACTGTGCGCCTTTGCGGCAACGCTGATGGCGGCGGCCTCGATGCTGCCGCTGGTGGAGCCGGCCGGGTGGATCCTGCAGGCGGCGTTCCTGCTGGCGGTCCAGAGCGGAATGGGGGCGCTGGTCCGCCGGGCGCCCGTTCCCCGCGTGCTGGTCGTCGGGGCACAGGCGCTGGTCATGCTGGTCCTGCTGACGGTGGTGTTCGCCAGGCAACAGGCGATGGCCGGTCTGCTGCCCGGCCCGGAGGCCGTCCAGCGGCTCGCGCATCTGCTGACGTCGGGCACCGAGGACGTCAGCAGGTATGCCGCCCCCGCTCCTGTGACGGACGGCATCCGGCTGATACTGATCGGCGGTGTGCTGCTGGTCGGTCTGGCGGTGGACGCCCTCGCCGTGACGTTCCGCAGCGCCGCCCCGGCCGGCCTGCCGCTCCTCGCGCTGTACTCGGTGGCCGCTGGGCTGTCCGGGGGCGGGGCCGACTGGCTCTGGTTCCTGCTGGCGGCCGGTGGCTATCTGCTGCTCCTGCTGGCCGAGGGGCGGGACCGGCTCTCCCAGTGGGGGCGGGTCTTCACCGGCGCGGCCACCAGGTCCCCGGGAGGTCCGGCGGTCGGTGCGGCGCTCTCGGGCAGCCGGCCGACGGCCCCGGTCCGTACCGGGCGGCGCATCGGCGCGCTGGCGCTGGGCGTCTCGCTGATCGTCCCGGCGGCACTGCCCGCGCTCGAGGGCGGAATGCTGTTCGGCACGGGCGGCGGCGGGGGCGGCAAGGGTGGCGGCGGCACGATCTCCGCGGTGAACCCGCTGGTCTCGTTGCAGGACAACCTGAACCAGCCGGAGGACCGGCAGGTGATGTCCTACCGCACCAATTCCGGTGCCCCGCAGGACTTCTATCTGCGGATTCTGGCCCTGGACCAGTTCAACGGGAGCGAGTGGCGGCCCTCCACGCGCCGGCTGAAGGACGTGCCCGAGCGGCTCCCGCAGCCGGAGGGCCTCGGCCCGGACGTGGCGGTCACCGAGATCACGTCGAACATCTCCGCGTCCCGTTCGTACCAGCAGACCTATCTGCCGCTCCCCTACCCGGCGACCGAGGTCACGATCAGCGGGCGCTGGCGGTACGAACCGGTGGGGCGGACGCTCGTGGGCGACCGCGGCGAGACGACCCGCGGTGCGCAGTACCGGGTCTCCAGTCTGATGGTCGAACCGACCGCCGAGCAGCTCGCCGGGGCGGGCCCCGCGCCGGCCGCTCTGCGGCGCGAGTACACCCGCGTTCCCGGCTCGCTGCCGAAGGTGGTCGAGGAGACCGCGGACCAGGTGACCAGGGGCGCCGCCAACGATTACGAGCGGGCGGTGAAACTGCAGAACTACTTCGCCTCGGAGGGCGGCTTCAGCTACGACACCTCGGTGAACTCGGGCACCGGAAGCGCGGCGATCAGCCGGTTCCTGAAGGACAAGCAGGGCTTCTGCGTCCACTTCTCCTTCGCGATGGCCGCGATGGCCCGGACGCTGGGCATTCCGGCCCGGGTCGCGGTGGGATTCACCCCCGGCACCGGGCAGTCGGACGGTTCGGTCACGGTGGGGCTGCGTGACGCGCATGCCTGGCCCGAGCTGTACTTCCAGGGTGTCGGGTGGACCCGTTTCGAGCCGACGCCGACGCGGGGCACCACGCCGCCGTACACCCAGCCGGATGCCCCCACGGGCGACACGGACACCCCGGCCCAGCCCGAGAAGGGCCCCTCGGCGGCTCCCTCGATCGCGCCGTCCGTCCCGGACAGCTGCCCGGCGCAGATGCGCAAGCAGGGCGAGTGCGGAAGCCCGGCGGCACAGGGCGCGAAGCCTCCGACGGACTCCGGGACACCGGCGAGCACCGTCGCCGGTGTGGTCCTGCTCGCCGTGGTGATCCTCGCACTGCCCCTGCTGCCGCTGTTCTGGCGGCTGCGGGCACGCAGGCGGAGGCTGGGTCTCTCCGCCGGGCGTACGCCGGTGCGCGGCCGGTCCGCGGTGTCACCGACGGGGCAGGGCGCCACGGGCCGGGGCATCGAGCCGCACCCGCCGTCGCACGCGACGGCCGGAACGCTCGCGGCCTGGCAGGAGATCACCGACACCGCCTGGGACCACGGCATCGAGCCGGACGACTCCCGGACCCCGCGCAAGGCGGCGGACCGGGTGGTGCGGCTGGGCCGGCTCGAACCCGATGCGGCGGAGGCGGTGCACCGGGTGGCCGGGGCGGTGGAGCAGGTGCTGTACGCCCCGGAGCCCCGGGCGAGCGCCGGTCTTGCCGAGGACGTGGAGACGGTACGAGCCGGTCTGCGGGCAGCTGCCGACCGCTTCACCCGGATCCGGGCGATCGTGGCACCGCGCTCGGCCGTTCGGGTGATCTGGGCGGCATCGGAGCGCTGGGCGGCCTTCACCGGCAGGTGCGCTGCGGTGTTCGGCCGCGACCGGTGGGCCGGGTGGCTGCGGCGCCCGTCACGCCAGCAGGGGTGACCGGGGCGACCGGGGGCGTGGCCGCGACGTGACGGTCTGCGGCCCGCCGCCGGTCCCCGCCACGGGGCGGCTCCATCAGCCTTTCCCGGACCGACCGGCGGCTCTATCAGCCTTACCCGGACCGACCCACGGCTCCATCAGCCGTGCCCGGACCGACCCACGGCTCCATCAGCCGGGCCCGGACCGTCCGGCGGCCTTCGCCCGGCTCCGGGTGCACCCGGGACTCCCCCAAGCACGCCTGCTCGAAGCCACGCCCGCGGACCGGTCGGCCCGATGTCCGTCCGCACTCACCGGCCCGGGGCATACGTGATGGCCCGGTGCGCACATGAAGGTCCCGGGCACACATGAGGGGCGGCCGCGAAGACGCGGCCGCCCCTCACCCAAGTGTGTCCGAGGGCCTACTGGCCCTGCTCGTCGCGGCGGCGCTGCCACCGCTGCTCGATGCGGTTCATCACGGTCCGGCGTTGCCTGGGCCGGCTGCGCTCGCCACCGCCTCCGGCTGCCGGGTGCTCGCCCGGCTTGGGTGCCTTGCGCCAACCAGTGACCGCAAGGACCGCGCAGCCCAGCATGACGAGAAAACCCACCACGCTGATCCAGATGAGCTGGGCGACCATTCCGGCCATGAGGAGCGCGATACCCACCAGGAAGCCTGCGACCGCCTGGTAGACCCGTCGCCGGGTGTACGTACGCAGCCCGCTTCCCTCGAGCGCTGTCGCGAACTTGGGATCTTCGGCGTACAGCGCTCGCTCCATTTGCTCGAGCATTCGCTGCTCGTGCTCCGAGAGCGGCACGGAGTCCTCCTCGTCGTCGGCCGCGGGGGGCGGCCGGTATGCGGCCCTTCCAGGATAGGCAGGGAATCGCCCCCGTGAAACCCGCCTTCTTGCCCATCAGCCAGTCCGGGCCGCCACGACGGCTCAGCTGCTGAGGCGTTGATTCCCCAACCTCCGATCCGTCATGCCGGATGGTGTCCCCCGATCATACGGGGCGAAGCCCCCGATCGGGGGGCCCGGTGCGTACTCCGTCTGCCGCTGCGTCGCTGATCAGCAGCGCTACGGCCGAGCTACCACCACCGGACCGGGCCGGACCGGACCGCGCTCAGGCGCGCTTCGTGCCCAGAACGTGCAGCTGCGTCGCTACGGCGTGGAAGGCGGGCAGCTCGGCCGCGGCGGACTCCAGCTTGAGCAGGGCCTCCACAGCACCGGGCTCCGTGTCCACCAGGACGCCCGGCACGAGGTCCGCGAAGATCCGTACGCCGTGGACCGCGCCTACCTCGACGTCGGCGCCGGAGACCAGCTCGGTGAGCTGCTCCGCGGTGTAGCGCCGGGGCACCGGGTCGCCCTCGCCCCAGCGGCCCGCCGGGTCGCCGAGCGCCTGCCGGGCCTCGGTGAAGTGGCCGGCGAGCGCCCGGGCCAGGACGGCACCGCCGAGCCCGGCGGCGAGCAGGCTGAGCGCACCGGACGGCCGGAGCGCCGCAACGGCATTGCGTACGCCCTCGGCCGGGTCGTCCACGTACTCCAGGACGCCGTGGCACAGCACCGCGTCGTACCCACCGCGCTCGACCACCTCGAACAGGCCGTGGATGTCGCCCTGGACCCCGCGGACCCGGTCGGCGACCCCGGCCTCGGCCGCGCGGCGCTCCAGCGCGAAGAGCGCGTTGGGGCTGGGGTCGACGACCGTGACGCGGTGGCCGAGACGGGCGACCGGCACCGCGAAGTTGCCGGTGCCACCGCCGGTGTCCAGAACATCCAGGGCGTCCCTGCCGGTCGCCTTCACCCGGTGGTCGAGGGCGTCCTTGAGGACCTCCCAGACCACGGCGGTACGGAGGGAGGCGCGGGGGCGCAGCTGGTCCGACACGGCAGATGACTCCTCGGCACGGTGCCGCCTGGGACGGCGGAGCGTGAACAGTGCAGGTGGTACGAGCAATGCCCACCCTATTGCCTCACGCCGCCGCTGCCGTCATCCCGCGTCGGGCCGCTCCCTCCTGGCCTGCGGGAGCACCGGCTGGAGCACCAGCAGCCGCTCGACCAGACGCAGGAACACCGCCGCGTCACGGAGCAGGTCGTCCGCGTCCCGCCGGGTCGCGGCGCCGGGTATGCCGGCTTCCGCGCGGGCCCGGCGACGGGCACCGGAGGCGAACAGCGCACTCCACTCGGTCAGCTCGGGGGCTATTTCGGGCAGGAGCTCCCAGGCGCTGCGGATGCGCTCCCGGCGCCGCCCGGACGTCTCCGGACGGGCCCGCGCGGCGAGCACCGCGGCCGCGGTGCGCAGCGCTGCGAGGTGGGCGGTGGCATACCGCTCGTTCGGCACATCGAGAACGGCGGCCTCGTCGAGGCCGGTGCGGGCCTTGGCGAGCAGATCGAGGGCGGCGGGCGGCGCCGTGGTGCGGCGCAGAACGGGGTGGACATCGCTTGCCGGGCCGGTCAGTGAGGGGGCAGGGCCGTCTGCGCGGCGCCGGGGTGCGGCTGCTGCGGACGAGTGGGCCATGACGAAACCTCCTGTCTCGTGTAACGGCTCCGTGGCCGTATGTATCCATCGTGAGGGGCACCACTGACAGTCGACCTCGACCCCGCCCTGACCTGCTCTTTTGCTTCGTTCGCAAGTTCGGGCTACCTTTTTGAACTGACTGGTCAGTTCAAAACAGGGGGAGGGTCTGTGGACAGCCCGCACGGGGCATCCGTCACCGCCGAGGATTTCGGCCTCAAGGGGCCGCGCGGCTGGGCCTTCCGAGGCATCGGGATCGATGCCGGGCCCGGCTCGCTGGTGGCGATCGAGGGCCCCTCCGGCTCGGGCCGCACCTGCCTGCTGCTCGCTCTCACCGGCCGGATGCGCCCCACCGAGGGCCACGCGAAGATCGGCGGGCTGCGCCTGCCTCGCAAGATGGCCGCCGTACGCCGCATCGCCGCGCTGGGCCCCGTCCCCGGGGTCAGCGAGCTCGACCCGGCCTTCACCGTCGCCGAGCACCTGCGCGAACGGGCCCTGCTGCAGCGCCGCTTCGACAGTTCGCTGCGCGCCCTGCTGCGCCCGCGTGCCGAGCGGGCCGCCACGGCCCAGGAACGGATCGACGCGGCGCTGGACGCCGCCGGACTCGACCCGGCCACCCTGCCCAAGGCCGAGCGGACCTCCGTACGGGATCTGGAGCGGCTGGAGGCGCTGCGGCTCTCCATCGCCCTCGCGCTGATCGGCGGCCCCCGGCTGCTGGCGGTGGACGACACCGATCTCAAGCTCTCCGACGCCGAACGCACCGAGGCCTGGGAGCTGCTGCGGTCCGTCGCGGACAGCGGCACGACCGTGCTCGCCGTCTGCAGCCAGGCCCCCGAGGACGCGATCACCCTGCGCACGGACGCCGCTGCCGAAGGAAAGCCGGCCGGGGAAGACGCGGCCGGGCAGGGCACGACCGGAGAGAACCCGACCGGGGAGAACACGACCGAGGAAGGAACGGCCGATGCGTTCGCCGAGACTGGCCGCGCTTGAGCTCAGGCGTTTCGGCAGGGGGAAGCTGCCGCGCGCCGCGCTCGTCGCACTGCTGCTCCTGCCGCTGCTCTACGGCGCGCTGTACCTGTGGTCCTTCTGGGATCCGTACGGCCGCCTCGACAAGATCCCCGTCGCACTGGTCAACAACGACAAGGGCGCCACCGCCGCCGGCAAGCACATCGCGGCCGGCGACGAGATCACCGGCAAGCTCCTCGACTCCAAGGTCTTCGACTGGCACGAGGTGAGTTCCGCCGAGGCCGGCAAGGGCGTCGAGGACGGGACGTACTACCTCTCGCTCACCATGCCGTCGGACTTCAGCAAGCAGATCGCGTCCAGTTCGGGCGACTCCCCCGAGACCGGCGCCCTCCAGGTGCGGACCAACGACGCCAACAACTACATCGTCGGGCAGATCTCCCGGACGGTCTTCTCCGAGGTGCGCACCGCCGCGTCGACCAACGCCTCACGCGGCTTCTACGACCGGATCTTCATCAGCTTCTCCGACCTCCACGACGCGACGGCGAAGGCCGCCAAGGGGGCCGACGACCTCAAGGGCGGCATCGGCAAGGCCAAGAAGGGGTCGCAGGACCTCGCGGACGGGCTGAAGGACGCCAAGGCCGGCAGCGGCCGGCTGGCCGGAGGGATCGTCAAGCTGAACAAGGGCGCGGGCGACCTGGAGACCGGCTCCCGGCAAGTGGCCGACGGCACCCAGCAGCTCGCCGACAAGGTGAACGGGGTGGCGGCCGACGTCCGCCCGTTCCTGAAGGACAACGGCAAGTCGATCGGCGACACCGCCCAGTTGGTCTCCGACACCTCGAAGACCGTGCGGCACAACCTCGATCTGCTCGCCGAGGCGGCACCCACCGCGGCCACCGCCGCCCACACGGCCTCCGACGACCTGGCCGGGATCCACCGCACCAGTTGCGTGGACCAGCAGCCCGCCGACCCCGATCTCTGCCCGCCGCTGAAGCGCGCCATGACCGCGGCGGCCGATGTCGCGGAGGTCGCCGACGACGTGAACGTACTGATCACGAACCAGAACGGGGACCTGAAGAAGCTGAGCAACCAGCTGACCACCCTCCAGCGGCAGGCCGACGACCTGGCCGAGCGCGCCCCGCACCTGGACAAGGACCTGGAGTCCGCGGTCAAGAAGATCAACGCGCTCAACTCCGGCGCCCACAAGGTCGCCAAGGGCGCCGACGACCTGCACACCGGCCTGACCACGGCCAGGACCGGCTCAGCCGACCTGGACTCCGGCGTGAGCGACCTCAAGAAGGGCGCCACGAACCTGGACAGCGGGCTGATCCGGCTCGGCGACGGCTCGACCACCCTGGCCGAGGGACTCAACGACGGCGTCGGCGAGATCCCCGACTACGACAAGAAGGACCGCGACGCCCGTACCGGGGTCATGGCCGACCCGGTTCAGCTGGCCTCCCAGTCGCTGCACGCGGCCCCCAACTACGGCACCGGCTTCGCGCCGTACTTCATCCCGCTCTCCCTCTGGGTCGGCGCGATGGTGGCCTACATGCTGATCCAGCCGCTCAACCGGCGCGCGCTCGCCGCCGGGGCCTCCGCCTGGCGGATCGCGTTCGCGGGCTGGCTGCCGGTGGCCGCGATCGGTCTGCTCCAGGTGGCGGCGCTGATGTCGGTACTGCACTGGGGGCTCGGTCTGCAGATGGCCCGCGCCGCCGGAACGGTCGGCTTCCTGGCACTGGTGACCTGCTGCTTCGCAGCCATCGTGCAGTGGCTGAACGCCCGGTTCGGAGCCGCGGGACGGATCCTCGTACTGGCGGTGCTGATGCTCCAGCTGACCTCGGCCGGGGGAACGTATCCCGTCCAGACCAGCCCCGGTTTCTTCAACGCGATCCACCCCTATCTGCCGATGAGCTACATCGTCGAGGGGCTGCGCCGGCTGATCACGGGTGGCGACCTGGGCCCGGTCTGGCAGGGCAGCGCGGTGCTGCTGGCCTTCACGGCGGGGGCGCTCGCCCTGACCGCGGTGGCTGCGCGCCGCAAGCAGGTGTGGACCCTGGACCGGCTCCACCCGGAACTGAGCCTGTGAGCACGCCGGAACCTGTGAGAATCGGGGGCATGGAAAGCAGCAGCACCACGCGGCGCCGGGCCACCCGGCAGAAGCTCTACGAAGCGGCCGTGACCCTCATCGCCGAGAAGGGCTTCTCGGCGACCACGGTGGACGAGATCGCCGAGCGCGCCGGGGTCGCCAAGGGCACGGTCTACTACAACTTCAAGAGCAAGACCGAGCTCTTCGAGGAGCTGCTGCGTCACGGCGTGGGGCTGCTGACGGCCTCGCTGCGCTCCGCGGCCGAGGAGACCGGGGAGCAAGGCGGCACCCGGGTCGAGGCCCTGGACGCGATGATCCGGGCCGGCCTGGTCTTCATCGACCGCTATCCCTCCTTCACCCAGCTGTACGTCGCGGAGCTGTGGCGCACCAACCGGGCCTGGCAGGGCACCCTCCTGGTGGTGCGTCAGGAAGCCGTCGCGGTGGTCGAGCAGGTGCTGCGCGAGGGTGTGGGCAACGGTGAGCTGAGCGAGGAGATCGACATCCCGCTGACGGCTGCCGCGCTGGTCGGCATGGTGCTGGTGGCGGCCCTGGACTGGCAGGCGTTCCAGCCGGAGCGTTCGATCGACGATGTGCACTCGGCGCTGTCGCTGCTCCTGCACGGGCGGGTCAGCGGGCGCTGACCTTCCGGGGCCAGGGCCCGGCAGCGCAGAAAAAACGCCGGTCCGGCGAGGCTCGATCCCCCCGAGCCTGCGCCGGACCGGCGTCTTCCGTGCTGCCGGAGAGCCTTCCCCCGTGACCTCGTTCTCCCCCGTGGTCCACAAGCTCTCCGTGGTACTCCCCCGTACCGGAGGGAGCGCCGCGACCGTTCCGCCGCCCCGTGCCGGCGGTGCGGAGCCGCGCCCTCTCCGTGGGCTCCACTCTCCCGTCCGCGCAGGTGGGAACCCATCCGCACACCTACTCATCTCCTCGCCTAGGTACGGATACTCAGGGCTGCGCACCGAACCCCTCCCCCGGCGTTACGCCATCTGGTTACGATCGCGTCCGTGTCCGTACTTCCTCTGGTATTCACGAGCGGCTGGGCGAGCGGGATCAACGCCTATGCGGTGGCCCTGCTGCTCGGCCTGTTCGGCGTCACCGGTCTGAGCGACGAGGTGCCCGCGTCGCTGCAACGCACCGATGTCCTCGTGGTGGCCGGTGTGCTCTTCCTGTGCGAGGTGGTCGCGGACAAGATCCCGTACGTGGACTCGGTCTGGGACTCGGTGCACACCGTCGTCAGGCCCCTCGCCGGTGCCGTCGTGGCCGCGCTGCTGGCCGGCGAGAGCGGTTCGCTGCCGGAGCTCGCGGCGGCGGCGATCGGTGGTTCCACCGCGCTGATGAGCCATCTGGTGAAGGCGGGCACCAGGATGGCGGTCAACTCCTCCCCCGAGCCGTTCAGCAATATCGCCGTGAGCATCGCCGAGGACCTGGGCGTCGCCGGGATCGTCACCTTCGCGATATTCCATCCGGTGGCGGCCGCGGTCATCGCGGGGACGCTGTTGCTGCTGGGCATCGTCATGGTGGCCTTCCTGGCCTCCAGAATCCGCCGGTTCATGCGCCGCAGGGCCCAGCGGCGGGAGGAGAAACGCCTGGCCGGAGCAGGTTCTCCCCGGCCACCGGGGTGACTGTCGGTGGTGGCCGTTAAGGTCACTGACATGGCACGTATTGCGGTGATCGGCGCCGGGATGGGCGCGATGGCGGCGGCCGCCCGGCTCGCCGTGGCAGGCCACCGGGTGACGGTGTACGAGCGGTCGGAGACCTTCGGCGGCTCGGTCGGCCGGTATGCCCATGAGGGCTTCGCCTTCGACACCGGTCCGGCGCTGCTGCATCTGCCCGCCGTCTATCGCGACTTGTTCGTGAAGACCGGCAAGGAGCCGCTGGAGCGGTGCGTCACCATGACCCAGGTCGATCCGGCGAGCCGCCATCTGTTCGCCGACGGCACGGCGGTCTCGCTGCCGAACGCCTCACGGGCCGGGGTCGTCTCCGCGCTGGACGGCGCGCTCGGCGGCGGTGCGGGAGCGGCCTGGGGCGGGTTCCTGGACCGGGCGCGCGATGCCTGGGACCGGTCCCGGCGTCCGCTCCTGGAGGAGCCCCTGCGCTCCGACTGGCAGGTGCTCGGCCGCGATCCGTATCCGGCGCTCCGGCAGCGCCGCCTGCTGCGCTCCGCCCGGCAGGCGGGCACGGTCGCGGAGATCGGCGCGTGGGAGCTGGCGGACCCCCGGCTGGCCGCGCTCCTCGACGGGTACGCCCTGTCGTACGGGCTCGACCCGCTGCGCGCACCGGCGGCGGCCGCCCTGCTGCCGTACATGGAGGAGACGTTCGGCAGCTGGTACGTCTCCGGCGGGATGCGGGCCCTGGCGCAGGCCGTGTACGAGCGGTGCCTGGCCCGGAAGGTGGTGTTCGTCTTCGGCGTCGAGGTGGCCCGGGTCGTCGAGAAGGACGGCCGGGCGGCGGGCGTGGAGCTCGTGGACGGGACGGTCGCGGAGGCCGGTCATGTGGTGCTGGGGGCCCGGCCGTGGGCAGGGCTGGTGCCCGGTCAGGAGCTTCGGCAGGAGGGTGACGTGACGGTGCGGCCGGGGCCGGAGCAGGGGGTGGTGCCGGGCCGGTTCATGGTTCTGCTCTCGTTGCGCGGCGCCCGGTCCCCGGATGCCGTGCACCGGACGGTGGTGCACGCGGCGGACGGTGCGGCGGAGCGCGAGGCGCTGTTCGGCGGCCGGCTCGCCGAGCGTCCCACGGTGACGGTGCTGCGCCCTGACGACCCGTCGACCCGCCCCGACGACGGCCACGAGGCGGTGACGCTGATGGCGACGGTCGCCCCGCACGGCGCGGTGGACTGGGCGGACCCGGCCGTGCGCGAGCGGTACGCCGACTCGCTGATCGAGGCGGCGGCCGCGGCCGTGCCCGGGATACGGGAGCGGCTGCTGCGGGCCGAGGTGCGGACGCCGGCCGAGACGGCTGCCGACACCGGCGCCGAGGGCGGTTCGGTGCCCGCGCCCGCGCTGGCCGGGGCGGGCGGCGCGTATCTGCACCCGGGCAATCGGACCCGGCTGCCGGGGCTATACGCCGCGGGCGGCTGGTCGCACCCGGGCGGCGGGCTCGCGCACGCGGGCATGTCCGGAGCGCTGGTCGCCGGGCTGATCGTGGAGGGCGACGGCTTCCGCGGCTCGCAGTGACCCGGAAAGCCGGTGGCCGGGCCCGGCCGCGGTCCGGCGGACCCGGGCGGCCGGCCCGCCGTCAGTAGCGGTACTGCTGCTCGTCGTAGCCGTTGCCGTTGTTGTAGCCGTTCGGGTACGGGGCGGGCGGCGCGGGCGGCTCCGGCGGTGCGACCGGGTACTGCTCGCCCTCGCGCTGCTGCGGCACCCAGACACCGCCCGGCGGAGTATCAGGGCCGTACTGCTGGGCATACGGGTCGGCGGTGTACTCCTGCCGGCCACCGAAACTGTCGTGGTTGTTGCTGCCGTCGTAGTTGTTGCCGCTGCCGTTGCCGTAGCTGTCGTACGCGTCGTACTGCGGGGAGCCACCGGTGGTGCCGGTCCCGATGTACGGGTCGGAGTAGGCGGCGTACTGCTGCCGGTCGGTGCCGTAGTCGTACTGACCGGCGAGCGGGTCCTGCCCGGCGTAGGCGTCCTGGCCGGCGTAGCTGTCCTGGCCCTGGCCGGCGTAGGTGCCCTGGCCCGGCGCACCGTACGCGGCGGATTCGGCGTACGGGTCGTAGGCGGCGTACTGGGGCTGGGGCTGCTCCTGCCGGGACCGGTGGTGGTCGGAGTAGATGCCGTACTGCCCGGTGTCGTCCGGCATCGGCTCGGGCTCGTAGACCGCGGCGGCCGGAGGCCCGGGGGGCGGGGTTCCGGGGGCCGAGGGCTGCGGGGCCCCCTCGTCGTACGCCATCTCCAGGTCCGACACCTGGAGGGTGGGCCCGCGGCCCTCCCGGTCGCCGCCGCCGCGTCGACGACGGCTCTCGCCGGGGCTGCCCCCTATGGCCCAGCCGGTGGAGAAGCCGCGCCGGAAGGAGAGCGTGACGTACGTCTGGCCGGTCGCGAAGGCGATCGTGCCGAGGACGATGACGAACACCGACGGCATCAGCACGCCGACGACCACGATGCCGAAGCCCGCGAAGGCGAGCAGCCGCCATCGAAGGCGCGCCTTGTACTGCAGGAGCACCTCGCCGAGCAGCCACAGCGCGACGATTCCGAACGCGATGTAGAGGACCGTCCAGCCCATGCCCGCCCCCTCCTACGGCCACCGCCCGGGTCGCGGCGGGTACGGCCGGTCACGACTGCTTGTGCAGTCCGAGATTCTCGTAGATTTCGAGCGTCGCAGTCGAGTTGTTGAGCGTGATGAAGTGCAGTCCGGGCACACCCTCGGATCGCAGCCTCGCGCAGAACTGCGTTGCGAAGTCGATGCCAATGGAGCGTACAGCGGCGGGATCGTCCTTGGCGGCGAGGATGCGTTCTTTCAGGGACGAGGGGAAAGACGCGTTGCTGAGCTGCGCGAATCTGTCCAACTGCTTGACGCTGGTCAGCGGCATGACTTCGGGAATGATCGGGGTTTCGCAACCCGCAGCGACCACTCGGTCACGCATACGCAAATAGTCCTCCGGATTGAAGAACATCTGGGTGATCGCATAGTCGGCACCGGCGCGGCACTTGTCCACGAAATGCCGGATGTCGGTGTCCCAGTCGGTCGATCGCGGGTGCATCTCGGGAAATGCCGCGACGCCGACGCAGAAATCACCGGATTCCTTGATGAGCCGGACGAGATCGGCCGCGTACCGCACGCCCTGCGGGTGCTTGATCCATTCGCCCATCGGGTCGCCCGGCGGGTCTCCGCGCACGGCGAGGATGTTCCGGATCCCGGCGTCCGCGTACTGCCCGACCATGTTGCGCAGCTCGGCGACGGAGTGGTTGACCGCCGTGAGGTGGGCGACCGGGGTGAGGGTGGAATCGGCCGCGATCTGCTCGGTGGCCTTCACCGTCCCGGCCCGGGTGGAGCCACCGGCCCCGTAGGTCACGGAGACGAAGCTCGGCCGCACCGCCTCGACCCGGCGCAGCGCGTTCCAGAGGTTCCGCTCGCCCTTCTCAGTCTTGGGCGCCCAGAACTCGAACGAGTACGAGGTCTTGCCGGTCGCGAGAAGCTCACGCACCGTGCGCGCGTGATCTGTCCTGGTGGATGGTGTGCCAAGGGCCATACCGGCAGGTTAACCAGAGCGCGACGGCCGATGGACCGGACCAGTGCGAATTGCCCGAATTGACTGGTTGTTTGTCCATCCCTCGGACAGTCGGCCAAATATCGCCTCCGGCAGGTCCGCCGGATCACTCCGCGACGCGCGCCCGCACCCTCCTGGCCAGGTCGGCGGTGGCGGCGGCCGGGTCGGCGGCCTCGGTGATCGCCCGGACGACGACGACCCGGCGGGCCCCGGCGTCCAGCACCTCGTCGAGATTGCCGGCGTCGATCCCGCCGATGGCGAACCAGGGGCGCGGCTGGTCGAGCGAGGCGGCGTACCGCACCAGGTCCAGGCCGGGGGCGTGGCGTCCGGGCTTGGTCGGGGTGGGCCAGCACGGGCCGGTGCAGAAGTAGTCCACGCCGGGCTCGGCGACGGCCGCGTCGACCTCGGACCGGGCATGTGTGGAGCGGCCGATCACCACGTCCTCGCCGATGACGGCGCGGGCGGCGGGCACCGGCAGGTCCCCCTGGCCGAGGTGCAGCACGTCGGTGCCGATGGCATGGGCGACGTCGGCCCGGTCGTTCACCGCGAGGAGCTTGCCGTGGCGCCGGCACGCGTCGGCAAGGACGGCCAGGTGTTCGAGCTCTTCGGCCGCCTCCATGCCCTTGTCGCGGAGCTGGACGATGTCCACTCCCGCGGCGAGGACGGCGTCGAGGAACTCAGGGAGGTCACCCTGACGCCTGCGGGCGTCCGTGCACAGATAGAGCCGGGCGTCGGACAGCAGCGCGCGAGGCGTGGACATGGTGCGGTTCCCCCTGGGAGAGCGTGGTGGAGCGGCTGCCGCCGGACGGTGCGGGGCGCGGGCCACGCGGTGTCGCGCGGCCCGCCCCCCGCATACGGCCGGTCGTCAGACGGCGAGCGCCTGGGCGCGGCGCTTCACCTCCGTGCCGCGATTCTCGCTCAGCGCCTGGGCGGGGGTGCCCGGCAGGGTCGGGTCGGGAGTGAAGAGCCACTCCAGCATCTCTTCGTCGTTGTAGCCGTCGTCCCTCAGGAGCGTCAGGGTGCCGGAGAGGCCCTTGACCACCTTGTCGCCGTCGATGAAGGCGGCAGGCACCTGGAGCGTCCGGTTCTCACCACGTCGTACGGCGATCAGCTGGCCCTCCTTGACCAGCTGCCGCACGCGCGTCACCTCGACACCGAGCATTTCGGCGATGTCGGGCAGGTGCAGCCAGTCGGGGACGAGAGCATCGATCTTTGCGTCAATCTCGGTCACGAGGACAAGCCTGCCATCCCGCGCTGACAGCCGATACCTGGACTCAGCCCTTCAGGGCCTCGCGGACCACGTCGGCGAGGCGGCAGTGGCTCTGCCGGTCGCCGGTGACCCAGCCGTGCGCGGTCGTCAGGGAGCGCGAGTAGCAGGCTCCGGTGTCCGTGGTGCCCCGGTACTTCTCGGACGAGGCGCCGTCGGCGGCCCGGACCGCGCCGTTCTCACGGGCGAGACTGCCGGTCGAGTCCACGGTGTCGTCCGTGACCGCGTCCGTGCGCCACGCGTGGGCGGAGCCCTTCCTGGACGTGTCGAGGAGCACCCGGCGCTGGGTGACGGCGGCCCTCAGGTCGTAGTTGTTGTAGTCGCCGTAGAACGGGATGTCCATGTCGACGTCGATGGGGTAGGACCAGGCGTGCCGCCGGGCCTCGGTGCGTCCGCCGGTCCTCGTCGTCACCGTGGTGGCGCCGTGGTCGCGCTGGTGCACCGTCTGCTGCCGGCCGGTCCTGGAGACCGTGTCCTCGTTGCTGTACGAGAAGTCCTGCTCGACGGTGGTGGTGACCCGGCCCTTCGAGGTCTCGACATAGCCCGAGATCTTCCAGGAGCGGCCGGTCGACACGGAGACGTCCGTGGAACCGTCCTCGCCCGGGGTCTGTACGGTCTTCACGACCGGGGCGTGACTGAGGGTGTTGGTGGTCACCCTGCCGCGCGTGCGGGACGCGTGCGCGTCCGTGTCGAGGAAGAGCGAACCGTCGACGGTCCAGCCGTCGGCCGCACCGTACGGGGTGATGCTGATGGCGTGCGGCTTGCCGTCGGCCAGCAGACCCGCGAAGGGGGTGAGGTCGATGTCGTACGCCTCGGTCTTGAACTGGTCGATGGCCGGGATCGGGCGCCACAGGGTCGGCACGATGCCGCCGGAGTACACCACGGGGTACGGCTGGGCGAGGCCGGCGGGCTGTCCGTCCACCGCGACCTGCACCTCACGGTAGGGGCCGCCGCCGCAGAGGTAGTCGGGGGCGGTTTCCGCCAGGTCGCTGGGGACCGCGTCGAACCACTGCTCGTCGCAGCCGCCACCGCGTGCGTAGACCTCCAGGCGCGCCTTGGTCAGGTTGCGCGGGAAGGTGACCTCGGTGCGGGTGGAGCCGCCCTTGCCGACGTTCATCCAGGGGGCGCTGTCGGAGCCGGTGTTGCCGAGCGGGACGACGCGGTCGGCCGTGGTGGCCGCCGGGTGACGCTTGTCGGCCTGGTAGTACGTGATCTTCAGCTTGATCCTGTACACCCCGGTGTAGGTGTCGTTGACAACGTTGCCCAGTTCGAGCTGGAGCTTCTGCGGGTCCTTGAGGAGCGGTGCGAAGTCGGTGATGTCCTTGGCGACGTGCCAGCTGATGCCGTCGTCGTCGGGCTCGGCGGTGCTGGTGCGGAAGACCTCGGCGCCACCGATGAAGACCGCTGCGAGGCGGTCGTACTGGCGCCCCTTCACGCTGCCCGACCAGTCGAGGACGACCTTGTTCCACGGCCCCTCGCACCGCTTGGGCGGGGTGAGCGTGGTGGTGTACGGCGGTCCGCCGAGGGTGTAGCCGAAGTCGTGGTCGACGGCCGTCACCGAGCAGCTCTTGGTGTCCGGACGGGAGACCGGCGGCAGCGCGTCGATCGGGTCCTGGTAGTCGACGGCCGGGTTGGAATCGGGCTTGGGCGTGGCGCCCGCGTAGGCCGGGGCGGCAAGTCCGCCGCCGACGAGGGCGGTCAATGCCGAAGCCGCGGAGACTCCACGCAGCGCGCGGGTCCATCTGTGCCGGAACATGTGCATCCTTCGAAGAGTATGAAATGAGCACTCCAAAAGATGCACAGTGCACTAATTTTTGCCTTCCTCCAAGGGGTCGTCCAGACAACGGACACCAACGTTCGTTGTCCGTGCACCTACTGACGGATCGCCGACTTCAGCGGTACGGACGGGTCACCGGCCTTTTCCGGATCGAGCCGCGCCCCCGCCTCGATGAGTTTGCGGCCCTGTGCCAGATCGCGCGGCCGGCCGACGGCGAGGACCGCGACCAGGACGCCGTCGCGCAGCCAGCACACCGACCAGGCGGGCCCGGCCGGATCGCCGCGCCACAGCAGGGTGTCGGCGCTTCCGTGGTGGCCCGCGTACTGCACGAACCGGTCGAACTGCTCGGACCAGAAGTACGGCACGGGGTCGTACGTCACCGGCTCCGGGGCGCCGCCGGCCGCCGCGCCGATGATGTTGGCGGCTGCGGTGCGCGGGCCCTGGAGCGCGTTGTCCCAGTGGTGGACGAGCAGGCGTTCGCCGTACCGGGCGGAGGGGAACGAGGCGCAGTCGCCGACCGCGTACACATCGGGCGCCGAGGTGCGCAGCGCCCCGTCGGCGGTCACCGATCCGTCGGGGCCGAGTGCGATTCCGGAGCCGGCCAGCCAGCCGGTGGCGGGCCGGGCGCCGATTCCGACGACGACCGCTCCGGCCGGGACGGTGCGGCCGTCCGCGAGGACCACCCGGCCCGGCTCGACGCTCTCGACCCGGGCCCCGGTGAGGAGTTCGGCGCCGATCTCCGCGTACCAGGCGGCCATCGGGGCGGCGACCTCCGCGGGCATCGCGCCCGCCAGGGGCCGGTCGGCGGCCTCGACGACGGTGACGGCGCAGCCGGCGGCGCGGGCCGCGGTGGCGAACTCGGCGCCGATCCAGCCCGCGCCGACGACCACGACGCCGTGCTGCTGGTCGAGGACCGGCCGCAGCCGTGCCGCGTCGTCGAGGGTGCGCAGCAGGTGGACGCCGGGAACGCCCTCGGCGCCGGGCAGGACGACGGGTTCGGCACCGGTCGCGATCACCAGGCTGTCGTAGGGAACGGGCCCTGCCGGGGTGTCCAGTTCGTGCGCGCCGGGCCGCACTCCGGTGACTTCGCGGCCCAGTTGCAGATCGATGTCCAGCGCCTCGAAGTCGATGTCGAAGGCGGAGTCCTCGGCCTTGCCGAGCAGCACCGCCTTGGACAGCGGTGGCCGGTCGTAGGGCTGGTGCGGTTCGGCGCCGATCAGGGTGACGGGGCCGGTGAAGCCCTGTTCCCGCAGGGCCACCGCGGTCTGCACCCCGGCCATGCCCGCACCGACGACGACCACGCGGTGTCCTGCCCGCCGGTCCGGCTGCTCTGACTGCTGCTGATCGCTCACCCGTACACCATAATCACCTGACGGACCGTCAGGAAAGGGTGAGTTCCTCGACCGTGCTCGCCCCGCTGCCCTCCTGCGATTCCCACGCCCACCGCTCGTCCAGCCGGACCCGGCCGTCCGGGAGGTCGACGACGGTGGAGACGCAGTGGCCGCTGGACGTCGTTCCGTCCTGCTTCAGCTGGACGTAGCGGAAGTCGAGGGTGTCACCGTCCCGGGTGCCGACGAGATGGCCGCGCACCACGTCGCCGCCCGCGTACTCGGCCCAGATCCGGCCGTCGTCCTCGTGGTACGTGAAGCGGGTACGGGTGCCGACCTGGCCGGGCGCCTGGTCGGCGACCGGGGCGAGGACGAGTCCGTCGAGCGAACGGGCCACGGTGCCGCTCCCTACTGGTCCGATGGGACTGGGTTTAGGGTGGCCAACGTAAAGCACTCGCGGGAGCCCGGACGCACCGGGCTGAGAGGGAGGCTGGGCGGCCTCCGACCGTACGAACCTGATCCGGGTCATGCCGGCGAAGGGAGGGGCCGGAAGCCCATGCGTTCTTCTCGGAACGGATCCGACGTCCTGGTCATCGGGGGCGGGATCATCGGCCTGGTGACGGCCTGGCGGGCCGCTCAGCGCGGACTGCGCACTGCGCTCGCCGACCCCGAACCGGGTGGCGGTGCCGCCCGGGTGGCGGCCGGCATGCTGGCCGCCGTCACCGAACTCCACTACGGCGAACAACTGCTGCTCGGCCTCAACGTCGCCTCGGCGGCCCGCTACCCGGCCTTCGTGGCCGAGCTGGAGGCGGCGAGCGGGCGGGAGACGGGCTTTCGCGCCTGCGGCACCCTGGCCGTCGCGCTGGACTCCGACGACCGCGCCCATCTGCGGGAGCTGCACGCCCTCCAGCAGCGTTCCGGCCTCGAATCGGAGTGGCTCACCGGCCGTGAGTGCCGCCGCCTGGAGCCGATGCTCGCGCCGGGCGTCCGGGGCGGTCTCCGGGTCGACGGCGACCACCAGATCGATCCCCGCCGGCTGGCCGCCGCCCTGCTGACCGCCTGCGAACGGGCCGGTGTGGTCTTCCACCGCGGCTGGGTGGAGCGCCTGAGCGTGGCGGGCGACCGGGCCGCCGGGGCGGTGCTCAACGACGGTACGGAGCTGGCGGCCGACCAGGTCGTGCTCGCCGCGGGCAGCCTCAGCGGGCGGCTGCCGGGGCTGCCGGACGAGGTGGTGCCACCGGTCCGGCCGGTGAAGGGCCAGGTGGTGCGGCTGACCGTGCCCGCCGGGTACGCGCCGTTCCTGAGCCGCACGGTCCGGGCCGTGGTCCGGGGCGGCCACCTCTATCTCGTACCGCGCGAGAACGGCGAGCTGGTCGTCGGCGCCACCAGCGAGGAAATGGGCTGGGACACCACCGTCACCGCGGGCGGCGTCTACGAGCTGCTGCGCGACGCCCACGAACTGGTCCCCGGCATCACCGAACTGCCGCTCACCGAGACCCTGGCCGGCCTCCGCCCCGCCTCCCCCGACAACGCTCCGCTCCTCGGCCCCACCGCCCTGCCCGGCCTCCACCTCGCCACCGGCCACCACCGCAACGGCGTGCTGCTCACCCCCATCACCGGTGACGTCATGGCGGAGTTCCTCACCGGCGGCGAACCGCCCGAGCCGGCCCGTCCCTTCACCCCGCACCGTTTCTCCTCCGCCGCCTCCGTACGTCAGGAGCAGCCCGCATGACCGAGCCCGCACCGCCCTCCGGGGCGGCCGCCCTCTCCGTCTCCGTGAACGGCGAGGTCCGACGCCTCGCCGGGGGCACCACCCTGGCGGCTCTCGTCGCCACGCTCACCACCGCGCACTCCGGTGTCGCGGCCGCCGTCAACGAGACCGTCGTACCGCGCGGCCAGTGGTCCGCCACCGCGCTCCTCGACGGTGACCGCGTCGAGGTCCTGACCGCGGTCCAGGGAGGCTGATCATGTCGGACGACCTCTTCACCCTCGGCGACACCACGTTCGGCTCCCGGCTGATCATGGGGACCGGCGGGGCGCCGAGCCTCGACGTGCTGGAGCGCTCCCTGACCGCCTCCGGGACCGAGCTGACGACCGTCGCGATGCGCCGCCTCGATCCGACCGTGCAGGGTTCGGTGCTCTCCGTCCTGGAGCGGCTCTCCATCCGCGTGCTGCCCAACACGGCGGGCTGTTTCACCGCGGGCGAGGCCGTGCTGACCGCCCGGCTGGCCCGCGAGGCGCTCGGCACCGACTGGATCAAGCTGGAGGTGGTGGCCGACGAGCGGACCCTGCTGCCCGATCCGATCGAGCTGCTGGACGCCGCGGAGATCCTGGTGGACGACGGCTTCACCGTGCTGCCGTACACCAATGACGACCCGGTGCTGGCGCGCCGGCTCCAGGACGTGGGGTGCGCGGCGGTGATGCCGCTCGGCTCCCCCATCGGCTCCGGGCTCGGTATCCGCAACCCGCACAACTTCCGGCTGATCGTCGAGCAGGCCCGGGTGCCGGTGATCCTCGACGCGGGCGCCGGGACGGCCTCCGACGCGGCGCTCGCGATGGAGCTGGGGTGCGCGGCGGTGATGCTGGCGTCCGCGGTGACCCGGGCCCAGGAGCCCGAGCTGATGGCCGCGGCGATGCGTCACGCGGTGGAGGGCGGGCGGCTGGCGTACCGGGCCGGCCGGATTCCGCGCCGCCACTTCGCGGAGGCGTCGTCGCCGGTGGAGGGGCGGGCGGTGCTGGACCCGGAGCGGCCGGCCTTCTGAGCCGCCGGTACGGAGGTGGATCGCATGTCCCTGTCACGGCTCGGCTGCAGTACGGCCCCGGGTCCGCCCCGGCCGGTGGGCCGTGTCCGTGGCGGCTCGTAGACTCGCCTGCGTGGATACGACCCTCCAGGACCCTCTCGTCGGGCAGCTGCTCGACGGCCGCTACCGCGTCGATGCCCGTATCGCCGTGGGCGGCATGGCCACGGTCTACCGGGCCGTGGACACCCGGCTCGACCGGGTGCTCGCCCTCAAGGTGATGCACCCGGCGCTGGCCACCGACGCCTCGTTCGTCGAGCGCTTCATCCGCGAGGCCAAGTCGGTGGCCCGGCTCGCGCACCCCAATGTGGTCGCGGTCTTCGACCAGGGCGCCCAGGGGCAGTACGTCTACCTCGCGATGGAGTACGTCGCGGGCTGCACCCTGCGCGACGTGCTGCGCGATCGCGGCGCGCTCCAGCCGAGGGCAGCCCTGGACATCCTGGAGCCGGTCCTCGCCGCGCTCGGCGCCGCGCACCGGGCGGGCTTCGTGCACCGCGACATGAAGCCGGAGAACGTCCTGATAGGGGACGACGGCCGGGTCAAGGTCGCCGACTTCGGGCTCGTACGCGCGGTGGGCGCCGTCACCAGCACCACCGGGTCCATCCTGGGCACGGTCTCCTATCTCGCCCCCGAGCAGATAGAGAACGGCACCGCGGACACCCGCACCGATGTGTACGCCTGCGGTGTCGTCCTGTACGAGATGCTGACCGGCTCCAAGCCGCACGGCGGCGACACCCCCGCCCAGGTCCTCTACCAGCACCTCAACGAGGCCGTGCCGTCGCCGTCGGCCGCCGTCCCGGGGCTCCCGGCCGAGCTCGACGGCCTGGTGGCGAGCGCCACCGCCCGCGATCCCGAGGCCCGCCCGTTCGACGCGGTGGCGCTGCTCGCCGAGACCCGTGCGGCCCGCTCCGGCCTCACCGACGCCCAGCTGGACGCCGTACCGCCGCAGGCCACCGCCGAGGTGCACGACGCCGCCGAGGACCGCACCAGCGTGATCCCACGGCTGCTCCCGGCCGGGCAGGGCGTCTCGCACCACACCAGCCGGCTGGAGATGCCTCCGCCGGTGCCGCCTCGGACCACGCCGGAGGACCGGCGCCGCCGCGGACCGAGGCGCTCGGTCATCGCCTTGGTCGTCGCCGTGCTGCTGGCGCTGGGGATCGGTACCGGTGTCTGGTACATCAACTCCGGACAGTTCACCCGGGTCCCCTCGCTGCTCGGCCAGACCGAGAAGGACGCCCGGCAGCGGCTCACGAAGGCCGGTCTGGAGCTCAAGGACGTCGACCGGGCCTACAGCGACACCGTGGAGCGCGGCAAGGTCATCAGCAGCGACCCGGGGTCCGGCGACCGCGTCAGGGGCAACGACGCGGTGAAGATCGTCGTCTCGCGCGGCCCCGAGATCGTGAAGGTGCCCGACCTCCGGGACCTCTCGATCGCCGACGCCAGGCAGGAGCTGAAGAAGGCCGGTCTGGTGCCGGGCATGATCACCAAGGAGTTCAACGAGGAGACGGTCCGGGGCGACGTGATCCGCACGGACCCGGTGGCGGGCACCGAGCGCCACCCGGACACGGCGGTCGCCCTCCATGTCAGCAAGGGCGCTCCGGTGGACGTCCCCGACGTCAGCGGGCTGTCCGTCGAGGACGCCACCGCCGCGCTGGCGGACGAGGGGCTGAAGGCCAAGGTGCTGCCCGACCGGGTCAATTCCCCCGAGGTCGCGGGCGACATCGCCCGGCAGTCGCCGGGCGCGGGCTCCGAGGCCGCCGAGGGCGACACCATCACGCTCACGGTCTCCGACGGGCCGCGGATGATCGACGTCCCGGACATCACCGGCAAGGACGTCGACGAGGCCACCGGCGAGCTGGAGGCCGCGGGCTTCGAGGTGAAGGTCGACCGCCCGTTCCTGTCCTTCAGCGACACCATCGCGAGCCAGTCCGTCGACGGCGGCGAGAAGGCCCCCGAGGGCAGCACCATCACCATCAAGACCAAGGGACTCTAGATCCATATGCGCAACCCAGTCGGCGGCCACATCCCGGTGGCCGGCGGCCTCGCCAAGGTCGGCCTCCCCTACGCCCGCGAGATGGGGGCGGAGGCCGTCCAGGTCTTCGTCGCCAACCCGCGCGGCTGGGCGACACCCGTCGGCAATCCGGCCCAGGACGAGCAGTTCCGCGCCGAGTGCGCCGACGCGTCCATACCGGCGTACGTCCACGCCCCGTATCTGATCAACTTCGGGTCGCACACCGAGGCGACCGTGGAGAAGTCCGTGGAGTCGCTGCGCCACTCGCTGCGCCGGGCCCGTGAGATCGGCGCCCTGGGCGTCGTGGTGCACACCGGATCGGCGACCGGCGGCCGGCCGCGCGAGCAGGCCCTCGCGCAGGTACGCACGCACATGCGGCCGCTCCTGGACGAGCTGACCCACGACGACGACCCGTGTCTGCTGCTGGAGTCGACCGCCGGGCAGGGGTTCTCGCTCTGCTCGCGGACCTGGGACTTCGGCCCGTACTTCGACGCGCTCGACGCCCACCCCAAGCTCGGCATCTGCCTGGACACCTGCCACATCTACGCGGCGGGCCACGACCTGACCGGCCCGGAGGGCATGCGGCAGACCCTGGACCTGCTGGTGGCGACGGTCGGCGAGGGCCGGCTGAAACTGATCCACGCCAATGATTCCAAGGACGTGGTGGGAGCCCACAAGGACCGGCACGAGAACATCGGCTCCGGGCACATCGGCGAGGAGCCCTTCCGTGAGCTGTTCTCGCATCCGGCGACCGAGGGCGTACCGCTGATCATCGAAACGCCGGGCGGCAAGGAAGGCCACGCTGCGGACGTGGCACGGCTGAAGGGGCTGCGCGACAGCTGATTCCCCATGTGATTCCCCGTTGAGGAATACCCCGTAGGGGTATACGGTTCCTGCTGTCGGCAGGAACCGTTACTCGGCTTTGGGGGATCGCCATGCAGCACGACACACACCACGGCCAACACGGCCGGCACGGCCACGACACGGACCACGCGGCTCATGTGGACCACTCGACTCACGCGGACCACTCGACCCACGCGGACCGCTCAGACCACTCAGATCACGCCAGTCACGCAGACCACACTGGCCACTCCACCCACAGCGCAGGCAAGGTCGACTGGGCCATGGCCGCACGGGCCACGCTGCACTGCCTCACCGGATGCGCCATCGGCGAGATCCTCGGCATGGTGATCGGCACGGCACTCGGCTGGGGCAACATGGCGACGATGGTGCTCGCGATCGTCCTGGCCTTCTTCTTCGGCTACACGCTGACCCTGCGCTCCATCCTGAAGGCGGGCGTCGACCTCGGCACCGCCCTGCGGGTCGCCTTCGCCGCCGACACCCTGTCCATCGCGGTGATGGAGCTGATCGACAACGGAGTGATCGCGCTGTGGCCGGGCGCCATGGACGCCACGCTCGCCGACACGCTGTTCTGGGGCGCGCTCGCGATCTCGCTCGCCGTCGCCTTCGTCGCCACCACACCGGTCAACAAGTGGATGATCGGCCGGGGCAAGGGGCACGCGGTGGTGCACCAGTACCACCACTGAGGAAGCGGGCGGCGGGCCACCGGCCCGGCCCGGGAGCCGTCAGGTCAGAGCTCGGGGCCGTCCCCGGGCTCTTCCTGGTAGGAGTACCGCTGCTCGCTCCACGGGTCACCGATGTTGTGGTAGCCGCGCTCCTCCCAGAAGCCGCGGCGGTCGGCCGTCATGTACTCGACGCCCCGGACCCACTTGGGCCCCTTCCAGGCATAGAGATGCGGCACGACGAGGCGGAGCGGGAAACCGTGCTCGGCGGTGAGCAGTTCCCCGCCCTTGTGGGTGGCGAAAAGTGTTCGGTCCGAGGCGAAGTCGGAGAGCCTCAGATTCGAGCTGAATCCGTACTCGGCCCAGACCATCACGTGCGTGACGTTCGGTGCGGGCGGTGCCAGTTCCAGGACCGTGCGGGCGAGCACTCCGCCCCATTCGGCACCGATCATGCTGAATTTGGTGACGCAGTGCAGGTCGGCGACGACCGAGGTGAACGGCAGTACCGAGAATTCCTGGTGGTTCCAGCAGTGCTTCTCGCCGTCCGCAGTGGCCCCGAAGACCCGGAACTCCCAGCGGTCCGGCTTGAACTTGGGCACGGGCCCATAGTGGGTAACCGGCCAACCGCGCTGGAGTCGCTGGCCCGGCGGAAGCTCGGACTGCTCTGACGCGCGGTGTTCCCGGCTTTCCGGCTGACCCATGCCTCCATGGTGACAGACAGGCAGGGGTGGTCCTGACCAGGGCAGGGGGCGATTCGGACAACTCACAGTAAGCCTGCACTTACTGGACGACCATCGGGTGCGATGCGAAGATGCGGCCAACTTGCCAGTTCACCGGTTGGAAGGAGCCTCTGCGATGCAGGGCGACCCCGAGGTCCTTGAGTTCCTGAACGAGCAGCTGACCGCAGAGTTGACTGCCATCAACCAGTACTTCCTGCACGCGAAGATGCAGGACAACTTCGGCTGGACGAAACTCGCGAAGTACACCCGCTCCGAGTCGTTCGACGAGATGAAGCACGCCGAGATCCTCACGGACCGCATCCTCTTCCTCGACGGACTGCCCAACTACCAGCGGCTGTTCCATGTGCGGGTGGGCCAGACCGTCACCGAGATGTTCCAGGCGGACCGCCAGGTCGAGGTGGAGGCGATCGACCGCCTCAAGCGCGGGATCGAGCTGATGCGGGGCAAGGGCGACATCACGTCGGCGAACATCTTCGAGTCGATCCTGGCGGACGAGGAGCACCACATCGACTACCTCGACACCCAGCTGGAACTGGTCGAGAAGCTCGGTGAGCCGCTCTACATCGCCCAGCAGATCGAGCAGCCGGACAGCTGAGGGCCATGCCGGGGGCCGGCTCGGGGGTCAGGCCGCGTCGGGAAGCAGAACTCCCGGCGCGATCCCCGGTGCGGTGCCGGGGGCGATACCCGGTTCGGCGCCAGGTCCGGATCCGGCATCCGTGGCGGTCTCGTCGGCGGCGCCGGGCATCCGCTTCTGGTCCAGCAGTTCGCGGCGCGGGCAGGCGCCGCGGCCGAGCATCGCCTGGATGGCCCGGACGCAACCGCCGCAGTCCGTGCCCGCCTTGCAGGCGGAGGCTATCTGCCGCGGCGTGCACGCCCCGGCGTCCGCATGCTCCTTGACCTGCTTCTCCGTGATGCCGAAGCAAGAGCAGACGTACACGCGGTTCACCTCCCGGCGGGATCGGTCGTTCACTGCCACCCCGTTTATCGGTGAGGCTAACCTAACCTTACCCGGCCCTCAGAGGCGTTAAAAGCCTCCGGACGCCCTGTGGGGCACGGATCACATCGATCCGTGCCCCACAGTCGTACGCGCGCCACCTGCGGTGATGCCTACTGGTCCCGGTACATCTCGGCGACCAGGAACGCCAGGTCCAGCGACTGGCTGCGGTTGAGCCGCGGGTCGCAGGCCGTCTCGTAGCGCTGGTGCAGGTCGTCCACGAAGATCTCGTGTCCGCCGCCGACGCACTCGGTGACGTCGTCACCGGTGAGCTCGACGTGGATGCCGCCCGGGTGCGTACCGAGGCCCTTGTGCACCTCGAAGAAGCCCTTGACCTCGTCCAGGACGTCGTCGAAGCGACGGGTCTTGTGGCCGGAGGCGGCCTCGAAGGTGTTGCCGTGCATCGGGTCGGTCACCCACGCCACGGTGGCACCGGAGGCGGTGACCTTCTCGACCAGGGCCGGGAGCTTGTCACGGACCTTGTCGGCGCCCATGCGGACGATGAAGGTCAGCCGGCCGGGCTCGCGCTCGGGGTCGAGGCGGTCGATGTAGCCGAGCGCCTCGTCGACCGTGGTGGTCGGGCCGAGCTTGATGCCGATGGGGTTACGGATCCGCGACGCGAACTCGATGTGCGCACCGTCCATCTGGCGGGTGCGCTCACCGATCCAGACCATGTGGCCGGAGGTGTCGTACAGCTCGCCGGTGCGCGAGTCGGTGCGGGTCAGCGCCGACTCGTAGTCCAGCAGCAGGCCCTCGTGCGAGGCGTAGAACTCGACCGCCTTGAACTCGGCCGGGTCCGTGCCGCACGCCTTCATGAAGTTCAGCGCGTTGTCGATCTCGCGGGCGAGCGCCTCGTAGCGCTGGCCGGACGGGGACGACTTCACGAAGTCCTGGTTCCAGGCGTGCACCTGGCGCAGGTCGGCGTAACCGCCGGTGGTGAAGGCGCGGACCAGGTTCAGCGTGGAAGCGGATGCGTGGTACATCTGCTTCAGCCGCTCGGGGTCCGGGACGCGGTCCTTCTCGGTGAAGGCGAAGCCGTTGACGGAGTCGCCGCGGTAGGTCGGCAGGGTGACGCCGTCGCGGGTCTCGGTCGGCTTGGAGCGCGGCTTGGAGTACTGCCCGGCGATCCGGCCCACCTTGACGACGGGCACGGAGGCCGCGTACGTCAGGACGGCACTCATCTGGAGCAGCGTCTTCAGCTTGGCCCGGATGTGGTCGGCCGACACTGCGTCGAAGGCCTCGGCGCAGTCACCGCCCTGCAGCAGGAACGCCTCGCCCTTGGCGACGGCTCCCATGCGGGCGCGCAGCTGGTCGCACTCACCCGCGAAAACGAGGGGCGGATACGACTCGAGGTCCGCGAGTACATCGCGCAGAGCCTCGGCATCGGGGTACTCGGGCTGCTGCGCCGCGGGAAGGTCTCGCCAGGTGTTGCCACCGGCGACGGAGGTATTGGCGTTCACGGTCACAACCCCAACATTACGGGGTTCGGCGGTGGGTCCGGCCACAAGCTCAATAGTTGAGACACGCGCTCGGACGAGACCGGCGTCCGCTATGGTTCGGAACATGTTCGCGCTGACAAACCAGAACTGGTGGTGGACCGCTCATCCGGCGGCCCACTGACAATCGCGCGCGACAGACCACGCGAAGGCCGCCCGAGGGGCGGCCTTTTCCGCGTTTTCGGGAGCCGTTCCTCCGTCCGGAAGGAACAACCCCATGCCTCACCGCACCGATGTCGTCATCGACAGGCTCCTGAGTGACGACTGCCCGCCGTTCGCGCTGCTGCGCAGGCGCACCCCCGGCCGCGACCAGGACACCGTCGAGGTGCTGATCGGCCGGGTCCGCGAAGCGGACCGGCTCGCCGATCTCCCCGTCGGTGAGCTGCCCTCGCTCGCCCTGGTGCCGTTCCGGCAGATCGCCGAGCGCGGCTTCGACGTGCGCGACGACGGGACCCCGCTGTCCGTGCTGGTCGCGGAGGAGTCGTACGAGCTGCCGCTCACCGAGGTGCTGGACCGGCTGCCGGTCCGGGAGGTGCGGGTCGAGGGCGGCGCCTTCGACGTCGGGGACGAGGAGTACGCCGGGATCGTGCGGCGGGTCATCGAGGACGAGATCGGGCAGGGCGAGGGCGCGAACTTCGTCATCCGGCGGACCTTCCGGGGCGAGATCCCCGGCTTCGGGCGGGCCGACGCGCTGGCCCTCTTCCGGCGGCTGCTGGCCGGTGAGCGCGGCGCGTACTGGACCTTCGTCGTGCACACCGGGGCCAGGACGCTGGTCGGCGCCAGTCCGGAGGTGCATGTGCGGATGTCGGGCGGGACGGTCGTGATGAACCCGATCAGCGGTACGTACCGCTACCCGGCCGAGGGCCCGACCGCCGAGAGCCTGCTGGCCTTCCTCGCCGACCGCAAGGAGACCGAGGAGCTCTCCATGGTGGTCGACGAGGAGCTCAAGATGATGTGCACCGTCGGCGACATGGGCGGGGTGGTGGTCGGACCGCGGCTCAAGGAGATGGCCCATCTCGCCCATACGGAGTACGAGCTGCGCGGGCGTTCCTCGCTGGACGTGCGGGAGGTGCTGAAGGAGACCATGTTCGCGGCGACGGTCACCGGCTCCCCGGTGCAGAACGCCTGCCGGGTCATGGAGCGGTACGAGCCCGGCGGGCGCGGCTACTACGCGGGAGCCCTGGCGCTGCTGCGGCAGGAGCAGGGCGGGGCGCAGACCCTGGACTCGCCGATCCTGATCCGTACCGCCGACATCTCGGCCGGCGGCGAGCTGCGGGTACCGGTCGGGGCGACGCTCGTACGTCACTCCGATCCGGACGGCGAGGTGGCCGAGACCCATGCGAAGGCGGCCGGGGTGCTCTCCGCGCTCGGGGTGCGGCCCGGCCGGCCGGTGGACGAGGCGGCCCGGCCGCGGCTGGCGGGCGACCCGCGGGTGCGGGCGGCGCTGGATGCCCGGCGGGACGGTCTCGCGCCGTTCTGGCTGCGGATGCAGGAGCGTACCCACGAGCTCTCGGGCCGGGCGCTGGTGATCGACGGGGAGGACACCTTCACCGCGATGCTGGCGCATCTGCTGCGCTCCTCGGGTCTGGATGTGTCGGTGCACCGCTACGACGAGCCGGGGCTGCGCGAGCTGGTGCGGGCGCACACCGGTCCGGTCGTGCTGGGTCCCGGGCCGGGGAATCCGGGCGACACCGCCGATCCGAAGATGCGGCTGATGCGCGGGCTGGCCGCGGAGCTGGTCCGGGATCACCGGTACGGCCTGCTGGGGGTCTGCCTCGGCCATGAGCTGATCGCGGCGGAGCTGGGGCTGGACATCGTCCGCAAGACCGTGCCGTACCAGGGCGCGCAGACCCGGATCGAGCTGTTCGGGCGGCCGGAGACGGTCGGGTTCTACAACAGCTTCACCGCGCGCTGCGACGGGCCGGTGGCCGACGAGCTCGCGGCGCACGGTGTCGAGGTGAGCGTGGACGCGGCCACCGGTGAGCTGCACGCGCTGCGCGGTCCGGGCTTCGCCTCGGTGCAGTTCCACCCGGAGTCGGTGCTGACGCTGCGCGGTGCGGCGATCGTGGCGGAGCTGCTGGCGGGGCTGCCGGTGGCCGGCTGAAGGCGGGGCGGACGGGATCCCGGGGCGGGCCGGGGTCTCAGCTCGTCGGGAGCGCGGGGACCAGGACGTTGTCGCTGCGGCGGCCGGCCAGGTAGTCGGCGACGTTCTGCACGGTGGTGTCGATGATCTGGCCCACCGCGTCCTCGGTGTAGTACGCCTGGTGCGAGGTGACGATGACGTTCGGGAAGGTGACGAGCCGGGCCAGGGTGTCGTCGTCGACGCCCTCCAGCGACTTGTCGACGAAGAAGAGCCCGGCCTCCGCTTCGTACACGTCGAGTCCGACGCCCAGGAAGCGGCCCGCGCGCAACTCGGTGACCAGTGCCTTGGTGTCGATGAGTCCGCCGCGACTGGAGTTGATGAGGATCGCGTCGTCCTTCATCCGGGCCAGGGCGTCCGTGCCGATGATGTGGTGGGTCGCGGGCAGCAGCGGGACGTGCAGGCTGATCAGGTCGGACTCGGCGAGCAGCCGTTCCTTCTCCACGTACTTCATGCCGAGGGCGAGGCAGGCGGGGTTCTCGGCGACGTCCCAGCCGAGCAGCTGCATGCCGAAGCCGTGGGCGATCCGGGTGAAGGCCTCGCCGATCTTGCCGGTGCCGATCACACCCACCGTGCGGCCGCGCATGTCCCGGCCGAGGAGGCCGTCGAGGCGGAAGTCGAAGTCGCGGGTGCGGCTCGCGGCCCGGATGATCCGGCGGTTGACGGCCATCGCGAGGGTCCAGGCGAATTCGGCGACCGAGTACGGCGAGTAGTAGGAGACCCGGGCGACCCGCAGGGCGAGGCGTTCGGCGACGTCCAGGTCGATGTTGTTGAAGCCGGTGGAGCGCTGGGCGATCATCTGCGTGCCGCCCGCCGCGAGGGTCTGCAGAACACCTGCGCCCAGGTCGGCGTTGACGCTGGTGGAGATGATCTCGTAGCCCGCCGCGATGGGGGCGGTGTCCTTGTTCAGGAAGACGTCCAGGCAGCGGACCTCGTGCTGTCCGGCGAAGGCCTTCTCGATCAGCGGCTTCTCGTCGGACTGCACACCGAAGGCCAGGATTTCCACGACTTCTCCCGTTCATCGCGCGGATCTGCCGGTCCGCGGATCGGCAGATCCGGGACATGGGCAGATCAGGGGCATGGGCCGGTCATCGCGAATATACGGCCCGTGCCCCTGCCCCGCCGCCCGGCCGGGGCCGCCGGCTCAGACGTCGTCGAGACCGCGCTCGATCGCGTACCGCACCAGCTCCACCCGGTTGTGCAGCTGGAGCTTGCCCAGGGTGTTCTGCACGTGGTTCTGCACGGTGCGGTGCGAGATGACCAGCCGCTCGGCGATCTGCTTGTACGAGAGGCCCTTGGCGACCAGCCGCAGCACCTCGGTCTCGCGCTCGGTGAGCTGCGGGGCCTTGGGCTCGTCGGACGCGGCGGGTGCGGGGTCGGAGGCGAGCCTGCGGTACTCGCCGAGGACCAGTCCGGCCAGGCCCGGGGTGAAGACGGGGTCGCCGACGGCGGTGGACCGCACGGCCTCGGTCAGCTCCTGCGTACTGGCCGACTTGAGCAGATAACCGGTGGCGCCGGACTTGACCGCCTCCAGCACGTCGGCGTGCTCGCCGCTCGCGGAGAGCACCAGCACCCGCAGTCCCGGGTGGGAGCCGACGAGTTCCTTGCAGACCTGGACGCCGGGCATGCCGGGCAGATTGAGGTCGAGCACCAGGACGTCGGGGGTGGCGGCCTTCGCCCGGCGGACGGCCTGCGGTCCGTCACCCGCCGTCGCCACCACGTCGAAGCCCGACTCGGAAAGGTCGCGGGCGACGGCGTCGCGCCACATCGGGTGGTCGTCGACCACCATCACCCTGATGGCCCGCTCCTCGGCTGCCTGGGTGTTCTCCGTGCTCATCTCGCTGAACCTGCCTTCCCCCGTGAAACCTTCGGAACCTTCAACTCGACCTCGGTGCCCTGGCCGGGCACCGAGATCAGATCGGCCGTGCCGCCCAGGTCGCGCAGTCTCCCCCGGATCGACAGGGCCACCCCCATCCGCCCCTCCCCCTCGGCCTGGGCGAGCCGCCCCTCCGGGATTCCCGGGCCGTCGTCCCGGACCGTCACGATCACCTCGTCCGGCCAGTCCTCGACGAGGATCCACGCCTGGGCATTCTCCCCCGCGTGGACCCTGACATTGTCCAGGGCGGCACTGACAGCGGCGGCCAGCTCCGTCGCCGCCGCGGGGGCGAGCAGCACCGGAGCGCCCGGCTCCGCGAAGCTGACCCGGGAGCCGGCGTGCGGGGCGAGCAGGGAGCGCAGATCGCAGTCGGCCAGGTCGGACGGTTCGTCGTCGACCTCGACGCTGCGGACCACGGCGCCCTCGGCGGCGTCCTCGGAGACCCGGGTGGTGGGCACCAGACCGCTGGAGACCAGGGTGCGCAGGGCGACCTCCTGTTCCCCGGCCATCCGGCCCAGTTCGGCCGCCTCCCCGCCGAGCGCCGTGCCGCGGCGCTGCACCATCGCGAGGACCTGGAGCACGCTGTCGTGGATGTCCCGGGCCAGTCGTTCCCGCTCGCGGGTGGCGGCCTCGATCTCCAGGGCGCGGGCCAGGGTCCGCTCACTGGCCCTGGCGACCTCGATGACGTACCCGATGGCGATGGAGGCGACCCAGACCAGCAGCACGTTGTGGAAGGTGTCCCGGCTGGGATGGCCGCGCTCGACGATGTTGGCGACGGCGACGAAGCTGGACGCGAAGGCCGCCCACCGCCAGCCGCCCTTGATCGCGAAGGCCAGTACGGAGCCCGCCGTCCAGATGGACGGCAGTGTCGGGCCGTCGACCCGCTGGGCCTCGAAGTCGGCGAGCGGGGTGAGGAGTATGCCGGTGAGCGCGATGGTCAGATCGGCGCCGAGGAAGCGCTTGGTGCAGGCGGTGGCGCCCGCGACCTTCGGGAGGGTGGCGAGCGTCCAGACCACCATCACCACCAGGAAGGCGATGGCCACCCACGGCCGGTCGTACTTCTCCCGGCCGAAGACGGCGAGCAGCACCGCGTACAGCATCGTGAGAACGCGGTACGCCCTCAGCGCGCTCCACAGCGGCTGCTCGACCGACATCCGTACGACGCGCTCGCGCCTGGCCACTTCCCCCACCCCCTGGACGGAACGGGCGCGTTCACGCGCCGTGCCGTCGCGTCACGCTTGTGTTCCGGACCCGGTGTCCTTGTGCTTCTCGGCCTCGGCGCGGCGCTTCGCCTCGTCCGCGATCTGCCGCTTGGCCGCCGTCGCGTAGATGTCGACGTACTCCTGGCCGGAGAGCTTCATGATCTCGTACATCACCTCGTCGGTGACCGAGCGCAGGATGAAGCGGTCCCCGTCCATGCCGTGGTAGCGGCTGAAGTCGAGCGGCTTGCCGATCCTGATCCCCGGGCGCATCAGTTTGGGGATCAGCTGGCCGGGCGGCTGGATCTTCTCCGTGTCGATCATCGCGACGGGGATGACGGGCGCCCCGGTGGCCAGCGCCACCCTGGCAAGCCCGCCGGGCTTGCCGCGGTAGAGACGGCCGTCGGGCGAGCGGGTGCCCTCCGGGTAGATGCCGAAGAGGCCGCCGCTCTCGATGACCTCGATGCCCGCCTTGATGGCCGCCTCACCGGCGCCGCGGGCGCCCGAGCGGTCCACCGGGAGCTGGCCGACGCCCTTGAAGAAGGCCGCGGTCAGCTTGCCCTTCACGCCGGGTGCGGTGAAGTACTCGGACTTGGCGATGAAGGTGACCTTGCGGTCCAGGACGGCAGGCAGGAAGAAGGAGTCGGAGAACGACAGATGGTTGCTCGCGAGGATCGCCGGTCCCTGCGCGGGGATGTTCTCCAGGCCCTCCACCCATGGCCTGAAGGCGAGCTTCAACGAGCCGCCGATGGAGAACTTCATTGCGCCGTAGATCAACTCGGGTGCCTCCTGTGTGCTGTCGGACAGACCTTAACCCGTGGGGCGCCCGCGCTCCCGCCCGGCACGGAGCGGCCGCGACGGCCGGAGCCGGTGACGACCCTGGTCGGTGTCAGTCCGGTCGCGTACGGTGAAGTAATCCTCTGCACTCCCCCCTTTCGCTCCCCTGTGAGCCTCACGAACAGGAGACCCTGGTGCCGGTCCTTCCTGGAGCCGAGCCGTTCCGCCACGAGGGCGGAGAGGTCGGCGTCCTCCTCTGTCACGGATTCACCGGTTCCCCGCAGTCGATGCGCCCCTGGGCCGACCATCTGGCGGAGCGCGGGCTCACCGTCTCGCTGCCCCTGCTGCCGGGGCACGGCACCCGCTGGGAGGACCTGCAGCTCACCGGCTGGCAGGACTGGTACGCGGAGGTGGACCGGGAGTTGCGCGCCCTGCTGGAGCGGTGCAGCCAGGTCTTCGTCTTCGGGCTTTCCATGGGCGGCGCGCTGACGCTGCGGCTGGCGGCGAAGCACGGGGACGCGATCAGCGGTCTGGTGCTGGTCAACCCGGCCAACAAGGTGCACGGCCTGTCGGCGTACGCGCTGCCGGTCGCCCGCCATCTGGTGCGGACGACGAAGGGGCTGGCGAGCGACATCGCCCTGGCGGGCTCCGACGAGGTGGGGTACGACCGGGTGCCGCTGCACGCGGCGCATTCGCTGCGGAATTTCTTCCGTCTGGTGGATGCCGAACTGCCCCAGGTCACCCAGCCGATCGTGCTGCTGCACAGCCCGCAGGACCATGTGGTGCCGCCCGCCGACTCGGCCCGCATCCTCAGCCGGGTGTCGTCGACGGACGTCGAGGAGATCCTGCTGGAACAGAGCTACCACGTGGCGACGTTGGACCACGATGCGGAGCGGATCTTCGACGAGAGCTACCGGTTCATCGGCCGCCTCGCCCCGAGCGTCGGAAAGAAGGGGAGCACATCAGGTGGCTGAGCACGACGCGGAGCGCGCGGGCAGCGAGGAGGAGCGCGAGCCCCTTCCCGCGGAGGGAGCGGCCGTGCCCGACGACGGCACGGGCCCGCAGGACGCCGCCGCCCAGCAGGCGGCACCGGGCGGTGACGGCAGTCGGCCCGAACCGCCGGTCGACGAGGACGCGGTGTGGAAGGCGATCGTCGCGGGGTACGGCGAGGAGCCGCCGGACCCGCCGGGCGCCAGACCGTTCAGGTCGATCGAGGATCTCGCGCTGCCGGAGGACGACGACGACCGGCCCGGCGTCCTGGATCCGGACAAGGGGCTCGGCAAGAAGTCCGTGAAGCCGCCGGAGAAGCCGCTCGGCAGCTCGGTCGTGTTCGCGCCCGGAGTGGTGGGCCCGCGCGACTACGAGGTCGAGGAGCCCAAGGACGACGACCTCGACGACAGCGACGAGGGGCACTTCGTCCCCCCGGAGCCGCCGCCGCTGCCGGAGGCCGATGTCACGGCGAAGTTCGCCTGGCTCGCGGTCGTCGGCGGTCCGGTGCTGATGCTGATCGCGGTGCTGCTGCGGTGGGACATGACCTGGTGGCTGACGACGGTCTGCGTCGGCGGTTTCCTGGGCGGTTTCGTCACGCTGGTGGCGCGGATGAACGATGACGACGAGGACGACGACGACCCCGGTCGCGGGGCGGTGGTCTGAGAGAGCCTGCCGGGGCGGCGTTGCGGGAGGTGCTCAGGGCAGCATCGCGGGCACCCGTAGCGCCGCCAGCACCGGCAGGTGGTCGGTGGCCGCCCGCAGGTCCGCCTCGGTGACCCCGGGCAGCCCGGCGGGGACACCGCAGCCGAGCACCTCGATCCCGTCCGTCGCGAAGACCGCGTCGATGCGCCGTCGCGGGTGGTCCGGCGAGTAGGTGTGCTCCCCGCCCCACGGCCGGACCGCCCAGCAGTCCTGGAGCCGCCCGGCCAGCCGCTGGAACGCGCTCCCGGTCGGTACGTCGTTGAGGTCGCCGGCCGCGATGGCGTGCTCGACGCCCATCTCGTCCAGCCGTTCCAGCAGCATCTCGGTCTGGGCCAGGCGTTCGTCCCGTTGCAGGCTCAGGTGGAAGCTCAGCAGACCGATCCGGGTGCCCGCGATCCGTACCACCGATGTGGCGAAACCCCTGCGGTGCAGCCCGGGGGTGAGCGGCAGCAGCACGTCCTGCGTCCGCTCCACGGTGGCCCGCAGCGAGCAGAGCAGCAGCGGCCCGGCCGCCGTGGCGCCGCCGCTGAGCACGACCAGGTCGGTGCGGGCCGCGAGCCAGGCGGCGCGCTTGCGCCAGCGGAAGAAGCGCGGGGCCTCCTGGATGAGGACCAGGTCGGGGGCGCAGGCGGTGATGACGCGGGCCAGCGCCTCGCAGTCGTCACGCATCGACCGGATGTTGTAGCTGAGCACTCTGATGACGGCCGAACCATCCGGCTCGGTACGGGAGTCGGGCAGTGGCGTCAGAACCATGCGCCTCACGATACGACGGACGCCCGCCGCTGCCACAGGGGCGCGACGGGCGTCCGGGTCTGACCGGTCGTGGTCGGTTCAGCCCTGGCGGGCGAGGTCCGCCGCGCCCACCAGCCCTGCCTCGCCGCCCAGTTGGGCCGCGAGCACCTGGGCGTGCGGGCGCCATTCGCCGCCGATCAGCCAGCGCCGGAACGACTTGCGGATCGGGTCGAGCACCAGCTCGCCCTCGTCCGAGACACCGCCGCCGACGATGAACGCGGACGGGTCGAAGAGCGAGGCGAGGTCGGCCAGTCCGGCGCCGGCCCAGCGGGCCAGCTCGCGGAACGAGTCGATCGCCACCGGGTCGCCCTGCCGGGCGGCCTGGCTGATGTGCTTGCCCTCGATGCCGTCCACCGTGCCGTCGCCGAGCGAGAGCAGGATCGTGGCATTCTCCGGAGTGGCGTTGGCGCGCTGCTTGGCGTACCGGACGAGCGCGCGTCCGGACGCGTACTGCTCCCAGCAGCCCTGGCTGCCGCAGCCGCAGAGCAGACCGTCCGGGACGACCCGGATGTGGCCGAACTCGGCGGCCACGCCGAAGCGTCCGCGGCGCAGCTTGTTGCCGATGATGATGCCGCCGCCGAGGCCGGTGCCGAGCGTGATGCAGATGACATCGTCGTGGCCCTGGCCGGCGCCGAAGCGGTATTCGCCCCAGGCGGCGGCGTTGGCGTCGTTCTCGACCACGACGGGAAGGCCGACGCGCTGTTCGACCTTGTCCTTCAGCGGCTCGTGCCGCCAGTTGATGTTCGGCGCGAACAGCACGGTGGCGCGCTTGTCGTCGACGTATCCGGCGGCACCGATGCCGACGGCCTCGATCTGGTGGCCCTCGCTCGCCCCGGACACGGCCGTGGCGATCGCGTCCACGATGCCTTCGGCCGTCGGCGGGGTCGGCACCTTGTGCGTCGAGAGGATGCGGCCCTCTTCGTCGACCACTCCAGCCGCGATCTTCGTGCCGCCGATATCGACGCCGATGGTGAGTCCCATGAATCCCTCAGTTCCGGTCGAGCCCCGCTGGGGCCAACCGTACCCGAGCCGGGGGCCCGGCCCTTCGGTGCCGGTCAGTCCAGGTCGATGTGTTCGCCCGTGGCGGGGCCCTCGTCGCGGGGGTCGGAGGGGTCGTCGGCCTTCTTCTCGGTGCCGGCCGGGTCGCCGGCGTCCTGGGTCCAGCGGCGTTCCTGGCCCTCGACGGCGGAGCGGTAGGCGGCGAGGAGTTCGCTGCCGGCCGCGGCGATGTGGTCGAAGACGTCCGGGTTGCGCTCGATGACGGGCTCGACCGCGGACTTCGCCTGCTTGATGATCTGCTGCACGGTGCCCTGGGCCGCCGCGCCGAACAGCGGCGACTGGAGGGACGAGAACTTGTCGGCCACGGCGTCGACCAGCTTGCGCAGTTCCTCGGCGGCGGAGCCGGGCGGCGGGCCGTTCTGGGCCCGGCGGCGGGCCTTCTCCGCTTCGAGGTCCTCGGCGCAGGCCTTCGCCCACGCGTCGTCGTCGACGGGACGATCGGTGGCATCGCTCATGGCGGACTCCTGCGACGTGGTGTGCCGGCGGCCCGGCATACGGGGCACGTACTACCGACGTTACCCGAAGCGTGACGCGCCGTTCAGCCCGTCCTCGGCCATAGCCCGGGGTCCGGCGTGAACCGGACCCGGAGCACCCCGTCGGTGAGGGCGGCGCCGGAGACGGTGCAGCGGCGCAGTCCGGACTCCAGCGGGACGATCCGGTGGAACGGGCCGACGGTGAGCAGCAGTTCGTCGCCGCGGCGGACCAGCTGGAGGTCCTTCTTGGCGGCGCCGGGGAGCGGCAGGCACCAGACGAGGACCGGGTCGCCGTCGCCGGCCGGCGGGCCGGTGGTCACGATCCGGGCGCCGGGCAGCAGCCCGTCGAGGCCGTCCGGGGTGTCGGGGCTCTCTATCCACCAGGGGTCGTCTGCCCGGCCGGGGCCACGCCCGTCCAGCCCTCCCGCGAGTCCGTCGTCCCCGGCGGCGCCGTCGGCCGCGGTGTCGAGGCGGGCGAGGTCGTCGAGGCCACGCGGGTCGCGGCCGAGGTGGGGCACCTGGCAGAGCGCGGTGCCGGGCGCCCACTCCTCGTACCAGTGGTCGACGGTCTTCTCCTGCTGTGCGGCGAGCCCGGCGAACCAGGGGTCGCCGGAGTGCCGGGGCAGGACCCGGTTCACCGCGAGGGCGTCGACCCGCAGCCCGTGCAGGGCGAGGCCGGTGCGGGCGGTGCGCAGGGCGTCCTCGGCGGCGGGGCCGGGCTCCGCGACCAGCCGGAGCGTGGTGTCGCGGTCCTCGATCAGGGCCTGGACGGCGGCCAGCTCGGCGTCCCTGCGGGCGGCCGCCTCGTACAGCCACTGGGCGGGCATGGGCACCCCGGCGAGCTGGGCGAGCATCGGGCGCAGGGCGCGGGCGGCCTGGCGTTCCGGGGGGAGCAGCCGGCGCAGATAGCGGCGCAGCTGCTCGGGGAGGGCGAGCAGGGCGAGTGCCTCGCTCAGCGGTGGCAGGTCGACAACGAGTAGGTCGTGGCCGGCTCGCGACCAGTCGCCCCGGGCGGCGCGGCGCAGTGTGTGCAGGAGGGCGAACTGGCTGCTGCCGGGGAGTTCGGTCAGCTCCTCGCCGTCCAGCCGGTTTCCGCCGAGCAGGTCGAGTACGGCGGAGGCCTGGTCCTGGAGGGCGAGGAGTTCACCGCGGAAGTGTTCGCCGGAGTCGATGCGGGCGGACCACAGCCCGTCGGTGACCTCGGTGGGTTCGGTGTCCCCGGGGAAGCCGGGTATGCCGTCGGCGGTCAGCAGCAGGGTGCGCCGGCCGCGGCGGGCGGCGGCCAGCGCGGTCGCCGCCGCGACGGTGGTACGGCCGGCGCCGCCGGGGCCGGTGACGAGGACCGTACGCATCCGGGTCAGACCTTCGGGACGGACTCGACGCGCTTTTTCAGTCCGGCCAGGGCCCGGTCGATGATGACCTTCTCGGCCTTGCGCTTGATCATGCCGAGCATCGGGATCTTGACGTCGACGGTCAGCCGGTAGGTGACCTCGGTGCGGTCGCCGTCGCCGAGCGGGGCCAGTGCGTAGGAGCCGTCGATGGCGCGCAGCATCTGGGACTTGACGAGGGTCCAGCTGACCTCGTAGTCGCCGATCCAGGTGTAGGCGAGGGTGTGGTCGTCCTTGATCGCTCCGGCGTCGAGGACGAGCCGGACCTTCTCGGCGCGGCCCCGGTCGTCCTCGGCGAGGACCTCGGCCTCCTTGACCTCTCCGGTCCACTCCGGATAGCGGGCGAAGTCGGCGATCACTCCCATGACGTCGGCCGGTGCCGCCTCGATCGTGATGCTCGAGCTGGTGTGTTCAGCCATCGCCGTGGCTCCTCCAGTGCGGTGTACCGGTGCGTCGGCAGATGCCTGCCGTCAGAAGGCTATCGCGTGTGCGCGGCGCCTCGTTCCAGGGTCCGGTGCCGGTGTGGTCACCACTCCAGGGCCCAGGGCCTGCCGGTGGACGCGAAGTGGCCGACGTTCACACATTCGGTGGCGCCGATCCGCATGCGGCGGACCAGCGGCTGGTGGACGTGGCCGAACAGGGCGTACCGGGGGCGGGTCCGGCGGATGGCGTCCAGCAGGGCCCGGCTGCCGCGCTCGAAGCGGCGCGCCACCGTGTCGTAGGTCAGCTCGGGCACGTCGGGCGGGATGTGGGTGCAGAGCACGTCGACCGGGCCGATCGCCTCGATCTTCGCCGCGTACTCCTCGTCGCCGATCTCGTACGGGGTGTTCATCGGGGTCTTCAGCCCGCCGCCGACGAAGCCGAAGACGCGGCCGCCGATCTCGGCCCGTTCGCCGTCGAGGACGGTGGTGCCGGGGTGTGCGTACTCGGACCACAGGCCGGGGATGTCGACGTTGCCGTAGGTGGCGTACGTCGGTGCGGGGAAGGCCGCGAAGAGCTCGGCGTACTGCTTGCGCACCGCCGAGACGATCGCGGCGTTGCGGTCCCGGCCCTTCCACAGGCCCCGGCCGAACTCACGGGCCTCCTCGAAGCGGCGCGCGGTGCGCAGCGCGACGATCCGGTCGGCGTTCTCCACACCGAAGAGATCGGGGAAGATGCCGCGCGAGTGGTCGGCGTAGTCGAGGAAGAGCACCAGGTCACCGAGGCAGACCAGCGCGTCGGCGCCGTCCCCGGCGCGGGCCAGCGCCTCGGCGTTGCCGTGCACGTCGCTGACCACATGGATACGGGTCCGCTGTCGGGTCGATGTCCCTGGGCTGTCCGGTCCGGCTCGCATGACGATCACCCTAGGGGCTGCCCGTCGGGTCAGGAACGGGGCCGCGACGCCTGGCACGGCACCTCGCGGCGTTGCCGAAGCGCCCGCTCTCCCGGTCACCTGGGTAGAGGCCGCCGGACCTGCGAATATCGTCGCCCGGTCACACGGGTGGACTACTGTGCGGCCAAGGGTCGACGTTATGTGTGACGCATAAGACATCTGGCCGGAACCCCCTATCGGGAACCCAGTACTGGTGGGTAACGTCCGGGCAGTCCAGTCGTGCTCACCCCACTGAGCACCCGCCAATCTTGGACCGCAGCCGGTGCGTCACACAGAGCCGTGGCACCGGAGCCCGATGAGGAGCAGCAGTCTTGCGCGAGTTCAGCCTTCCGGCCCTGTACGAGGTCCCCTCGGACGGCAACCTGACGGATCTCATCCGCCGCAATGCCGCTCAGCATCCCGATGTCGCGGTGATGAGCCGCAAGGTGGGGGGCGTGTGGACCGATGTCGGCGCCGCCCAGTTCCTGGCCGAGGTCAGGGGCGTCGCCAAGGGCCTGATCGCCGCGGGCGTCGAAGCCGGTGACCGGGTGGCTCTGCTCTCGCGCACCCGCTACGAGTGGGTCCTGCTCGACTTCGCGATCTGGAGCGCGGGCGCGGTCACCGTCCCGGTGTACGAGACCAGCTCGCCCGAGCAGATCCAGTGGATCCTCGGTGACTCCGGTACCGCCCTGTGCCTGGTGGAGTCCGCCGCGCACCAGGCCTCCGTGGTCTCCGTCCAGGCGGACCTGCCGGCCCTGAAGGGCATCTGGCAGATCGAGGACGACGCGATCCGCGGGCTGACGGCGATCGGCGAGGACGTCTCGGACGAGACGCTGGACCTGCGGATGACGAGCGCCAAGGCGGACGACCCGGCCACCATCGTCTACACCTCGGGCACCACCGGCCGCCCCAAGGGCTGTGTGCTCACGCACCGCAGCTTCTTCGCCGAGTGCGGCAACGTGGTGGAGCGGCTCAAGCCCCTCTTCCGTACCGGCAACTGCTCCGTACTGCTCTTCCTGCCCGCCGCCCACGTCTTCGGACGGCTGGTCGAGGTGGCCTCGGTGATGGCCCCGATCAAGCTCGGCTGCGTACCGGACATCAAGCACCTCACCGATGAACTGGCCTCGTTCCGGCCGACGTTGATCCTCGGTGTGCCGCGGGTCTTCGAGAAGGTGTACAACGCGGCGCGCGCCAAGGCGCAGGCCGACGGCAAGGGAAAGATCTTCGACAAGGCCGCGAACACGGCGATCGCCTACAGCCGCGCGCTGGGTACCCCGCAGGGCCCGCCGCTGGGCCTGAAGCTGAAGCACAAGCTCTTCGACCGGCTGGTCTACAGCAAGCTGCGGGCGGTGCTCGGCGGGCGCGGCGAGTACGCGATCTCCGGCGGCGCGCCGCTGGGCGAGCGGCTCGGCCACTTCTACCGCGGGATCGGCTTCACCGTCCTGGAGGGCTACGGCCTGACCGAGACGTGCGCGGCCACCGCCTTCAACCCGTGGGACCGGCAGAAGATCGGTACGGTCGGCCAGCCGCTGCCCGGTTCGGTGGTGCGGATCGCCGACGACGGCGAGGTGCTGCTGCACGGCGAACACCTGTTCACCGGTTACTGGAACAACGAGTCGGCGACGGCCGAAGCCCTGGCCGACGGCTGGTTTCACACGGGCGACATCGGCACGCTGGACGAGGACGGCTATCTCGCGATCACCGGCCGCAAGAAGGAGATCATCGTCACGGCGGGCGGCAAGAACGTCGCTCCCGCGGTGATCGAGGACCGGATCCGCGGGCACGCCCTGGTCGCCGAGTGCATGGTGGTCGGCGACGGACGGCCGTTCGTGGGCGCGCTGGTCACCCTGGACGAGGAGTTCCTGGGCCGCTGGGCCGAGGAGCACGGCAAGCCGGCCGGCTCGACAGCCGTGTCGCTGCGCGAGGACCCGGAGCTGCTGGCCGAGGTGCAGCGGGCGGTGGACGACGGGAACGCGGCCGTGTCCAAGGCGGAGTCGGTGCGCAAGTTCCGCATCCTGGACTCGCAGTTCACCGAGGAGGCGGGCCACATCACGCCGTCGCTGAAGCTGAAGCGGAACGTGGTGGCGAAGGACTTCGCGGACGAGATCGAGTCGATCTACCGCGGCTGACGCCCCGGAGGACGTACGCGCGAGAGGGGCCCGCACGGCGTGTGCGGGCCCCTCTCGCGCGTACGCGGCTCAGAGCAGCGCCCGCAGCCGCTCGGCGAGCAGGTCCCAGCGCCACTTCTCCTCGACCCAGGCCCGGCCCCGCTCCCCCATCCGCCGCCGCAGCTCCGGGTCGCGCAGCAGCGTGACGATCCGGTCGGCCGCCTCCTCGGGGGAGCCGCCGCGCACCACCCACCCGGTCTCGCCGTCGAGCACCGCGTCGGGCGCGCCGCCCGAGTCGCCCGCCACCACCGGCAGACCGGTCGCGGACGCCTCCAGGAAGACGATGCCGAGGCCCTCCACGTCGAGGCCGCCGCGGCGGGTGCGGCACGGCATGGCGAAGACGTCGCCCGCGCCGTAGTGGGCGGGCAGCTCCTCCCACGGCACCGGTCCGGTGAACCGCACGGAGTCGCCGACCCCGGTCTCCTCGGCCAGCCGTTCCAGCTCCTTGGCGTACGGTCCGCCGCCGACGATCAGGAGCACCGCGTCCGGGACCTGCGCCAGGATCGCGGGCATCGCGAGGATCAGCGTGTCCTGGCCCTTGCGCGGCACGAGCCGGGACACGCAGACGACGACCGGCCGGTCCGAGAGCCCGAGCCCGGCCCTCGTCCGGTCGCCGCCCGAGTCGGGGTGGAAGGTCTTCTCGTCGACGCCGGGCGGCAGTTGGACCATCCGCTCCGCGGCCCGGGAGGTGAGCGCGGGGGCGATCCGGGAGCGGGTGTACTCCCCCAGGTACGTGATCGTGTCCGTGCCCTCGCCGATCCGTCGCAGCAGCTGCCGGGCCGCGGGCAGCTGCGCCCAGCCCGCCTCGTGCCCGTGCGTGGTGGCGACCAGGCGGCGGGCGCCCGCCCTGCGCAGCGCCGGTGCCATCAGCCCGAGCGGGGCCGCGGCGCCGAACCAGACGGAGGTGCAGCCGTGCTCGCGCAGCAGCCGCACCGCGCGCCGGGTGACCCGCGGGGTCGGCAGCAGCATCGTCGTCGGGTCGCGCACGACGGTGAACGGCTGCTCGGCGTCGAAGGCGGCGGTGGCAGCGCGGCCCTCGGGGGTCCGCTTCCAGGTGGAGGCGTACACGACGACCTGTTCGGGGTCCAGGCGCAGCGCCATGTTGTGCAGGAACGCCTGGATGCCACCGGGGCGTGGCGGGAAGTCGTTGGTCACGATCAGGGTCTTGTCCATCCCGGCCGACAGTACCGGGCTGTCCGGCCCCGATGGCTCCCGCACCGGCCGGGCGGGCATCATGGCTCCTCGTACCCGCGGAGTACCCACCGAGTACCGGCCGGGCAACCACCGGGCGACGACCGACGAATGACGGATGACGAACACGGATGAGGCGTTCATGAGGGGATCGGCCGGCGCACGGCTCGCCGCCGCGGCGGTGTGGGCACTGACCAGGGTCGCGCTGCTGTGCTTCGTCACCAAGGTGATCACGCTGCCCGGACCGGACGTGACCAGCGACGTCTCGGTGATCTACCACGGCTGGTCCGAGGTCCTGAAGACCGGTACGTATCCGGAGTCCGACGTCACCTGGCAGTACCCGCCGCTGGCCGCGCTCGCCATCCTCTCCCCCGCGCTGCTGCCGTTCCTGGACTACGCCTCGGCCTTCTTCGTCCTCGCGTTCGTGTGCGACGCGCTGGTGCTGGGGCTGCTGCTGTACGCGGGCCGGGGCGGCGGCCGGTCGGTGGCGGGCGCCTGGGTGTGGGTGGCGGGGGTGCCGCTGCTCGGCACGACCGCGTACGCCCGTTACGACGTGATGGTCACGGCGGTCGCGGTGGCGGCGCTGCTCGCGGGGGTGCGGCATCCGCGGGTGATGGGTGTGCTGGCCGCCGTCGGTGCGCTGCTGAAGGTGTGGCCGGCGCTGATCCTGGCCGGTACGGCGCGCGGCCGGTACACGCGGTCGGCGTGGACGGCCGCGGCGGTGACGGCGGCCGGGCTGCTGGTGGTGTGCACCTTGGCGATGCCCGGTGCGCTGGCCTTCCTCGGCTTCCAGCGCGACCGGGGCACCGAGGTCGAGTCGCTGGGGGCGCTGGTCTTCCATGTGGCGCGGCAGTTCGGCTGGGAGGGCCGGGTGGAGTACCACTACGGCTCGATGGAGTTCCTGGGGCCGCACGTACCGCTGGTGAGCACGCTCGCCCTCGGTCTGTCCGTCCTGGCGTTCGGCTGGCTGCTGGTGTGGCGGCTGCGGGCCCGCGAGTTCGGTGCGAGCACCCCGGCGGACGCGGCGTTCGTGGCGGTGCTGCTGTTCACGACGACGAGCCGGGTGATCAGCCCCCAGTACATGCTCTGGCTGGTCGGTCTGGCGGCGGTCTGCCTGGTGTTCCGCGACAGCCGGATGGTGCTGCCGGCCGGACTGGTGCTGCTGGCGACGGGCGTCACCCAGTGGGAGTTCCCGCTCGGGTTCACGCACGTGGTGACCAGCGACGCGACGGGCGTGACGCTGATGTTCGTGCGCAACGGCCTGCTGGTCGCGGCGACGCTGATCGCCTGTGGCCGGCTGTGGCGGCGGACGGTCACCGGGGCGGCGCGCGACGGCGGGTCCGCCGCCCGGTCCGGCCTCGGCCGTGAGACGGAGCCGGTCGGCTCCTGAGCCGTGCGCGGGGCTCAGCCGAGCGCGGAGCGCAGATACTCCCGCCAGAGCACGGTGAAGTCCTGCTCAGTCGTGTCGAGCACCTCGTGCATGGCCTGCTCCACCGCCCCGTCGCGTCCCGAGTGCCCTCCGACGGCCCGGTAGAAGGCGAGCAGCTTCTGCTCGCCCCAGCGGTCGGCGATCAGCTCGCAGGCCGCCCAGCCGCCCTCGTACGCCCTCGCCAGGCGCGCGGCGTCGCCCGCGAAGCCGAAGTCCTCGTCGGTGGGGAGGGCGGCCGGCGGTTCGCCGCGCGCGACGGCGTCCGCGAGTTCGGGCGCGATCCGGGCGGCGGTGCGGTCCTCGGCGCGGTAGGCCGCCCAGTCAGCAAAGCCCTCGGAGAGCCAGGTCGGGGTCGCGGAGGAGGTGTGGGCGCGGGTCGCGACATGGGTGGTCTCGTGGGTGAGGACGACCCGCTGCCCGAAGGCGCCCAGCGTGCCGTACGCCTGCGGGTTGACGATCACCCGGTCCGCGGGCGTCCGGCCCGCGCCGCCGGTCCGCCCTGTCGTGACGGCGGCGATCCCCCGGTAGTCCGCCGCCGACCCCAGCAGCTCCGCCATGTCGTCCACCGTGCGCGGCACGAGCACCACCACGCGGCCCGCCCAGCGCTCCGGCCAGGCGTCGGACACGGCGGGCACCGCGCGGTCTGCGGTCCTGGCGACGGCGCGCAGCTCCTGATCGGTGCGGCCCACCCCGAGGACGAGGCTGCGCTTCCCGCTCACCACCTGTACGTCGCCCTGCTGCCAGAGCTGGCGGGCGCCGTCCCCGCCGGCCCGGTCCCCGACGACGTACCAGCGGCCGGCCGCCCGGTCCCGTCTCAGGTCGAGCACCCGGTCCGCGGCGACCGGCGCCGCGTCGTAGCCCTTGATCCGGTAGCGCAGCTCGACGTCGGCGGTGGCCCGGTCGGTGCCCTGAGCGGTCACGTCGCGCAGCCGGTACGTCCAGGAGCCGAGCGGTACGTCGGCGAGGTTGCCGAGTTCCCGGCGCTGGGCCGCGCGCAGCCCGGTGGCCCGGGGGTCCGTGGTGGCCAGGAAGGCGTCCGTGTCGTGGGCGAGCACGGCGGCGGCCCGGCGGTCCAGCGTGGCGCGGACGGCCCGGGTGGTGGATTCGGGGGCGGCGCCGTCGTCGGGGGCCTCGCAGCCGGAGGCGAGCAGCAGCCCGGCGAGCAGCGCTCCCGCCGCGCTCCGCCCGCCATTCCGTCCCCGCCGCTTCATCACCCGATCGAGGGTACGGTCAGACGCGGGTGACCGACGAGACGGGCATCATGCCGACGGGGTCGTAGCGCACCGGGGCCCCGGGGTACGGGGCGTGGATCACCTGGCCGTTGCCGACGTACATCGCGACGTGGCTCGCGTCCGCGCGGTAGACGACCAGGTCGCCGGGGCGGGCCTCGGAGAGCGGCACCATGTGTCCCGCGTACCGCTGGGCCTGCGAGGTGCGCGGCAGGCTGACCCCGGCCTGGGCGTACGCCCACTGCATCAGCCCGGAGCAGTCGAATCCGGCCGGTCCGTTGGCTCCCCAGATGTACGGGCGGCCCAGCGCCTGCCGGACCGCCGCGACGGCGGCCGCCGCGCGTGCGGAGCCGGCCGGCAGACCGGCCATGGCCGGGAGCCCGCCGTCTCGGCCGGAGCGCGAGGCCCGCTCGAACTCCGCCCGGTCGGCGCCGGGCAGCGCCGCCAGCAGCTTCCTGGCCTCGGCGAGCTTGCGTTCGACGGTCCGTTTGTGGCGGGTGGCGGCCGCCCGGTTGAGCTCCAGCTCGGCCAGCGCGCGGTCCGCCTCCGCCCGGGTCTGCTCCAGCCCCTGCTGGGCCTTCTGGAGTTCCCGCAGCTCGGCGGCCTGGACCTCGTTCAGGCGCTCCAGCACGGCCGCCCGGTCCAGGTAGCTGTCCGGGTCGGAGGAGAGCAGCAGGGCGAGCGAGGGGTCGATGCCACCGGAGCGGTACTGCGCGCTCGCCGCCGAACCGAGCACCGTACGCATCCGGTTGACCTGCTCCTGGCCACGGGCCGCCCGGTCCTGGGCCCGGTCGACCTCGCCGCGCAGCCGGCCGGCGTTCTCACCGGCCTCGTTGTACCGCTCGGTGGCCCGCTCGGCCTCGGTGTACAGCCGGTCGATGCGGGCCTTCGCGGTCCGGGGGGAGTCCTGCGGATCGGCGTTCGCGGTGGCCGCGCCGAGAGTGGTGGCCGCGGTCGCCGCCGCGGCGGACAGAACGGTGGCCCGGACGCTCAGGTTGAGGCCGGACTGTGTGGAACGGCGATGGGACACCACAGGACGCCGCACTCCTTCCGCTGTACGCAGACGCGCGCAGCCCCTGCCGCCCGGGGCGGGCGGACCGACGACCGGGAGCCGCACAGCAGGCAGACAGTAGTCGGACGATCACGGAGCGACGAACGGCCGCGCCGCGAGGAAGAGTGCCAGAAACGACGGCGCCCCGCCGGTGACCTGTGGTCTCCGGCGGGGCGGACTGTCCGTGCGGGCGCGGGAATTCGCCCGTTCGGGCGTCGTCAGCCGACGCGCACGCCGAACTGGAAGCTGCCGATGGTGTCCATCGACTCGTAACGGACGAACGTGCCCGGGTACGGGGCGTGCAGGACGGTGTTGTTGCCCGCGTAGAGGCCCACGTGCGCGGTGTTGTTGAAGAAGACCAGGTCGCCCGGCTTCAGCGCGCTGCGCCCGATGTGGACGCCGTCGTTGACCTGGGTGTAAGTGACCCGGGAGATCTGGACGTTGGCCTGGGCGTAGGCCCACTGGGTCAGCCCGGAGCAGTCGAAGGAGCCGGGGCCGGTGCCGCCGCGGCCGTACGGCTTGCCCACCTGGGTCTTGGCGGCGTTCAGAGCGGCGGCGCCCCAGGCGGAGGCGGGGAGCTCGTTGCCGAGTTCGACCCGGTCGCCCGCGGAGCGGCTGGCGCGCTGCTGGTCCTCGCGCATCTTCGCGCGCTCGGCGGCGGTCATCGAGTTGAGCAGCTGCTGCGCCTTGGCCAGCTTGGTCTGGAGGTCCTTCTTCTTCTCGCCGAGCGTCTTGCGCACGTCCGCGAGGTCACCGAGCTTGTCCTGGGCCTCCTTGCGCTGCTGCGCGAGGACCCGCTGCTTCTCCTGGATCTTGCCCAGGGTCTCGGTCTGCTTGGCCGTCAACTGGTCGAGGGCCGAGGCCTCGTCGAGGAAGGTGTCCGGGTTGGACGAGAGGAAGAGCTGCACCGACGGGTCGATGCCACCGGAGCGGTACTGCGCCGCCGCGAGCGAACCGAGGCCGTTGCGCAGGTTGTTGACCTCCTGCTGGCCGCGGGCCACCTTGTCCTGCAGCGCGGCGACTTCCTTCTCCAGCTTCTGCTGCTTCTCCTTGGCGCCGTAGTACTTCTCGTTGGCATCGCCGGCCGCGTGGCTGAGCTTCTCGACCTCTTCCCGGACTTCGCCCTTGGAGGGCTTCGGGTCGGCGTGGGCCGCCTGGGAGGTCAGGGCCACGGCCGCGGCGGCGGTCGCGGTGAGCACGGTCACACGGGCGCGGCTCGGCTGCTTGGGACGACGGTGGGACGCCACGGAGGCGAGCTCCTTCTTCCTCGAGCCGCCTACCGGGCTGTGGGGGATCTGAATCCCCGGCTCCGTGCATGTTCACGGACTCGGCGGTGCCCTCGCAGTCACCCCGGATGGGTGATCAACCGTGCGAAGGTTCGAAGCCTGACCCTAGTGACCAACTTGTGATCAGTTCAAATCCTCACCCGAAAAATCTGTCACGGAACGCACTTCTTTACCCACGACGCACGGGGTGTAGTGGGAAACTGACGGTCCGTTCCCCGATTTCCACCGAGACCCGGCAAGTGCCACTAGACGCGCGAAAGGCGCTTCAGGAGCAAGACGGACGCAACGGGCCTGGCGCCCGCCTTCGCCACTCCGTCGGCGACTTCGCGGTCGGTGGAGACCACCACGACCGGCCTGCCCGGAGGTTCGGCGCGCGCCAGCTGGCGGATGAGCTCGTCGGCGGTCACCCCGGGCTTGCTGAAGAGCACCCTGACCCCGCGCGGCGGCGCCAGCAGCACCGGGGCCGCCAGCTCGGCCCCGTCGAAGACACAGGTCATCTCCGCGCCGGTCTGCGCGGCGAGCACCGAGAGCCCGCCCAGCAGCCGCAACCGCTGCTTCTCCAGCGGCAGCTGCGGATAGCCGGTCTTGGTGACGTTGTAGCCGTCGACGATCAGATGCGCCTGCGGCAGCGCGAGCAGCTGGTCGAGCAGGGCCGGGTCGGTCTCCGAAAGGGCCCTGGCGGCAATGTCCTTGGGCGACAGCCGGCCCGGCTCGACCGCGTCCACACTGTCCGCGGGACGCATCGAGGAGGGCGGCAGGGCCAGTTCACGGCGGAGTCCGCTCGCCGCGTCGAGCACCGTGTCGAGCAGCAGCCTCAGCCGCATGTCCTCGACCGAGCGGCCTTCCCTGGCGGCCCGGCGGCCCGCCTCCACGGACGCCTCGGCCTCACCGAGCCGCGCCTTGAGCCGCCGGCTCTCGCTCTCGGCCGCGGAGACCTGGGCGGCCGCCTCGGACCGTACGGCGTCGGTCTCGGCCCGGCTGCGGCGCAGCGCGGCCTCGCCGCGCTTGACCTCGTTGACGGCGCTGCGCAGCTTGCGCTGGAGGGATTCGGCCTCCTTGCGGGCCGCATCCAGCTCGACGCGCAGCCGCTCCGTCTCGCTCTTCGTCTGGGAGCGGGCCTGGGCCAGCTCCTCGCGCAGCCGCTCCAGCTCGCGGCGGCTCTCCTCGTCGACGCGCTCGGCGTCCGCGCGCTGGGCCTCCTCGCCGGCGGCGGCGACCAGCTTGACCCAGCCCGCCGGGCGCAGCACATAGGCCGCCGCGGCCACGTCGACCGGGTCGGCGGCGGCGGGCGGCGCCCCGGCCTCCAGGGCGGCGGTCAGCTCCGGCTGCCCCTCCTTGAGCCGATCACCGATCCGCTGCCGGAACAGCGCGTCGCCCTCCAGGGCGGCCGCCATCGCGTTCCCGGCGAACTTGGCCCGCCGGGTCGGGGTGAAGCGGGCGTACTGCCGCAGCTGGGCCGGGAGTTCGCTGACCGTCAGGCCGCCGAACGCGTCCGAGACCAGCGCGACGACCCGCCGCCGAACGCCTTCGGGCAGCGGGCGGTCGAGCGCCTCGACGGCACCGTCGGCCGCCTCGGCCGACTCGGCGCCGCTAGCGGGCTGCTCCACCATCCGTCACCCCAAATGTCTGTGGGCGCGGCTCCGTCAGGAGTCGGCACCCGGCCTGTCCACCAGTTCGATCTGGTCCACCGCGTTGCACCAACGGCAGCGCACCGACTCGATGGTCTCACTGACCACCTCGCGTTCCTCCACGCTGGACTCACCGGCCAGGTCGAGATGGACATATTCGACGACCTTCGAGGAGCGCGTCACGTCGAAGCGCGTGAGATTTCCGCAGAGCGTGCAGCGCCAGCGGGTCCCGTCGGTCGGCTGGGGAACCGTCGTCATCGTTGCGTCCTCTTTCGTCGAGTCTCTTGCTGCCTTGCTTCAAGGATCTCGCGGTGCGCCGTCGAACTGCGGATGTCCTGCCGTAACCCTACGGCCTCGCTGTGTCCCCCCGACACGGCGAGGCGGTCTGTCCCGTTCCCTCCGCTTGCGTCATGCTCTGTTCATGATCGATCGGCGAGCTGTTACCGGCAGGCTGACCGGTGGGCTGCTACGGACGGTCACCTCGGGCGGGCCAGTGGTGACCCATGCCCTGATCGCGGCCTGTGTCCTGGTCTTCTTGATCAGCCCGCTGTCCGGCTTCAACCCGGTCCCCGGCACCGCCGACGCCCTGCTCGCCGCCCAGGCCGGGTACTTCGAACGCTGGGGCGTGATCCCCAGCGAGCTGTGGGACGGCTCCGCACACGCCCTGCTCACCCCGCTCACCGCCCTCTTCGTGCACGGCAGCTGGCTGCATCTGCTCGGCAACGTGCTCTTCCTGTACGTGTTCGGCGCGATGACCGAGGAGCGCATGGGCCGGCTCGGGTTCACCTTCTTCTACGTGATCTCCGGCTACCTCGCCCTGGTCGCCTACGCGGCCGCGCACGCCACGTCCGACCAGACGCTGGTGGGCGCCTCGGGGGCGATCTCGGCGGTGCTCGGGGCGTTCCTGTACCTGTTCCCCAGGGCCCGGGTCACCAGCCTGTTCCCGTTCCTCTTCTTCCTGCCACTGCGCTTCCCCGCCTGGATCGTGCTGGTCTTCTGGTTCGCCCTCCAGTGGCTGGCCGTCCAGGGCGCGGGCAGCGGGGGGCCGGGTGTCGCCTATCTGGCCCACGTGGTGGGCTTCGCCCTCGGCTTCCTCTACGCCTGGGGGCGTTACCGGCGTACGGATAGAGTGAAGGGACCAGCCACGGCCACCGAGGGAGAAAGCCAGCCGTGATCACCGCGATCGTGCTCATCAAAACCAGCGTGGACCGGATTCCCGAGATCGCCGAGGCCATCGCCGCGCTGGACAGTGTCAGCGAGGTCTTCTCGGTCACCGGTACGTACGACCTGATCGCCATGGTCCGGGTGCCCAAGCACGACGATCTCGCCGATGTCATCCCCGGCCGGATCAGCAAGATTCCCGGCGTCGAGGCCACCGACACCCATGTGGCGTTCCGTACCTACTCGCAGCACGACCTTGAGGCCGCCTTCGCCATCGGCCTCGACGCGTAGGCACGCACCTCACCACCCCGCAGCACTTCGGCGGGGGACGGGCCCACAGGCTGCCCGTCCCCCGCCGAAGTGCTGTGTGCCTCAGAGCTGCGCCGCACCCCGGTCCGGGACGCAGCGGCCGTCCTCGGTGCGGTACTTCCACTGGGCGCCCTCGCTCACCAGCTCCTTGACCGCCCGGACGAACCGCTCGATGTGCTCGTCCGGCGTACCGGCGCCGAAGCTCACCCGGATCGCGTTCAATGAGCGCTCGCCCGGCTCGGCCTCCGGCGCACCGCACTCGCCGACCTCCTGCGGGTCGCTGCCCAGCAGGGTGCGGACCAGCGGGTGGGCGCAGAACAGGCCGTCGCGGACGCCGATGCCGTACTCGGCGGAGAGCGCGGCGGCGAAGTGCGAGCTGTTCCAGCCCTCCACCACGAAGGAGATGACGCCTACCCGTGGGGCGTCGTCGCCGAACAGCGAGAGCACCTTGACCTCGGGGATCTCGGCGAGGCCGGTGCGGACCGCGTCGACGAGGTACTGCTCCCGGGCGACCAGGTTGTCGAAGCCCGCCTCGGTGAGCGCCTTGCAGGCGGAGGCGATGGAGTACACGCCGATGACGTTGGGGGAACCGGCCTCGTGGCGGGCGGCGGTGGAGTGCCACTCGACGTCCACCCCGCCGTCGGTGCGACGGGCGACCTTGCGCGAGGCGCCGCCGCCCGCGAGGTAGGGCTCGGCCTCCTGCAGCCAGTCGGCCCGGCCGGCGAGGACGCCCGAGCCGAAGGGCGCGTACAGCTTGTGCCCGGAGAAGGCGACCCAGTCCACGTCCAGCTCGGCGATGTCGACGGGGTGGTGCGGGGCGAGCTGGGCGGCGTCCAGGACGATCCGGGCGCCGTGCGCGTGGGCGGCGGCGGCCAGCTCCTTCACCGGCCACAGCTCGCCGGTGACGTTGGAGGCGCCGGTGACGCAGACCAGCGCCGGGCCGTAGGGCTCGCGGTCGGCGAGCGCCCGCTCCAGCGTCTCGACCGCCTGGGCCGGGGTGCGCGGGGCGTTCAGGTACGTCACCCGGGCGTCACGCCACGGCAGCAGCGAGGCGTGGTGCTCGGTCTCGTAGACGAAGACCTGGCAGTCGGCCGGGACGACCGCGGCCAGCAGGTTCAGCGAGTCGGTGGTCGAACGGGTGAAGATCACCTGGTCACCGGCGCGGCAGCCGAGGAACTCCGCGACGGTCGCGCGGCTGTTCTCGAAGAGGTCGGTGGAGAGCTGCGAGAGGTAGCCGGCCCCGCGGTGGACGCTGCCGTAGTACGGGGCGTACGCGGCGACGTCGTCCCAGACCCGCTGGAGCGCGGGGGCGCTGGCGGCGTAGTCGAGCGCGGCGTAGGTGACCTCGCCACCCGTGACCAGCGGAACCGTCACATCCTTGCCCAGAACCGGCAGAGGGGCACAAAGCGACTGGTCGGCGGCAGCGGTGAAGACAGACATGGCGAACTCCCGTAAGAGGCAGGCGAATCGCATGCGCCGGCGGATACGCGGCAGCGCAGCGGAAAAGATGAAGAGGGGTGTGCGGAGGAGGGCCGACGGCCCTATCGCATTCGCGTGCTCACAAGAGGCTCCCTAGGGACCAGGACCCCGGGGGTTGGCATTCACAGATGCCGAGGGGCCCGCGCTTGCCGCAGACCTCGCTGCCTACGGCCTGGTCTTCACCCGGGGCACCCCGCCACGGACGGAGGGTTGCCGGACAGCGGGCCGGGGCCGTAGTCGCTGTCACTCATGACCTGACCTGCATCTTGCCATACGTGCGAAGACGCGCAAGGCGCAGTCCAGGATCCGGACTGCGCCTCGCACCTCATCTGCGCCCGTTTCAGGCGTTGCTGGCCGCCACCCAGCGCTCCAGCGCACGCGCCGCCGCCCCGGAGTCGATGGACTCGGCGGCCTTCGCGATCCCGGCCGCGAGCTGCTCGTTCAGCGTGCCGTCCGTCGGGTCGAGAGCCGTCAGCGCCGCCGCCGAGTTGAGCAGCACGGCATCCCGCGCCGGCCCCCGTTCGCCGGACAGCACCCGCCGGGCGACGTCGGCGTTGTACGAGGCGTCCGCACCGCGCAGGGCCTCGACGGGCACCAGTTCCAGACCGACGTCGCGCGGGTCGAAGACCTCCTCGCGCACCGCTTGGTCCCGGACCACCCAGACCCTGGAGGTCGCGGTCGTGGTCAGCTCGTCCAGGCCGTCGTCACCGCGGAAGACCAGTGCCGAATTGCCGCGCTCGGCAAGGACACCGGCGACGATGGGCGCCATCTTCAGATCGGCGACACCTACGGCCTGGGAACGCACCCGGGCCGGGTTGGTGAGCGGCCCGAGGATGTTGAACGTGGTCGGCGTTCCGAGCTCCTTGCGGGCCCTTGCGACGTACCGCAGGGCGGGGTGGAACTTCACCGCGAAGCAGAAGGTGATGCCGGCCTCCTCGGCGACCTCGACGACCCGCTGCGCGGAGAGGTCCAGGTTGACGCCGAGCTTCTCCAGCACGTCGGAGGAACCGCTCGCCGACGAGGAGGCGCGGTTGCCGTGCTTGACGACCTTGGCGCCGGTGCCGGCGATGACGACCGCCGACATGGTGGAGATGTTGACCGTCTTGGCGAGGTCGCCGCCGGTGCCGACGATGTCGACCGTACGGCCGGGTACGTGGATGGTGTTGGCGTGCTCGTACATCGTCCGGACCAGGCCGGAGACCTCGTCGATGGTCTCGCCCTTGGCGCGCAGGGCCACCGCGAATCCGGCGATCTGCACATCGCTCGCCTCGCCGCTCATGATGCGGTCCATCGCCCACGCGGTGTCGTCGGCGGTGAGGTTCTCGCCGCGCAGCAGGGGGTTCAGCACGCCGGGCCAGGTACGGTCCGCCACGCTGTCGCCGCCGATCGGGGTCACAACGTTCATGGTCCGCTCCTGGGGTCCACAGCCGGTAAAAGGGATCGCCTCCACCCTATCGAGCGCCAGGGGCAGCAAAGAGCCCCGTCCATCGAATGGACGGGGCTCTCGCTGTGGCGATCAGTTCAGGCGATCAGTGGTGACCGTGGCCGCTGGTGATCTCCTTGTACTCCTCGGCGGTGGGCTTGGCGATCTGGTTGTTCTCGCCGTAGTAGCCCTTGCTGAGCCGGGCCCGCAGCTTCTGCAGCGCCGACACCTTGCGCTCGACACCGTTCTCGTCGACCGTCGGGCCGATCTCGACCGGCTCGTACTGCTCGTGCGCGGTGAGCGTGTGCAGCTGCTCGGGGCCGAGCGGTTCGTGGATCTCGACGAACTCGCCGTGCGGCAGGCGCTTGATGATGCCGGACTCGCGTCCGTGCAGCACCTTCTCCTTGTCGCGGCGCTGGAGGCCGAGGCAGATCCGCCGGGTGGCGATGAACGCGATGACCGGGCCGACGAAGATGAAGATCCGGACGAACCAGGAGATGGCGTTCAGCGACAGGTGGAAGTGCGTGGCCCACAGGTCGTTGCCACCGCCGATGAAGACGATGACGTACTCGGTGATCCAGGCGACACCGAATGCCGTCCGGGTCGGGGCGTTGCGCGGGCGGTCCAGGATGTGGTGCTCGCGCTTGTCCCCGGTGATCCAGGACTCGACGAACGGGTAGACCGCGATGATCGCGAGCACCAGTCCGAAGGCCATCAGCGGGATGAACACACCCAGGACGAGCGTGTGACCCCAGAGGTTGATCTCCCAGCCGGGCATCACTCGGATCAGACCCTCGGCGAAGCCCATGTACCAGTCGGGCTGGGCGCCGGTGGACACCTGGTCCGGACGGTACGGGCCGATGTTCCAGATCGGGTTGATCGTGGCGATCGCCGCGATGATGGCGATGATGCCGAAGACCAGGAAGAAGAAGCCACCGGCCTTCGCCATGTACACCGGCAGCAGCGGCATGCCGACGACGTTCTTGTTGGTGCGGCCGGGACCCGCGAACTGCGTGTGCTTGTGGTAGAAGACCAGGATCAGGTGCGCCACCAGCAGACCGAGCATGATGCCCGGCAGCAGCAGGATGTGGATCGAGTAGAACCGGGCGACGAAGTCGTGACCGGGGAACTCTCCGCCGAACAGGAACATCGAGATGTACGTGCCGACGATCGGCGTCGACAGGATCGCGCCCTGGGTGAAGCGGACACCCGTACCGGACAGCAGGTCGTCCGGGAGCGAGTAGCCGGTGAAGCCGGTGAACATACCCAGCACGAACAGCAGGAAGCCGAACAGCCAGTTGATCTCACGCGGCTTGCGGAACGCACCCGTGAAGAAGACGCGCATCATGTGCACGAACATGCCGGCCAGGAAGATCAGCGCGGCCCAGTGGTGGATCTGGCGAACCAGCAGACCACCGCGGACGTCGAAGCTGATGTCCAGCGTCGAGGCGTAGGCCTGCGACATCCGGATGCCCTGCATCGGCTCGTACGAGCCGTGGTACACGACCTCGCCCATGCTCGGTTCGAAGAACAGCGTCAGATACACACCCGTGAGGATGATGATGATGAAGCTGTAGAGGGCGATCTCACCGAGCATGAAGGACCAGTGGTCCGGGAAGATCTTGCGCATGTTGGCCTTGGCCAGGGAGTAGATCCCGAGCCGGCCGTCCGCCCAGTCGGCCACCCGCTCACCGGCGGGCGCCTTGCGCTGTGTGTCGGTCGCAGTACTCATCCGCGCTCCCAGAATGCAGGACCGACGGGCTCTTCGAAGTCACCGAGCGCCTCGAGGTTGCCCTCGCTGTTCACACCGATCCGCAGCTGCGGAAGGGCGTGACCGGCCGGACCGAAGATGACGCGGGCGCCGTCGGAGAGGTCGAAGGTGGACTGGTGGCACGGGCAGAGCACGTGGTGCGTCTGCTGCTCGTACAGGCTGATCGGGCAGCCGACGTGGGTGCAGATCTTGGAGAAAGCCACGATTCCCTCGTGGGCCCACTCGCGCTCGCGCTTGTCCTTGATGTTCTCCGGCTGGATGCGGACGATCATCAGCGCGGCCTTGGCGATCTGGTTCTGGAAGTCGTGAGCGCTCTCCTCCAGGCCCTCGGGCATGGCGAAGGTCAGCGAACCGACGGCGACGTCCTCGGGACGCAGCGGCTCCATCGTGTTCATGTTGATGAGCTGCTTGCCCCTGGCCCACAGGGTGGTGCGGAGCTTCTTCTCCGGCAGCGGACCGAGGTCGCGAAGCAGCACCACACCGGAGAGCGGCACCAGGGCCAGCGCGCCGAACATGGTGTTGCGGATCAGCTTGCGCCGTCCGAACGCGGACTCCTCGGCACCCGCCGCGAAGTCCGCCATGACCTTCGCCTTGACCTCGGGCTCGGCCTCGATGGCGTGCCGGTCGTCGGCGACCTCCACGTCGGACATCAGCGTGCGCGCCCAGTGGACGGCGCCCGCGCCGATCGTGAAGAGTGCCACGCCCAGGGTCAGCCCCAGGGAGAAGTTGAGCGCGCTCACATGGCCGAAGGGCCAGATGTACACGATCTTGTCGACCGGGAAGATGACGTACGAGGCGATGAAGCCGATCGTCGCCAGCATGGACAGCGTGAACATGAACGCGACGGCGCGCTCGGAGCGCTTCGCGGCCCGTTCGTCGATGTCCTGGATGCGCGGCTTGTGGGCCGGCAGCCCCGGGTCGGCGAACGGGTCGTCCGCGACCTTCACCGCGTCGTGCGCGGTGCCCTGCTCAGCGGGCAGGTTCTCGTCTGGAATCTCTTGGCTACTCATGACTTCTTGGCCTTAGCGGTGTGGGCCGCGACCCAAATGGCAACTGCGATCAGTGCGCCGAGCCCGAAGATCCAGGCGAACAGACCCTCGCTGACCGGCCCCAGGCCGCCCAGCTTCAGCCCACCCGGGTTCTCCGACTGGGCGCTGTTCACGGTCTGGACGTACGCGATGATGTCCCGCTTCTGCTGCTCGGGCATCGTCGTGTCCGGGAAGGACGGCATGCTCTGCGGGCCGGTCTGCATGGCCTCGTAGAGGTGCTTCGGGTCCACGTCTTCAAGGCTGGGCGCGTACTTGCCGTTCGACAGCGCGCCGCCCTCACCGGTGAAGTTGTGGCACTGCGCGCAGTTGGTACGGAACAGATCGCCACCCTTGGCGATGTCCGCACCCGCAGGGTCGACCTGCTTCTTGGTCGGAACGACCGGACCGGCGCCGAGCGACGCGACGTACGCCGCGAGCTGGTCGATCTGCGCCTGGTTGTAGATGACCTTCTTCTTCGGCACCTGGGCGCCGGGCTGCTGCGCCGGCATACGGCCCGTGCCGACCTGGAAGTCAACGGCGGCGGAGCCCACGCCGACCAGGCTCGGCCCGTCGGTGGTGCCCTGACCGCCGGTTCCGTGGCAGCTGGCGCAACCGACGGCGTACAGCTTCTTGCCCTCGTCGATGGCGAGGGACTGGGCGGTTTCGTCGGCCTGCGCCTTACTCGCGGGCGCAAACGCGGCGTACAGCCCCCCAGTGGCCGCCAGCGCGAGGAGGAGTACGACGACCGCCGCCAACGGATGGCGTCGTCGTGCGGAGAGCTTTTTCACGGATTACCCCGGTGTCAGGATCTTCTGCGTCGATGCTGGATGTGGTTCGGGTTCGAGCCCGGTTACTTGATCATGTAGATCGTGGCGAAGAGGCCGATCCATACGACATCGACGAAGTGCCAGTAATAGGACACGACGATGGCGGCGGTCGCCTGTTCGTGGGTGAACCTCTTGGCTGCGTATGTCCTGCCCAGAACGAGCAGGAAGGCGATGAGACCGCCTGTCACATGCAGACCGTGGAAGCCGGTGGTCAGGTAGAACACCGAGCCGTACGGGTCGGAGGACAGCGAGAGGCCGTCCTTCTTCACCAGCTCGGTGTACTCGAAGACCTGGCCTCCGATGAAGATCGCACCCATCACGAAAGTGATCACGAACCACGCACGGAGCTTCTTCACATCGCCCCGCTCCGCGGCGAAGACGCCGAGCTGGCAGGTGAGTGAGGAGAGCACCAGGATCGTGGTGTTCGTCGCCGAGAACGGGAAGTTCAGGGCCGAAGCCATTTCCTTCCAGTGCTCCGGTCCCGTCACCGATCGCAGGGTGAAGTACATCGCGAAGAGGGCCGCGAAGAACATCAGCTCGGAACTCAACCAGATGATGGTTCCGACGCTGGTGAGGTTCGGTCGATTGACCGACGGGTGCGCGTGCCCGGTTTCTACTGTCGTTGCTGTCGCCACGACCGACATTATGTCGGTCGCTTATCCCGCCCTCACCCCGGGGGGTGCCGTTCGGTGTGTCAGCCGGGTGTGTCCTCCCCGAACGGCCCATGGAACAGCGGTCCGAAGCGGTGCTGACTGGCCGTCCGGCGGAGTACGATCCGCGCATCGGTTCATGCCCGGAAAGCCCCGAAGACACAGATGTCACGGAGGAACAATGCAGCCGACCGCCACGGTCCTGGTCTACAGCGACGACGCCAACACCCGTGAGCAGGTGAGGCTGGCAGCCGGGCGCAGGCCCGCGGCTGACGTGCCACCGGTGGAATTCCTGGAATGCGCCACCATGCCCGCCGTGCTGGAGGCGCTGGACCGCGGCGGCATCGACGTCTGCGTGCTGGACGGCGAGACGGCGCCCGCGGGCGGCATGGGCGTCTGCCGGCAGATCAAGGACGAGGTCTTCCGGTGCCCGCCGGTCCTGCTGCTGATCGGGCGCCCGCAGGACGCCTGGCTGGCCACCTGGAGCCGTGCGGACGCCGCGGTGACCCTTCCGGTCGAACCGGTCGAGTTCGCGGACGCCCTGGCGTCCCTGCTGCGCAGCAGGGACTGCGTGGACGCCTGATGCCCGCCGCGGCCCCGTCCGCGGCACCACTGAGGGGCAGCGCACTCCCCGGGCCGGTCAGACCTCGGGACGCAGTCGCGCCGCCTGGATCGTGTCGTCGCGTTCCGGGGCGGTGTTCTTCTGCAGGGCGCTGCCCTTCAGCCATTTGGCCCAGGACAGGTTCCAGTCGCCGAAGCCGTTGTCGAACGGCGTCATCGTCTCGCCCTGGCTGCCCACGACCGTGACGATGTCGCCCGTGCGCACGGTGTTGTAGAACCACTCGGCCTGGCCGGTGCTCATGCCCGTACAGCCGTGGCTGACGTTCGCGTACCCCTGCGAGCCGGTGGACCAGGGGGCCGCGTGCACGTACTCGCCGCTCCAGGTGACCCGCGTCGCGTAGTAGACCTGCAGGTCGTACGAGTCGGAGGAACCCTCCGCGATGCCGATCGTCTCCCCGCGCATACGTACGCGGTACTCCTTGCCCAGCACGACCTTGACGCCGTTTCGGGTGGAGAAGCCGGGCTTGCCGGTCGTCACCGGAATGGTGTTGATCACTTTCCCGTTGCGCTTGACCGTCATCGAGTGCGTCGCGGCGTTCGTGATGGCCTCGACGCGGTCGCCCGTGGTGAGCCTCAGCGCCTTCGTGGGGGCGCCGTAGAGGGCGTCGGTGACCTTGACGCCGGCCAGGCCGCTGGTGACGTCGATGGTGGCCCTGGCGGGCCAGTAGTCCTTGGGGCGGTAGTGCAGGGTCTTGTCGTCGACCCAGTACCAGGAGCCGGTCACTGCGGGCGTCGAGCGGACCCTGAGGGCGCGCTCGACGTTGGCCCTGGACGCCTTGTCCTTGACCGGAGCGCTGAGTTCCGCCGTGATGGGCTGCCCCACGCCGTAGGTGCCCGCCTGAGGGCCGAAGGTGACCTTCAGGAACTTCTTGGCGGAGGTGGTCCCGAAAGAGAGCGTACGGCTGCCCGGAGCGCCGTCGTCGTCCTCCACCCCGACCCTGACGGTGTACCGGGTGCCGGCGGCGAGCGGGACGGTGGAGTGCCACCGCTTCCCGTCGGCGTCGAGTTCGCCCGCCAGATGGCGGCCGGTCGTGTCGACGGCCGACACGTCCGTGATCCGGCCGTCGTCGCCGTTGACGGTGACTTCCAGCGGCTTGCCGGGGTCGACCTTCTCGTCGCCGTCCGTGGCGTTGGCGGAGATCTCGTCCACCGCGTCGTACGGCTTCTCCGCGAGCGGATGGCCTCCGGACCCGCCACAGGCGGTCACACCTGCGACCAGGGTCACGACCAGCAGAGTGCAGCTCACTACGGGGCGGATGCGCGGCGTGTGGTTCATGAACCCAAGCTACGGAGATTCACCCGTATCAGCGCGCGATGTGACTGCGAACGGGGGACCCGTACTCCTCTCGGTGGAGAAGTGCGGGCCCCCCGTTCAGGTGGAGCGGTGGAGCTGTGTCACTGGGTGCGGTTCTCACCGCGGTAGTACTCGAAGACCCAGCCGAACAGACCGATCAGGATCATCGGGGTCGAGAAGTAGAGCAGCCACCAGCCGAAGATGACTCCCATGAAGGCGAGTGCACCGCCGACCGCCAGCGAGAGCGGCTGCCAGCTGTGCGGGGAGAAGAACCCCACCTCGCCGGCCTCGTCCGCGACATCGGCTTCCTTGTTGTCCTGCGCCATGGCGTCGACCCGCCGGGCCGTGAAGGCCAGGTAGAAGCCGATCATGATGCTCAGCCCGAAGGCCAGGACGAGCGCGGTGGTACCGGCCGGCTCCTTCGACCACACGCCGTACGTGATGGCGATGACGAGGATGAAGACGCTCAGCCAGATGAACATCTTGCCCTGGATCTTCACTTGCCGGCCTCCTTGCCACCAGCGAGGGCCTTGTCATCCTCGGAGTGGTGCTCCAGCTGCTCGAGCGCCGAGATCTCCGGGTGATGCAGGTCGAACGCCGGGGATTCGGAACGGATCCGCGGCAGGGTGAGGAAGTTGTGCCGAGGCGGCGGGCAGGAGGTCGCCCACTCCAGCGAACGGCCGTAGCCCCACGGGTCGTCGACCTCGATCTTCTTGCCGTACTTGGCGGTCTTCCACACGTTGTAGAAGAACGGCAGCATCGACAGGCCGAGCAGGAACGAGGAGATCGTCGAGATCGTGTTCAGCGCGGTGAAGCCGTCCGCGGCGAGGTAGTCCGCGTAACGACGCGGCATGCCCTCGGCACCCAGCCAGTGCTGCACCAGGAACGTGCCGTGGAAGCCCACGAACAGCGTCCAGAACGTGATCTTGCCGAGCCGCTCGTCCAGCATCTTGCCGGTGAACTTCGGCCACCAGAAGTGGAATCCGGAGAACATCGCGAAGACCACGGTGCCGAAGATGACGTAGTGGAAGTGCGCGACGACGAAGTACGAGTCCGAGACGTGGAAGTCCATCGGGGGCGACGCCAGGATCACGCCGGTCAGACCACCGAAGGTGAAGGTGATCAGGAAGCCGACGGCCCAGAGCATCGGTGTCTCGAAGGACAGCGATCCCTTCCACATCGTGCCGATCCAGTTGAAGAACTTCACACCGGTCGGTACCGCGATGAGGAATGTCATGAACGAGAAGAACGGCAACAGCACGCCGCCCGTCACGTACATGTGGTGCGCCCACACCGTCACGGAAAGACCCGCGATGGCGATCGTCGCGCTGATCAGACCGATGTAGCCGAACATCGGCTTCCGGCTGAAGACCGGAATCACTTCGGAAATGATTCCGAAGAATGGCAGGGCAATGATGTACACCTCTGGATGGCCGAAGAACCAGAAGAGGTGTTGCCAGAGCAATGCGCCGCCATTGGCCGCGTCGAAGACATGCGCACCGAATTTACGGTCCGCCTCCAGCGCGAAGAGCGCGGCGGCGAGCACCGGGAAGGCCAGCAGGACCAGCACACCGGTCAGCAGGACGTTCCAGACGAAGATCGGCATGCGGAACATCGTCATGCCAGGGGCGCGCATGCAGATGATCGTGGTGATGAAGTTGACCGAACCGAGGATCGTGCCGAAGCCGGAGAAGGCCAGACCCATGATCCACATGTCGGCGCCGACACCCGGCGACCGGACCGCGTCCGAGAGCGGGGAGTAGGCGAACCAGCCGAAGTCCGCCGCACCCTGCGGGGTGAGGAAGCCGGCCACCGCGATGAGCGAACCGAAGAGGTACAGCCAGTACGCGAACATGTTCAGCCGCGGGAACGCCACGTCGGGCGCGCCGATCTGCAGCGGCATGATCCAGTTCGCGAATCCGGCGAACAGCGGCGTCGCGAACATCAGCAGCATGATCGTGCCGTGCATCGTGAACGCCTGGTTGAACTGCTCGTTCGACATGATCTGCGTGCCGGGACGGGCCAGTTCGGCGCGCATGAAGAGCGCCATCAGACCGCCGATGCAGAAGAACGCGAACGATGTGACCAGGTACATCGTGCCGATCGTCTTGTGGTCAGTGGTGGTCAGCCACTTGATGACGACGTTTCCCGGCTGCTTGCGCCGGACCGGCAGCTCGTCCTCGTACGAGTCGTCTGCTGCCGCGGCACCCTGAGGTTCGTTGAGGATGCTCACAGTTTGTTCGTCTCCGCATTCCTGGCCGGGTCAGTCTGCTCGATGCCGGCCGGCACGTAGCCCGTCTGGCCCTTCTTCGCCAGCTCCTTGAGGTGCGCCTGGTAGCGCTCCGGGGAGACGACCTTGACGTTGAAGAGCATCCGGGAGTGGTCGACGCCGCAGAGCTCGGCGCACTTGCCCATGAAGGTGCCCTCCTGGTTGGGAGTCACCTCGAAGGAGTTGGTGTGGCCCGGAATGACGTCCTGCTTCATGAGGAACGGCACCACCCAGAAGGAGTGGATGACGTCACGCGAAGTCAGGACGAAACGGACCTTCTCGCCCTTCGGCAGCCACAGGGTCGGACCCGGGTTGCCGTTCTGCGGGTTCCGGGTTCCCGGGACGCCGAAGTCGTAAACGCCTTCCGCACCCTTGGGGAAGTCCTCCCGGAAACGGTTGGGGATGGCGTCGAGCTCCTTGGGGATCTCGTTGCCCGTGGCGGTCGAGCCGTCCACGTTCTCGATGTAGTTGAAGCCCCAGCTCCACTGGTAGCCGACCACGTTGATGGTGTGGGCGGGCTTCGGGGAGAGCGAGAGGAGCTTCGATTCATCGCGCGCGGTGAAGTAGAACAACACCGAGACGATGATCAGAGGAACCACGGTGTACAGCGCCTCGATGGGCATGTTGTACCTGGTCTGCGGAGGAACCTCGACCTTGGTGCGGCTGCGCCGGTGGAAGATGACGCTCCACAGGATCAGGCCCCAGACCAGCACGCCCGTGGCGAGCGCTGCCGCCCACGAGCCCTGCCAGAGGGAAAGGATCCGTGGTGCCTCTTCTGTTACCGGCGTAGGCATACCAAGGCGGGGGAAGTCCTTGTATGTGCAACCGGTTGCGGTCGCCAGGATCAGGCCCGCAGTCAGCACCTGCGGCAGCTTCCGCCGCATCGGGCGCCGCGACGAGCGGTCGGAGCCGTTGGGACTCACGTAGCGCCTTCCCGAGAGTCTCGCCCGCGCGGTCGGCGCGGCCGTCTTTCTGGTCGGTCGCCGCCCTGACGCGGGCAGGGGTTTGGATGTTTATGCGGACCAAACCCTACTGGACGCTATTTGGGGTCGCGCGGGGAGGGTGCCCAACGCGCCGCCCGACTCCCCGAAGGGGTGGAATACGGGCCTCCGGCCGTCATCTGACGCCCCCTCTCCTGGCCCCGCGGCAGGCCCCTCCCCGGCCCGGCGCCCACCTCGGGCTAGCGTGGCCGCGTGCCCTACTTCGACACCGCATCCGCCGCCCCCCTGCACCCCGTCGCACGCCAGGCGCTGCTTGCCGCACTGGACGAGGGCTGGGCCGATCCGGCCAGGCTCTACCGGGAGGGGCGGCGGGCCCGGCTGCTGCTGGACGCCGCCCGGGAGGCCGCCGCCGAGGCCGTCGGGTGCCGCCCGGACGAGCTCACATTCACTCCTTCGGGGACCCTGGCGGTTCACTCGGGAATTTCCGGGGCCCTCGCGGGGCGTCGGCGTGTCGGCCGCCATCTGGTCGTCTCCTCGGTCGAACATTCGTCGGTGCTCCATTCGGCCGCCACCCATGAGGCGCAGGGCGGGTCGGTCTCCGAGGTCCCGGTGGACCGGTCGGGGGCGGTGAGCGCGGCGGCGTACGCGGGGGTGCTGCGCGAGGACACCGCGCTGGCCTGTCTGCAGTCCGCCAATCACGAGGTCGGCACCGAGCAGCCGGTGGCCGCGGTCGCGGAGGCCTGCCGGGCGGCCGGGGTGCCGCTGCTGGTGGACGCCGCGCAGTCGCTGGGCCGGGAGCCGGTGCCGGCGGGCTGGTCGCTGCTGACGGGCAGTGCCCACAAGTGGGGCGGGCCGTCCGGCGTCGGGCTGCTGGCGGTGCGCAAGGGGGTGCGGTTCGCAGCCCAAGGTCCGGCCGACGAGCGGGAGTCGGGGCGGGCGGCGGGGTTCGAGAACCTTCCGGCGATCGTCGCCGCGGCGGCGTCGCTGCGGGCGGTGCGGGCCGAGGCCGCCGCCGAGTCCGTGCGGCTGCGGGGCCTGGTGGACCGGATCAGGGCCACGGTGCCGGAGCTGGTGCCCGATGTGGAGGTGGTCGGCGATCCGGTGCGGCGGCTGCCGCATCTGGTGACCTTCTCCTGTCTCTATGTCGACGGGGAGACACTGCTGCACGAGCTGGACCGGGCAGGTTTCTCCGTATCGTCCGGTTCGTCCTGCACCAGCAGCACGCTGACCCCGAGCCATGTACTCAGGGCCATGGGGGTGCTTTCGGAGGGGAACGTACGGGTGTCGCTGCCGAACGGCACCACCTCGGAGGACGTCGACCGTTTTCTGGACGTGCTGCCGCAGGTGGTGGCGGAGGTACGGGAGAGGCTGGGCGCGCCCGTCGCGGCGCCCCCGAAGGCCGCCCCGGCCGGGTCCCTGGTGGTCGACGCGCTCGGGAAGCGGTGCCCGATCCCGGTGATCGAACTCGCGAAGGTGATCGGGGACGTACCGGTGGGCGGGACGGTGACCGTGCTCTCCGACGACGAGGCGGCACGGCTGGACATCCCGGCCTGGTGCGCGATGCGCGAGCAGGAGTACGTGGGCGAGGAGCCGGCGGACCGCGGCTCGGCCTATGTGGTCCGCCGGCTGTCCTGACTACGCGAGGTGGGTGCGGACCTCGGCGGCGGCCTCGTGGCCGTACGCCTTGGTGAAGCGGTCCATGAAGTGGGCGCGGCGCAGGGTGTACTCCTGGGTGCCGACCGTCTCGATGACCAGGGTGGCGAGCATGCAGCCGACCTGGGCGGCGCGCTCCAGGCCGACGCCCCAGGCGAGGCCGGAGAGGAAACCGGCCCTGAAGGCGTCGCCGACGCCGGTCGGGTCGGCCTTGATCTCCTCCTCCGGGCAGCCGACCTCGATCGGCTCCTGGCCGGCGCGCTCGATGCGGACGCCGCGGGCGCCGAGGGTGGTGACCCGGTGGCCGACCTTGGACAGGATCTCCTCGTCGCTCCAGCCGGTCTTGGACTCGATGAGCCCCTTCTCGTACTCGTTGGAGAAGAGGTACGTGGCGCCCTCCAGGAGGATCCGGATCTCGTCGCCGTCCATCCGGGCGATCTGCTGCGAGAAGTCCGCGGCGAACGGGATGCCCCGGGAGCGGCATTCCTCGGTGTGGCGGAGCATGCCCTCGGGGTCGTCGGCACCGATCGAGACCAGGTCGAGGCCGCCGACCCGGTCGGCGACGGCCTTCAGCTCGATGAGGCGGGCCTCGCTCATCGCACCGGTGTAGAAGGAACCGATCTGGTTGTGGTCGGCATCCGTGGTGCAGACGAAGCGGGCGGTGTGCAGGACCTCGGAGATCCGGACCGATCCGGTGTCGACGCCGTGGCGGTCGAGCCAGGCGCGGTACTCGTCGAAGTCGGAGCCGGCGGCCCCGACCAGGATCGGCTCCGTGCCCAGCAGGCCCATGCCGAAGCAGATGTTGGCGGCGACACCGCCCCGGCGCACGTCGAGGTTGTCGACCAGGAAGGAGAGCGAGACCGTGTGCAGCTGATCCGCGACCAGCTGGTCGGCGAAACGGCCGGGGAAGGTCATGAGGTGATCGGTGGCGATGGAGCCGGTGACTGCGATTCGCACGGGGAGACTGCTCCTGCGGAGATCGGGGGGAACGGGTGACCGTGTTCCCGGGGCGGCGTGACAGTTCACGCTACCGGTTCCACGGAGCACCGCGAAGGGGGGAAAACTACCCGATAGTAGGGCTTTCTTCCTGAGGCCGGTGGTGCCTACGGTGCGGATATGTCGAACCACATCGCCACGCGCGACTCCGAGATGAGCCTGGCCGAGCTGCGCGGTGACTGCGCGCGGATGGCTCCGCACTGGGTTGCCCACCCGAAGTCTGCCCCCGTTCGGGTCGCGCCGTCCCGGATTCACGGGGTCACCGTTCCCGCCGCCTCCGCCCGGCTGATCGACGCCATGTCCGATTACGGCGACTGAGAGGCGGCCGAGACCCGCACCGTTCGCGCCTGAGCCCCGCGAGGGAACCGTGCGCGCCGCTGCCCCGTCCCACCGTTGTCCCCGTCCGGGGACGGACGACAGGCCGGGCGACGGCATGTGACGGCCATGCAGGCGAAGGAGCGATCCGGTGAGCACCGAGCGACCCGACAACGACGTGACCGGCCCCCGGCGGCGTTCGCCGCTCGCCGTGGCCTCGGTGGCGGCAGCCGTACTGCTGGCCGGTGGCGGCGGTGCGTACTGGGCCGCGACCGCGGCCGACGACGACGGCAGGTCCGGCGGCAGCGCGGACGACGGCGGGCGGCGCACCCCTCCCCCGCTGGCCCTGGACCAGCGTGAGGGCGCCCCGGCGGCGTCCGAGGCGCCCTCGCGGGGCATCGCGCCGGGCGAGCCCGACCCGAGCGGCGGCCGGGTGGTCTACCGCGCGTCCGGCAAACTGCCCGAGGGGCCGCGCACGGCCGCGGTGCGGCACGCGGTGGGGACCGTCTCGGCGGCCGAGGTGGCCCGGCTGGCGAAGGCGCTGAAGCTGGCGGGCACACCGCAGGCCGAGGGCACATACTGGAAGGTGGGGTCCGAAGGGGACGGCTCCGGCCCGGTCCTGCGGGTGAACAAGCAGGCCCCGGGCACCTGGAGCTTCGCCCGGTACGGCTCCGGCGGTACGGACAACTGCCAGAAGGAGACGGTCTGTTCGGGCGGGAACCCGGCTCCGGGCGGCAGTGGCTCCCCGGTGGGCGAGAGTGCCGCCAGGGCCGCCGCGGCACCGGTCCTGAAGGCGGCGGGGCAGGACGGCGCCGCGCTCGATTCCGGTCAACTCATGGGCTCGGTACGGGTGGTGAACGCCGATCCCAAGGTGGGCGGCCTTCCCACGTACGGCTGGTCGACCGGGATCCAGGTGGGTCCGGACGGTGAAGTGGTCGGCGGCAGCGGGCAGTTGAAGGGCCTGGAGAAGGGCGACAGCTATCCGGTGATCGGCGCGGCCCAGGCGCTGGAGCAGCTGAACGGGCCGGCGTCCCGCAAGGAGGCCCGCGCGGACATCGGCGGATGCGCCACCCCCGTACCGCTGGACGAGGGCCTGAAGTCGCCGAAGGCCCACTGCGGGGCGCGCACCGGGGCGGAGCGGCCGACGACGACCGTGACGGTCGACAAGGCGGTGTTCGGCCTGGCGGCGCAGTACGTGGCGGGCAAGCAGACGCTCGTACCGTCCTGGCTGTTCTCGGTGCGGCCCGCCGCGGGCGGCCTGGGCACCACGGTGACGCAGGTCGCCGTGGCCCCCTCGTACCTGGCGAAGGACGCGCCGGCGACGACCGCCCCCACGCCGGCTCCGACGCCCCCGGGGGACGCGGAGCAGTCCCAGCGGCAGCTGCTGTCGTACAGCGCCGACGGACGGACCCTGTCGGTGACGTTCTGGGGCGGGGTGTGCAGCACGTACACCGCGAGCGCGACCGAGAGCCCGGACCGGGTGACCGTGAAGGTGACGGAGGCGAAGCAGCCCGGGAAGAAGGTCTGCATCATGATCGCCAAGGAGCTGACCCGGACGGTGACGCTCGACGCGCCGCTCGGCGACCGGACCGTGGTCGACGCGGCGTCGGGCGACGACGTGCCCCGCGCCTGAGCGCCGGGCCCCGGGTACGGCTCGGGTACGACGACGGCGGCGGTCCCGGATTCCGGGGCCGCCGCCGTTGTGCCGTTCCGCGTCGCGCTCGGGCGCACGCGCCGCCTTCAGGGCTTAGCTGAAGGAGTCGCCGCAGGCGCAGGAGCCCGTGGCGTTGGGGTTGTCGATCGTGAAGCCCTGCTTCTCGATGGTGTCGACGAAGTCGATGGAGGCGCCACCCAGGTACGGAGCACTCATCCGGTCGGTGACGACCTTGACGCCGTCGAAGTCCTTCACGACATCGCCGTCGAGCGAACGCTCGTCGAAGAAGAGCTGGTAGCGCAGGCCCGAGCAGCCGCCGGGCTGGACGGCGACGCGCAGCGCCAGGTCATCACGGCCTTCCTGCTCCAGCAGGCCCTTGACCTTGGCTGCGGCGGCGTCGGACAGGAGGATGCCGTCGCTCACGGTGGTGGTCTCGTCCGATACGGACATCTGCTTCTCTCCCGGGTTGTACGGAGACTGCTTGCCGACGTTGCAACCGACGGGACCGCGGATTCATTCCGGGCCGAGCGCTTGCCTGTTCCATTCATGCTCGCACACCGGCCGGCCGGGGGGATGCGTCACATCGACACTATGGACATCGTCAAAGTGACGTGAACCGGATATGATAGATAGCGTCAATTAGACGAAAAGGCTTCGCGGAAGCGTTTCGCAGAGGCTTTCAGCAGAGAAGAAAGGGTGCGTGACGTGACCACGGCCCACCCCGTCCAGGATCTCGACGTCCAGCCGACGCCGCTCGCCCTGCTCCTGCTCGGCCGTGAGGCCGACCCGAGGAGCGAGCGCGGCGTCGAGTGCCCCGGCGACCTGCCCTCCCCGTCCGACCCGGACCTGGTGGAGCGTGCCCGCGCGGCCAAGGAGAAGCTCGGGGACAAGGTGTTCGTCCTCGGCCACCACTACCAGCGCGACGAGGTCATCCAGTTCGCGGACGTCACGGGCGACTCGTTCAAGCTCGCCCGGGACGCGGCCGCGCGGCCGGAGGCCGAGTACATCGTCTTCTGCGGCGTGCACTTCATGGCCGAGTCCGCGGACATCCTGACCACCGACGACCAGAAGGTCGTGCTGCCGGACCTGGCGGCGGGCTGCTCCATGGCCGACATGGCCACCGCCGAGCAGGTCGCCGAGTGCTGGGACGTGCTGACCGAGGCCGGGGTCGCCGAGCAGGTCGTGCCCGTCTCGTACATGAACTCGTCCGCCGACATCAAGGCGTTCACCGGCAGGCACGGCGGCACCATCTGTACCTCCTCCAACGCCAAGCGGGCGCTGGAGTGGGCCTTCGAGCAGGGCGAGAAGATCCTCTTCCTGCCCGACCAGCACCTGGGCCGGAACACCGCGGTCCGGGACATGGGGATGTCGCTGGAGGACTGCGTCCTCTACAACCCGCACAAGCCCAACGGCGGCCTGACCGCCGAGGAGCTGCGGAACGCGAAGATGATCCTGTGGCGCGGGCACTGCTCGGTGCACGGCCGCTTCTCGGTCGAGTCCGTCAACGACGTCCGCGAGCGGATTCCGGGCGTCAACGTCCTGGTGCACCCCGAGTGCAAGCACGAGGTCGTGGCGGCGGCGGACCACGTCGGCTCGACGGAGTACATCATCAAGGCCCTGGAGGCGGCCCCGGCCGGCTCGAAGTGGGCGATCGGCACCGAACTGAACCTGGTGCGCCGGCTGGCCAACCGGTTCGCGGCCGAGGACAAGGAGATCGTCTTCCTCGACAAGACGGTCTGCTTCTGCTCGACGATGAACCGGATCGACCTGCCGCACCTGGTGTGGGCGCTGGAGTCGCTGGCCGAGGGCAAGCTGGTCAACCGGATCGAGGTCGACCCGGAGACGGAGAAGTACGCCAAGCTCGCTCTGGAGCGGATGCTGGCGCTGCCGTAGGCGTACGGCCCACACGGCACGCAGGAAGGCCCCGGCACCGGAAAAGAATCGGTGCCGGGGCCTTCCGTGTGCCGGGTCAGGCCTTCGCGGGCTCCGGCTCCTCGGAGGCGGTGTCCGCCGCGGGGGCCGGGGCGGGCAGGCCCGCCTTCTTCGCGCGCTTGAGCGCCTTCTTCTTCGCGCGGCGCTCCTTGCGGAGCTCCACCATCGCGTAGAGCGTCGGCACCAGGAGCAGCGTCAGCAGCGTCGAGGTGACCAGGCCGCCGATCACGACCACCGCGAGCGGCTGCGAGATGAAGCCGCCCTCGCCGGTGACGCCGAGCGCCATCGGGAGCAGGGCGAAGATCGTCGCGAGTGCGGTCATCAGGATCGGGCGGAGACGGTGGCGGCCGCCCTCGACGACCGCTTCGACGACGCCCATGCCCTGGGTCCGGTACTGGTTGATCAGGTCGATCAGCACGATCGCGTTGGTCACCACGATGCCGATCAGCATCAGCATGCCGATCATCGCCGGGACGCCCATCGGGGTGCCGGTGATCACGAGCAGGCCGAGCGCGCCGGTCGCCGCGAACGGGATGGAGACCAGCAGGATCAGCGGCTGGATCAGGGACTTGAACGTCGCCACCAGCAGCATGAAGACGATCGCGATCGCGGCCAGCATGGCCAGGCCGAGCTTCAGGAACGCGTCGTTCTGGTCCTCGGAGACACCGCCGATGGTGGCGGTGGCGCCGTCCGGGAGCTTCAGCGCGTTGATCTTCGTCTGGAGCGAGGCGCTGACCGCACCGGTGTTGTCACCGGTGGGCTTGGCGGTGATCGTCGCGGCGCGCTGTCCGTCGATCCGGGTCATGGAGACCGGGCCGGGGACCAGTTCGACGTCGGCGATCTGTCCGAGCTTCACCGGGCCGAGGGGCAGGTTCTTCAGCTCGGCCATGGTGGTGGCCGGGTGGGCGGACTTGATGACGACGTCCCGCTCGGTGTCGTCCATGATCGCCTTGCCGGACGGGGTGCCGCGCACCGCTCCGGCGACGGCCGCGCCGAGCGTGGCCTGGCTGAAGCCGGCCTCGGCGGCCTCGGGCTTGGCCTTGACCGAGATCCGCGGGACGCTCTGCGCGAGGTCGCTCTGGACGTCGGTGACGTCCTTCAGCTCCGCCACCTCGGCCCGGACCTGCTCGGACGCCTTCCTCAGCACGTCCGCGTCGGCGGCCTTGACCACGACGCTGAGGTCCTGGCTGCCGAAGCCGTCGCCCGCGGAGATGGTGGTGTCACCGATGCCGTCGAGCTTGCCGAGCGCGGTGTCGATGCGCTTCTGCGTGGCGTCGAAGTCGCCCGAGTCCTTCAGGGTGACCTGGTACGAGGCCTGGTTGGCGCCGGTGCCGCCGCCGAAGGCCGCCATGAAGCCGGAGGAGCCGACGGTGACCTGGTAGTCCTTGACGCCCTTGTCGTCGGTGAGGACCTTCTCGACCTTCTCGGCCGCCTCGTCGGCGGCCGCCAGGCTGGTGCCGGGGGCCAGCTCCTGCTTGATGGAGAGGACCTCCTGCTCGCCCTGGTCGAAGAAGTTGGTCTTCAGCAGCGGGGCCATGCCGAAGGTGCCGATGAAGACGACGATCGCGATGACGATGCTGGTGATGCGGCGCCGGGTGGCGAAGCGCAGCACCGGGATGTACAGCCGCTGGAGCCGGCTGCGGGCCTCCTTCTCCTCGGCCTTGCGACGGGCCTCGTCCGGGTTCTCCGTGGCGCCCTTCGGGGCGCGCAGGAACCAGTAGGACAGGACGGGGACGACGGTCAGCGAGACCAGCAGGGATGCCAGCAGGGCCGCGGTGACGGTCAGCGAGAAGGAACCGAAGAGCTCCCCGACCATGCCGCCGACGAGACCGATCGGCAGGAAGACGGCGACCGTGGTGAGGGTCGAGGAGGTGACCGCGCCGGCCACTTCCTTCACCGCGGCGATGATCGCCGACTGGCGCTCCTCGCCGTAGCCGAGGTGGCGCTTGATGTTCTCCAGGACCACGATCGAGTCGTCGACGACGCGGCCGATCGCGATGGTCAGCGCGCCCAGCGTGAGCATGTTGAGCGAGAGGTCACGGGTCCAGAGCACGATCAGCGCGAGGACCACGGAGAGCGGGATGGAGACCGCGGTGACCAGGGTCGAACGCAGCGAGGCGAGGAAGACCAGGATCACGATGACGGCGAAGAGCAGACCGAGCGCACCCTCGGTGGTCAGACCGGAGATCGCCTTGGAGACGGCGGGGCCCTGGTCGGAGACGACGGTCAGTTCGGCGCCGGCTCCGAGGTCCTTGCGGAGGTCGGGGAGCTTGTCCTTGACCGCGTCCGAGATGGCGACGGCGCTGCCGTCCTTGTCCATGGTGGCCATCACGGCGAGGCTCGGCTTGCCGTTGGTACGGGTGATGGAGACCGCGGTGGACGGCTCCTGCTTCACCTTGGCGACGTCACCGACCCGGACCGGCTCGCCGGGCTTGCCCGTGGCCGGGTCCTGACCGGCGACCCGCAGGTCCTCGATCTGCTTCAGGGAGGTGAAGGCGCCGCCGACCTGGACGGTGCGGCTCTTGCCCGACTCGGAGAAGGAACCGGCGGGGACGGTCGCGCCGCCCGCCTGGAGCGCCTGGGAGAGCGTCATGGCGTTCAGCCCGGCGGCGGCGAGCTTCTTGTCGTCGGGGGTGATGGAGACCTGGAGGTCCTGCACCCCGTCGACGGTGACCTGGCCGACGCCGCTGATGTCCTCCAGGGCGGGGACGACCGTGCGGTCCAGCTGGTCGGCGAGCGCCTGCTGGTCCTTGTCGGAGGTGACGGCGAGGACGACGGCCGGGATGTCGTCCGTCGAGCCGGCGATGACCTGCGGGTCGACGTCGTCGGGAAGCTGGGCGCGGGCGCGGTTCACCGCCTGCTGGATGTCGGCGACGAGCTGCTTGGTGCCCTCGCTGCCGAAGTCGAAGGACGCCATGATGACGGCGCTGCCCTCGCTGGCGGTCGAGGTGATCCCGGTGACGCCGTCGACGGCCTTGACCGAGTTCTCCAGCGGCTCGACGACCTGCTTCTCGACCACATCGGGGGACGCACCCTGGTAGGGGGCGATGACCGACACCATCGGGAGTTCGATGGTGGGCAGCAGCTGCTGCTTGAGCTGCGGGATCGCGATCGCTCCGAATACGAGCGCGACGATCGAGATCAAACCGATCAGGGCCCGTTGCGCGAGGCTGAATCTGGACAGCCAGGACATGGGTGAGGTCTCTCTTCTGTGGCTTACGCGGCAGGTGGGCGACGGGCAGCTGGGGGGACAGACCCGGCCCAGTTACACGATCGCCCGCCGGCAAGGGTGAAAGCGTCGGCCCCCGGGTTGCTTTCTTATGCCGCGCATACCGCAGGTGGAGTACGCCGGATCTCCACCCCTCACTCCGCCCTGGGGCGCACCAGGCCTGATTCGTAGGCAATTACCACCAATTGGGCCCGGTCCCTGGCGCCCAGCTTCGCCATCGCCCGGTTCACATGGGTCTTGACGGTGAGCGGGCTGACGACGAGCCGCTCGGCGATCTCGTCGTTGGAGTGGCCGCCCGCGACCTGGACGAGCACTTCGCGCTCGCGGCCGGTGAGCGCGGTGAGCCGCTCGGAGTACTCCGCGGCGCTCGGCCCGTCGCCCTGCGAACTGCCGCCCTGGGCGAGGAAGGTGGCGATCAGGCCCTTGGTCGCGGCGGGCGAGAGCAGCGCCTCGCCGCCCGCGGCGATACGGATCGCGTTGAGCAGTTCCTCCGGTTCCGCCCCTTTGCCGAGGAAGCCGGACGCCCCGGCCCGCAGCGACTGCACCACGTACTCGTCCACCTCGAAGGTGGTGAGCATGACGACCCGTACGCCGGACAGCTCCGGATCGGCGCTGATCATCCGGGTCGCGGTGAGTCCGTCCGTACCCGGCATCCGGATGTCCATCAGCACCACGTCGGCGCCGGTCGAGCGAGCCAGCTCCACTGCCTGCGCGCCGTCCGCCGCCTCGCCGACCACCTCCATGTCGGCCTCCGAGTCGACCAGCACCCGGAACGCGCTGCGCAGCAGCGTCTGGTCGTCGACGAGCAGCACCTTGATGGGCGGTGCCATGCGGTCTCCCCCCGCCGACGTGCCGTTCTCCCCCGGTGTCATGCGCTCTCCCCCGTCCGGCCCGCCGCGCCCGGTCACCCGGACTCCGCCGTGCGGGCCTCGACGGGCAGGATCGCATGGACCCGGAATCCGCCGCCGTAGCGGGGCCCGGCGGTGAGGGTGCCGCCGAGCGCGGTGACGCGTTCGCGCATGCCGAGCAGGCCGTGCCCGCCGCCGTCACCGTGGCAGCCGCCCCCGCCGGAGCCGTTGTCGATCACGGTGACCTCGGCCGTGTTCCCGACCCGTACGACGCTCACCTCGGCCCGGGCCCCGGGACCCGCGTGCTTGCGGACATTGGTCAGCGCTTCCTGGATGACCCGGTACGCGGCCAGGTCGACGGCCGCGGGCAGCGGGGGCCGCCGGTCGGTGCAGGCCACCTCGACGGGTAGCCCGGCCCGGCGGACGGTCTCGACCAGTTCGTCGAGGACGGCGAGCCCCGGGGCGGGTTCGGTCGGCGCCTCCGGGTCGCCGGACTGGCGCAGCAGCCCGACGGTGGCCCGCAGTTCGTCGAGCGCGGAGCGGCTGGCCTCCCGGACGTGGGCGAGCGCCTCCTTGGCCTGGTCGGGGCGCTTGTCCATGACGTGGGCGGCCACCCCGGCCTGGACGTTGACCAGGGCGATGTGGTGGGCGACGACGTCGTGGAGATCGCGGGCGATGCGCAGCCGCTCCTCGGCGACCCGTCGCCGGGCCTCCTCGTCGCGGGTGCGTTCGGCCCGTTCGGCCCGCTCCCTGATCGCGTCGATGAAGGCGCGCCTGGAGCGGACGGCGTCGCCCGCCGCACAGGCCATGCCGGTCCAGGCGAGGATGCCGAAGTTCTCCTGGCTGTACCAGGGCGCCGCACCGAAGAGCATCGCCGCGGCCGTCAGCACGGCCACCGTCAGCAGTCCGACCCGCCAGGTGGTGGGCCGGTCGGTGCGGGCGGCGACGGTGCACAGCGCGATGACGGTGGCCATGACCACCGGCGCGGGCGGGTCGGACTTCACCAGCTCGACGACGGTCAGCCCGGCGGTGACCGCGAGCACCGCCATGGGATTGCGCCGCCGCCAGATGAGCGCCACGGCACCGGCCACCATCAGCAGCACGCCGCTCACCTCGGGCGGACGGGTCCCGAAGGAGGGCCCCTCCCCCGGGCGCGGGTGGACGAACGACCCGATGATCATCGCCACCAGCACGGCCAGGGCCAGGGCGGCGTCGAGCGCGAGCGGATGGTCGCGCAGCCAGTGCCGGACGCGCAGGACCCCGGTTCCGAGGGTGGTCACGTCAAGCTACGTTACGGCGTGTCGCGCGGGAACCGGACCGGTCCCGCGCGAAAGGTCCGGATGCGGAGGACCGGGATGCGACCGGATGCGACCGGATGCGAAAGACCCGGACACACCCGTGCCCCGGGTCCGGCGGACCGGACCCGGGGCACGGGTTCATGCGGGTGCTGGAGAGGGACGGACGGCGTCAGCCGGGGATCAGGCCGTCGTCGCGGAGCATGGCGCGCACCTCTTCGAGGGTCGCGTCGGACGACGGGAGGATCAGCTCGGACGGCTCCAGGGAGTCGTCCGGCAACGCTGTACCGAGCTCGCGCACCCTGGCCAGGAGCGCGTGGAGGGTGGCCCGGAAACCCGGTCCGTCACCGCTCTCCATCTCGGCGAGCAGTTCGTCGTCGAGCCCGTCGAGCTCGGCGAGATGACTGTCGGCCAGTGCGACCTGGCCCTCCCCCATGATCCGTACGATCATGACGCCGCCTCAACTCTTGTCGAACCTGTGCGGGGACTGCGACGACTGCTGCTGGGCGGCGTCCTGCGGGCCGCCCTCGATCGCCTGCTGCTGGGTGGAGCCGCCGGCCAGCTCGGCCTTCATGCGCTGGAGCTCCAGCTCCACATCCGTACCACCGGAGATCCGGTCCAGCTCGGCGGCGATGTCGTCCTTCGCCGTGCCGGTCGGGTCGTCCAGGGCGCCGGAGGCGAGCAGCTCGTCGATCGCGCCGGCGCGGGCCTGCATCTGCTGGGTCTTGTCCTCGGCCCGCTGGATCGCGAGGCCGACGTCGCCCATCTCCTCGGAGATCCCGGAGAAGGCCTCGCCGATCCTGGTCTGCGCCTGGGCAGCGGTATAGGTGGCCTTGATGGTCTCCTTCTTGGTTCGGAAGGCATCGACCTTGGCCTGCAGCCGCTGCGCCGCGAGGGTGAGCTTCTCCTCCTCGCCCTGCAGCGTGGTGTGCTGCGTCTCCAGGTCGGTGACCTGCTGCTGGAGTGCGGCGCGCCGGGACAGCGCCTCGCGGGCCAGGTCCTCGCGGCCGAGCGCGAGCGCCTTGCGGCCCTGGTCCTCCAGCTTGGACGACTGTCCCTGCAGCTGGTTCAGCTGCAGCTCCAGCCGCTTGCGCGAGGTCGCCACGTCGGCGACACCGCGACGTACCTTCTGAAGCAGTTCGAGCTGCTTCTGGTACGAGTAATCGAGGGTCTCGCGCGGATCCTCGGCCCGGTCAAGGGCCTTGTTTGCCTTCGCGCGGAAGATCATCCCCATACGCTTCATGACACCGCTCATGGGCTTCGCGCGCCCCCTTCTGACGGACTGAGCTCCAGCACTCCAACAGAACCCACAGTACGGGCCCTGCCTCTATTACCGCACTGTTCGAGCAAGGATGTGCTCCTACCCAAGGACGACTGCACCGGGTCACCACTCCGGCCCGAGGAGTAGGCGGAGGTCAGGGGGACCCGGTCCCGTCATCCGTGCCGGAGACCCGGTACACCTGCGAGGACGCAGGCCGTTGCCGGATCGTTCCCGACCGGCCTGGGGTCGTGGCGATCGAACCCGTACCCTTGGGCCTTGTGTTCCGTAGCCGTTCGAAGGAAGAGAAGGCGCCCACCGGCAAGGTGACGGCGGACCTCTCCAAGCAGCCCCGCGACCCGCAGGCCCCCAAAGGTCGCCCCACCCCCAAGCGCAGCGATGCCCAGTCGCAGCGCCGTCGCGCCTCCAGTGGCGCGCCTCTCGACCGCAAGGAGGCCATGAAGCGGCAGCGCGAAGCGCGCCGTGTGGACATGGCCAAGCAGCGCGAGGCGCTCGCCAGTGGCGACGAGCGCTATCTGCCGGCTCGCGACAAGGGCCCGGTGCGGCGCTTCGTCCGCGACTACGTGGACTCGCGTTTCTGCATCGCGGAGTTCTTCCTGCCGCTCGCCGTGATCATCCTGATCCTCAGCGTGATCCAGGTGCAGAACATCCAGACCATCTCGCTGCTGCTCTGGCTCATCGTGATCGTGCTGATCGTGATCGACTCGATCGGCCTCTCGCTCCGCCTGAAGAAGCAGCTGAACCAGCGCTTCCCTGATACGCCCAAGCGTGGCGCGGTCGCCTACGGCCTGATGCGCACGCTTCAGATGCGACGCCTCCGGCTGCCCAAGCCGCAGGTCAAGCGGGGAGAGCGGCCCTGAACACGCACGTCTCCGGCTCGGTCGGCGGTCCGTCCGCCGACCGGCCGGACGATGTCGTTCCCGTCACCGGGTTCTCCGGAGCCTCCTCGATGTGGCTGAAGGGGCTCGGCGGGCTGCGCAACACCGTCCGCCAGGAGCTCGTGGCCCGGCAGCTCGACGAACAGATCGCGGCACGCTTCCCGGTCGGGCAGCGGCTGCGCGTGCTGGACGTCGGCATGGGCCAGGGCACCCAGGCGCTGCGCCTGGCGCGGGCCGGCCATACGGTGACCGGCCTGGAGTCGGACGCGGAGATGCTGCGGGTGGCCAGGGAGGCGCTCGGCAGCGAACCTGCGGGCATCCGCGAGCGGGTCCGGCTGATCGAGGGCAACGGCCTGGACACCGGGGTGCACTTCCTGCCCGGCAGTTTCGACGTGGTGCTCTGCCACGGCGTGCTGATGTATGTCCGGGATCCGGACGCGATGCTGGCGGGCCTGGCCCGGATGCTCGCCCCGGGCGGGCTGCTGTCGCTGCTCGTACGGAACGCGGACGCCCTGGCGATGCGCCCCGGGACCGCCGGGGACTGGGACGCGGCACTGGCCGCCTTCGACACGGACACGTACACCAACCGGCTGGGCCTCACGGTAAGGGCCGACCGGCTGGACGCCCTGACGTCCACCCTCGCCGGGATCGCCGCACCCCTGCACGCCTGGTACGGGGTGCGCGTCTTCACGGACAACGTGAGCAACGACGTGGAGCTGCCGGCCGCGGCCGAGCTGGAGCAGGTGCTCGCCGCGGAGGACCGGGCCGGGCGGACGGATCCGTACCGCCGGGTGGCCGCGCTGCTGCACCTGTGCGGCGTCCGGGGCTGAGCGGACACGGGAGCGGGTCGCCGGGGCTGCCCTGCGACATGCCCCGACCGGCCGATCCCAAGAGGTCACCAAAAGGGTCAAAAGCAACAATCGGGTCATGGATGCATTCCACTCCCGCGCCCGCGTTCGCCGACTGCTGCTGTCCCTGGCCGCCGGGGTCTGTGCGATCGCCCTGGTGAGCAGCTGCTCGGACGCAACCTCCGAGTCACCGAGGGCCGAACCCAGCGATCCGGCCTCCGCCACCCAGACCGCAAGCGATCTGCAGAGCGACTACCAGGCCGTGATCAAGAACGTGCTGCCGTCGGTGGTGCAGATCCAGGCCTCCGAGAGCCTGGGCTCCGGCATCGTCTACGACACCAAGGGCCATATCGTCACCAACGCCCATGTGGTCGGCAACGACAGAACGTTCAAGGTCACCGTCGCGACCGGCGAGAAGGAGCAGAAGGCCACGCTGGTGGCCTCCTACCCGGAGCAGGATCTGGCCGTCATCAAGCTCGACAGCGTGCCGGACGGGCTGAAGCCCGCGAAGTTCGGCGACTCGGAGAAGGTCGAGGTGGGGCAGATCGTACTGGCGATGGGCTCGCCGCTCGGTCTGTCCTCCAGCGTCACCCAGGGCATCGTCTCGGCGCTCGGCCGGACCGTCAGCGAGAGCCGCACGGGCGGCGGCACCGGCGCGACGATCGCGAACATGGTGCAGACCTCGGCCGCGATCAACCCGGGCAACAGCGGGGGTGCGCTGGTCAACCTGAACAGCGAGGTGATCGGCATCCCGACCCTGGCCGCGACCGACCCGGAGCTGGGCGGCAGCGCGGCGCCGGGGATCGGGTTCGCGATCCCGGTGTCGATGGTGAAGACGGTCGCCGATCAGATCATCAAGAACGGCAAGGTCACCGACTCGGGCCGGGCGGCCCTGAACATCACCGGCCGTACGGTCGTCGACGCCAACTACGAACCGGCCGGGGTGGCGCTGGTGAGCGTGACGAAGAACGGCGCCGCGGACAAGGCCGGGCTGCGGCCCGGCGACATCATCACCAGGATCGACGACCAGCCGGTCACGACGATCACCTCCTTGTCGGAGGCGCTGGCCTCGGACAAGCCGGGCCAGAAGGTCACGGTGACCTATCTGCGCGACGGGGCGGAGAAGACGGCGAAGGTCACCCTGGGCGAGATCTAGAGCTCCCGCGCGCGAGGAGACGGACCCTGGCCCTGTGGCTGGCGTTCGACCCGAAGGCTGGAGCTCCCGCGCGCGAGGAGTCGGAGAACCCGGGATCGCCTCTCCTCGCGCGCGAAGGCGGATCAGCCCTGGTCCGCCTGGAGGCTCATGGGGCCGTAGATCTTCGTCGAGTCGTCGAAGAGCGTCACCTGGTCCGCCCCGCCTTCGAGGAGTTCCTTCCAGTACTCACCGATCCAGGATTCCGCGTCGCCCTGGGTGGTGAATTCCTCCGGCTGCAGGGCCGGCTCCGTCTCCGTACCGTCGGACTTCTCGAACCGCCACGTCCACGCCATGTCCGCCTCCTGGGTCGCTTTGCTGCCCCGCAGCCTAGTGCCTGCGTCCGGTGCGGGGACCGGCTCCGCACCTGTCCGGACGCACCCGGGGTCTTTCCTTGGATCAGGCCGGACCCCGCTCCCTGATCCGGCCTGATCCAAACGAGAGGCCCCAGGTCGCGCACCGGTCGCACGGACACGGGAGGATCGAAGGCGTGGAACTGACTCTGCTCGGCACCGGAGCCCCCGACGGGCTGCCGCAGCCCGAATGTCCCTGCGCCGCCTGCGCCGTCGCCCACGGGGCGCGCTCGCGGGCCGCGACCGCGCTGCTGGTCGACGACGCGCTGCTGCTCGACCTCACTCCGGGGGCCGTGTTCGCCGCGGCCCGTGCGGGGCACTCGCTCACCGGGGTGCGGCAGGTGCTGCTCACCCATCCGCACGACGGGCCCGCCGTGGAACTGCCCGCGGGGCTGCCCCCGGCGGGCCGGGTGCCGGACGGGCGGGAGCTGACGCTGATCAGCGGGCACCGGGTGCGGGCGGTGCCGATGGACGCGCCGGGGACCGGGTACGAGGTCACCGGACCGGCGGGGGCCCGGCTGCTGTACCTGCCGCCGGGGGCCGCGCCCGCCGGTCTCACGGACCGGGTCGCGGAGCCGTACGACATGGTGGTCGGCGATGTGGTGGGGCGGCCGGACGCGGTGGCGCGGCTGCGGGCCGTGGCGGCGATCGGCCCGGCCACCGAGATCGTGGCCGTCCATCTGGACCATGACGCGCCGCCCGGTGCCGAGCTGGACCGGCGGCTCGCGGCGGCCGGCGCGCGAGCGGTGCCGGACGGGACGACGCTGGTGGTGGGCGAGTACCGAACGGCCCCGGCGGTGCCCCGGCGCACGCTGGTGACGGGCGGGGCCAGGTCGGGAAAGTCGGTGGAGGCCGAGCGTCGCCTGGAGACGTTCCCCGAGGTGGTGTACGTGGCGACCGGCGGCGGCCGCGAAGGCGACGCGGAGTGGGCGGCCCGGATCGGTCTGCACCGGGAGCGCCGGCCGGCCGCCTGGCGCACCGAGGAGACCTGTGAGCTGGTGGGGCTGCTGGAGTCGGACGGGCCGCCGCTGCTGATCGACTGCCTGTCGCTGTGGCTGACCGACGCGATGGACCGGGTGGACGCCTGGGACGACGCGGCGTGGGCGGAGGGCGGCGAGGGCGCCCTGCGGGAGCGGACCGCCGAGCTGGTCGCGGCGGTGCGGGGAACGCGTCGTACGGTCGTCGCCGTCACCAACGAGACCGGCTCGGGCGTGGTGCCCGCGACGGCCGCCGGGCGGCGCTTCCGGGACGAGCTGGGCCGGCTGAACGCCGCGTTCGCCGACGAGTGCGAGCAGGTGCTGCTGGTGGTGGCCGGTCAGGCGCTGGTCCTGCGGGGCTGACCGGGGCGCCCGCGGTCGGGGGAAGTGCATCGCGCCGACCGGGCGCCGGAAATGCGGCGGGTACTGTTCCGCAGTGAGCCCGCCGCCGGGCTCGCCGGCCCACTCGACGCATCGACCCGCGAGGCAGATCCCCGTGAATCTGGACGACTTCTCCGACCTGATCGAACGCCCCGACGGCGGCGTACGGCGCGATGCCGAGGAACGCCGGGAACGCATGGCCGTTCCCGTCGGCGCCCTCGGCCGCCTGGACGAGCTGGGCGAATGGCTCTCGGCCGCGCAGCAGTCCGTACCGGTCAAGGCGATCGAGCAGCCGCGCGTGGTGCTCTTCGCCGGCGATCACGGGGTTGCCGAACTGGGAGTCTCCGGGCGCGCGGCCGGAACCGCGCACGAGCTGGTGCGGGCCACGCTGGACGGCGCGACGCCGCTCGCGGTGCTGGCCCGGCAGTTCTCCGTACCGGTACGGATCGTCGACGCCGGCCTGGACTGCGATCCGGAGCTGCTGCCGGAGTCGGTGGTACGTCATCGGGTGCGGCGCGGCAGCGGCCGGATCGACATCGAGGACGCGCTGACGGCCGAGGAGGCCGAGCAGGCGGTACGGCTCGGCATGGCGATCGCCGACGAGGAGGCCGACTCGGGCACCGATCTGGTGGTGCTCGGCGACCTGAGCGTGGGCGGGACGACGGCCGCGGCCACGCTGGTCGCGGCGCTGTGCGGTACGGACGCCTCGGTGGTGACCGGGCGCGGCGGCACGGGCATCGACGATCTGGCGTGGATGCGCAAGTGTGCGGCGATCCGGGACTCGCTGCGGCGGGCCCGGCCGGTCCTCGGTGACCAGATGGAGCTGCTGGCCACGGTGGGCGGCGCGGATCTGGCGGCGATGACCGGGTTCCTGCTGCAGTGCGCGGTGCGCAGGCTGCCGGTGATCCTTGACGGCGTGGTCTCCTCCGCCTGTGCGCTGGTGGGGCAGCGGGCCGCCTTCCGGGCGCCGGACTGGTGGCTGGCGGGTCAGGCGAGCGGTGAGCCGGCCCAGGCCAAGGCCCTGGACCGGATGGCGCTCAACCCCTTGCTGGACCACGGCGTCATCGTGGGGGAAGGAAGCGGGGCATTGCTCGCACTCCCGCTGGTCCGGGCGGCGGCCGCACTCGCGGCCGAACTGCCCGAACGCGAACTCGTCGCCGAGGAGGAGAAGGACGGCGCCGAAGAGGGAGCCGCAGCAGGCGCCGCCGCGTACGGCGACGCGACCTGAGACCGGCCGGTCCCGGGCCCACGGACCGGCGGTGCTGCGGCCGTTGAACACCGGCCGCAGCGCAGCCCCTCATGCAGTGCGATGCACCATATGATCGCTTTTCATGGGAGAGGTCCGATTGGCCACCGACGATTGCGGGCGGGGCACCGCCCGGGCACCGAGCACCGTCCGGTCACGGCGCAGCGCGGCGTTCGCCATCTGGTACCTGCGCGTCGTGTCGTTCATCAATTTCCTGAGCGCCGTCTGGGTCACTCTCGGCAACGATCTGCGCCGCCACAACACGGCGAACTACTTCACCCCCTACCTGCTCACCGCGGGCTTCTCCTCCGGGGTCGTCGCCCTCTTCCTGGCCGTCACCATGCGCCGCCGCAAGCGGGCCGCCTGGATCGTGAACATCGTGGTGAGCGGGCTGCTGCTGCTCCTCTTCGCCCTGGTGATCGCCTTCCCGGAGGTCCGGCGGTATCCGCAGAACTGGATCTCGCTGACGCTGACCGCCGCCTTCGTCCTGGCTCTGGTACTGGGCCGGCGCGAGTTCTACGCGAAGGGCGACCGGTCCAACCCGAAGCTGGCGGCCGTCGTCGCGGTCGGCGGGCTGCTGATCACCTCGCTGATCGCCGCGGGCCTGGTCACCCTCACCAACACCGCGACCGACGACTACCGCGCGACCTTCCTGGACCGTTGGCGCTACGGGGCGCTGAGGCTGGTCTCGGTCGCCGACAACGACGCCGCCTTCCCCGGGATCACCACCCCCGGCTGGGTCGACGTCTCCATCAACGTGCTCTCCACGCTGCTGCTGATCGCCGTCGTGTACGCGGCGTTCCGGTCCCGCCGGGCCGTCGACCCGATCACCCCCGAGGACGAGGCCCGGCTCCGGGCACTGCTGGAGAAGCACGGCGACCGCGACTCGCTCGGCTACTTCTCGCTGCGCCGGGAGAAGAGCGTCATCTGGTCCCCGACCGGGAAGGCCGCCGTCGCCTACCGGGTGGTGGGCGGAGTATCGCTCGCCTCCGGTGACCCCATCGGCGACCCGGAGGCCTGGCCGGGGGCGATCGGGCCGTGGCTGGCCGAGGCCCGCGAACACGGCTGGATCCCGGCGGTGATGGGAGCGAGCGAGGAGGGCGGCACCGTCTACTCGCGGCACGGCCTGGACGCCCTGGAGCTGGGCGACGAAGCGATCGTGGAGACCGCCGAGTTCACCCTCGAAGGGCGGGCGATGCGGACCGTCCGCCAGGCGTACAACCGGATCGGGCGTGCCGGGTACGAGGTGACCGTCCGCCGCCACGCGGACATCCCCGAGGCCGAGATGGCCGAACTGGTGCGTCGCGCCGACGACTGGCGCGACGGGGCGACCGAACGCGGCTTCTCGATGGCGCTGGGCCGGCTCGGCGATCCGGCCGACGGCCGGTGCGTGATGCTCGAATGCCGCAACGCCCCCACCGAGGAGGGTGCGCCGGGCGAGTTGCGTGCCGTACTGAGCTTCGTGCCCTGGGGGCCGAACGGCCTCTCGCTGGACCTGATGCGCCGTGACCGGGACGCCGAGAACGGGCTGATGGAGTTCATGGTCATCGAACTCCTCCAGCGCGCCCAGGAGATCGGGATCACGCAGGTCTCACTGAACTTCGCGATGTTCAGGTCCGTCTTCGAGCGCGGTTCGCGGCTCGGCGCCGGACCGGTGCTCAGGCTCTGGCGCTCGATGCTCAGCTTCTTCTCGCGCTGGTGGCAGATCGAGTCGCTGTACCGCGCCAACGCCAAGTACCGGCCGATCTGGGAGCCACGCTTCATGCTGTTCGAGAAGAGTTCGGACCTGCTGCGCATCGGCGTCGCCGCGGGCCGTGCCGAAGGCTTCCTGGAGGCGCCCGGCCTGCCCAAGTGGCTGCACCGCTCGCAGCTGGGGAACGACGGATGAGACCCGTGCGCGCGCTGCGCCGGGCAGGCCGCCGCGAGTGGGGTCCGCTGCTGACGACCGTACGCGCGGCGCTCACGGCCGGCCGGCTGCGGGCAGTCCCGATGACGGTCGCCGCGGTCTGTCTGACGGCGCTGCTCCATGCGCTGCAGAACCGGTCGTGGGGGTTCGGGGTGGTGCACTCCCTCGGGGCGGTGCGGGCCGAGGACCCGTTGTGGGCGTCCCTGCTGCGTACGCCGTTGTCGCTGTTCGTACCGGCGCTGGATCTGCCGGTCTGGGGGGCGCTGGTGCAGATCCTGCTGGTGTTCGGCGCCGCCGAGATCTGCCTGGGCCGGTGGCGCACGCTGCTGATCGCGTACGTGGCGACGCTGACCGGGACGCTGTACGCGCGGATCGGCGTCGCCCTCGGCCCGGACGGGCTGTTCGGGCTGCCGGCCTCGGACGCCCAGGTCGTCGACACCGGCCCGTCGGCGGCGGTCGTGGGCCTCGCCGTCTATCTCTGCTACGTCCACCGGGCCCGCTTCACCGGGGCGCTGGTGATCGCGGCGATGGTGGCCGAGGTGGTGCTGAAGAACAATCTGGCGGGCAAGGAGCACCTGGTGGCGATCGCCGCGGTCCTTCTGATGTGCGTCCGCGCGCCCCGCCGCGGCCTGCCCCGGGATCAGGGCTTGCGTCCGGGGAGCGGCACCCGGTCCGGTGCGCCGCCGATCAGATCCTCGAACCTGCGCCGCGGCCCCACCCAGCGCACGTCGTGATGGTAGGCGCGCAGCACCGAGCGGGCGCGGGCCCGGTGGCGGTTTCGGTAGAAGCGCCTGGCCCACATCGAGGTCGGCCGGGCCAGCCGGATCGCGCCGATCAGCGCGACGAACGGGACGAGCGTGCCGAGGACCGCGAGCCGCGCCTTGCCCTTGAAGAGGGCGATCAGCACGAAGCAGAAGTTGACGATCAGGGTCAGGACGACGCCGAGCCGGTCCTGCTGCTCGTCGCTGCTCAGCTCGTTCACGCCGAGCGGTGAGAACCCGCCCAGCACCAGCAGCACCAGCGCCGCGGTGAGGACCACCACCTCCACGCTCCGGCGGCCCTCCTCGGTCCAGTACACGTCGTCGAGGTAGAGGATCAGCGCGAACTCGTCCAGCACCAGCCCCGCGCCCGCGCCGAAGACCACGGCGCAGATCCCCGCGGTGACGCCCTCCCGCCCGCTGGCGACCGCGCCGAAGCCGCCGACGACGCTCAGCACCACCCCGGGGACCACGTGGTGGATGTGCATCCCGCCGGGAGTGACATTGCGGAACGGTCCCTTCCCCGCCCGGATCATCCGGGTGATGAACCGGGTGATCGCGAAGGTGAGCACGAAGGAGGCCAGGGCGAGGAGCAGCGGCAGCTTCCCCGGCTCGACGATGTTCCGCTCGAACCAGTGACCCATGCCACCCACTCCCGATAAGACGCTTCTGTCATGGTCTGTCGCGTTACGGGCAATCTATCGGCCGGGCGCACCGATTAGCCTGCGCGCCGTGACCTCCCTGAACAGCCACGGCATCCGCTTCGCCTTCGGCACCCTGACCGTGCTCCCCGTCCGCGTCACCCGCTGGGACCGGGAAGCCGCCCGCGCCGGGATGCTGTGCGCGCCGCTGGTCGGCCTCGTGGTGGGGCTGCTCGCGGCGGCGGCCGGCGTCCTGTTGCTGCTGCTCGGCTCGGGACCGCTGCTCGCCGCGGTCGCCTCGGCCGCCGTTCCCGCCGCACTGACCCGGGGTCTGCATCTGGACGGTCTCGCGGACACCGCCGACGGCCTGGGCAGCGGCAAGCCCGCCGACGACGCCCTGCGGATCATGAAGCAGTCGGACATCGGTCCGTTCGGTGTGATCACCCTGCTGTTCGTGCTGCTGGCCCAGGTCGCGGCGCTGTACGAGCTGTACGGGCGGGGCTGGGCGTACGGCGCGGTGGCGGCGGCCGTCGCCGCGGTCACCGCCCGGCTCGCGCTCACCCTGGCCTCCCGCCGGGGCGTGCCGCCGGCCCGTCCGGAGGGGCTGGGTGCGGCGGTGGCGGGCACGGTCACGGGGCGGGGCGCGGTGGCGGTCGGGGCCGTGGTTGTCGCGGGCTGCGCGGGCGCCGGTGCGCTCCTCGGCGGGTACGGGGCGCTGCACCACGCGCTCGCCGCGGTGGCCGCGCTCGGTGTCGCCCAGCTTCTGCTGCGGCACTGCGTGCGGCGCTTCGGCGGGGTGACCGGCGACGTGTTCGGCGCGCTGGCGGAGACGGCGGCGACGGCGGCCCTGGTGGTCCTGACGTTCGGTTAGCCGTTCTGCGCGCGGTCCTTCGGGCACTCCTGGCGCCACACGCCGAGTTCGTACTTCTTCAGCAGCGAGCTGAGCCCCAGCCGCCGCGAATCGGCGCAGAACCGGGTGAGGGGCAGCTCGTACTCGACGTGGAGGACGGCCTTGTCCGCCTTCACGAACGGGGTGAGCTTCTCGCACTCCTCGTACTGCGCGCACTGCTCGTTGACCGCGAAGTCGAAGTCCGGCTCCAGCTCCGGGATCTGCCCGAGGTCGTTCTTCAGGCCGACGGCGAGCCCGTGGCGGTGGGCGATCCGGGCGATCAGCCGGTTGTAGCGCAACTGGTCGGCGGCGGTCAGCGGGAAGCCGGTGCGGTTGCGGTAGCCGTCCATGTTGTCGGGCTCCACCGCGTCGAACCCCTTCTCGGCGCACATCTGGATCCGCCGCTCCATCAGCGGCTCCAGGATGTCCGTGCGGCGGATGTCGAGCCAGTACTCCCCCTCCCAGCCGTTGCCCCTGCCGCGTACCGAGGCGGGGAACTTCCCGGCGTCCGGACGGAAGTCCTCCCAGGCGCCGGTGGAGAGATAGCAGATCACCTTGCGGCCCCGGCGGTGCAGATCGGCCACCGCCGATGCCTTGTGGTCGAAGCCGTCGATGTCGTACACCGGGACGTCCACCGTCGGATCCAGCCGCCCGGAGAGCTGCCACTGCCAGCCGGTGCCGGGCTCCGGCCGCCAGAGGTCCTTCCCGGCGGGCCCGGGCGCCGAAGTGCAGCCGGCCAGCAGGGCCAGCAGAATCAGTACGGCGACGGGCAGCGCCCGGCTCCCTCCCGTCACGCGTGCGACCCCACGGGCGCGCATGGTTCTCCTCCCGCGGGTCCGGCACCTCCAACGACCCTATGTCCACCGCCGTTTCCGGCCGCACGGACCCCGGCCCCGGACGCCCGGGGCCGGAGCCGTGGCTCCACAACGAGCCATCCACGGCCCGCCGCCGTGTTCCGGCACCAAGGGCGCGCGTAGGCTCATTCCCGGCACATTGCGGCGGCGTCTACGATGCGCCGGGCACGGTCGGCCCACCCCTCGACCGACAACGAACTCAACGGAAGCGAGATTTCACCACCGTGACTGCTCTCACTCTCAGCACTGCCGGTGCGGCGACGCTGCGCGCCGACGCACTCGTCGTCGGCGTCGCCAAGGGCGTCAAGGGGCCGGTCCTCGCGCCCGGCTCCGAGGCCGTGGACAAGGCGTTCGACGGAAAGCTCGCCACCGTCCTGGAGGCCCTGGGCGCCGCAGGTGCCGAGGGCGAGGTGACCAAGCTCCCCGCACCCGACGGCCTCAAGGTCCCGGTCGTCATCGCGGTCGGGCTCGGCTCCGTCCCGAAGAAGGACGAGGCGTATGACAGCGAGGCGCTGCGCCGCGCCGCCGGCTCGGCCGCCCGTGCCCTGTCCGGCTCGAAGAAGGCCGGCTTCGCGCTGCCCGTCGAGTCCGCCGAGGACGCCGGGGCGATCGCCGAGGGCGCGCTCCTGGGCGCGTACGCCTTCACCGCGTACCAGGGCGGCGAGAACAAGCTCGCCCCCAAGGGCAAGAAGAACGGCAACGGCGCGAAGCTGCCGCTCGGCGAGGTCGCCCTGCTCGGCGCCAAGCCGCGCGACAAGGCGTTCAAGGCGGCCGCCGAGCGCGCCGTCGCGGTGGCCGAGGAGATCAACCGCTCCCGCGACCTGATCAACACCCCGCCGAACGACCTGTACCCCGAGTCCTTCGCCGCCGTGGCCACCGCCGCGGGCAAGGAGCACGGCATCAAGGTGCAGGTCCTCGACGAGAAGGCGCTCGTCAAGGGCGGCTTCGGCGGTCTGCTGGGCGTCGGCCAGGGCTCGACCCACGGCCCGCGCCTGGTGAAGCTCGCCTACACGCACCCGAAGGCGGAGAAGACCCTGGCCCTGGTCGGCAAGGGCATCACCTACGACTCGGGCGGCATCTCGCTGAAGCCGGCCGGCCACAACGAGACGATGAAGTGCGACATGAGCGGCGCCGCCGCCGTGTTCGCGGCCGTCGTCGCGGCCTCCCGCCTCGGCCTCCAGGTCAACGTGACCGGCTGGCTGGCGCTCGCCGAGAACATGCCGTCGGGCAACGCCACCCGCCCCGGTGACGTGCTGCGCATGTACAGCGGCAAGACCGTCGAGGTCCTCAACACGGACGCCGAGGGCCGGCTCGTCCTCGCCGACGCGCTGACCCGCGCCAGTGAGGAGAACCCGGACGCGATCGTCGACGTGGCGACCCTGACCGGCGCGATGGTGCTGGCGCTGGGCAACCGCACCTTCGGCATCATGGCGAACGACGACGCCTTCCGTACCTCCATCCACGAGATCGCCGAGGAGGTCGGCGAGGCCTCCTGGCCGATGCCGCTCCCCGCCGACCTGCGCAAGGGCATGGACTCCCCGACCGCCGACATCGCCAACATGGGCGAGCGGATGGGCGGCGGCCTGGTGGCCGGTCTGTTCCTGCAGGAGTTCGTGGGCGAGGGCATCGCCTGGGCGCACCTGGACATCGCCGGTCCGGCCTTCCACGAGGGCGCACCGTACGGCTACACCCCCAAGGGCGGCACCGGTTCCGCGGTCCGCACGCTGGTCAGGCTGGCCGAGCGCACCGCCGCCGGCGACCTCGGCTGAGGCCGCTGCTGTGACGGACGGCCCCGGGCATAGGCCCGGGGCCGTCCGTGTTACGCCGATGGCATCGCCGCACGGATCCGGCCGGTTTCGCTCTCGACGAAATCAGTAGGGGTCTACGCAGCGGTAACCCCCTGAGACGGATGATCATCCGTCTCAGACCCGGGCCCCGCGTCCCGCTCACCGTCAACAAGTGCGAAGATGGGTTCTCGGCAGGACAGGGCCCCCACCACAGGGCCGAATGACAAAGCGGCCGCACACCAGCCGACCGGCCGGTCACACCCCAGCGACGGGGCCCGGCGTACGGCGCACATGCATGGAGGACGTGACGTGGCGAACGACGCCAGCACCGTTTTCGACCTAGTGATCCTCGGCGGTGGTAGCGGCGGTTACGCCGCGGCCCTGCGCGGAGCGCAGCTGGGCCTGGACGTCGCTCTGATCGAGAAGGGCAAGGTCGGCGGCACCTGCCTGCACAACGGCTGTATCCCCACGAAGGCTCTGCTGCACGCCGGCGAGATCGCCGACCAGGCGCGCGAGTCCGAGCAGTTCGGTGTCAAGGCCACCTTCGAGGGCATCGACATCGACGCCGTCCACAAGTACAAGGACGACGTGATCTCGGGCCTGTACAAGGGTCTGCAGGGTCTCATCGCCTCGCGCAAGGTCACCTACATCGAGGGTGAGGGACGGCTCTCCTCCCCCACCTCGGTGGATGTGAACGGCCAGCGCGTCCAGGGCCGCCACGTGCTGCTCGCGACCGGCTCCGTGCCGAAGTCGCTGCCGGGCCTGGAGATCGACGGCAACCGCATCATCTCGTCGGACCACGCGCTCAAGCTGGACCGCGTCCCGAAGTCCGCGATCGTGCTGGGCGGCGGCGTCATCGGCGTCGAGTTCGCCTCGGCGTGGACGTCCTTCGGCACCGACGTGACGATCATCGAGGGCCTGAAGCACCTCGTCCCGGTCGAGGACGAGAACAGCTCGAAGCTTCTTGAGCGCGCCTTCCGCAAGCGCGGCATCAAGTTCAACCTCGGTACGTTCTTCCAGAGCGCCGAGTACACGCAGGACGGCGTCCGCGTGACCCTCGCCGACGGCAAGACCTTCGACGCCGAGGTGCTGCTGGTCGCCATCGGCCGCGGCCCGGTCTCGCAGGGCCTGGGCTACGAGGAGGCCGGCGTCGCGATGGACCGCGGTTACGTCCTCGTCGACGAGTACATGCAGACCAACGTGCCCACCATCTCGGCCGTGGGCGACCTGGCCCCGACGCTCCAGCTCGCGCACGTCGGCTTCGCCGAGGGCATCCTGGTGGCGGAGCGGCTGGCCGGTCTGAAGACCGTTCCGATCGACTACGACGGTGTCCCGCGGGTGACGTACTGCCACCCCGAGGTCGCCTCCGTCGGTATCACCGAGGCCAAGGCCAAGGAGCTCTACGGCGCGGACAAGGTCGTCGCCCTGAAGTACAACCTCGCGGGCAACGGCAAGAGCAAGATCCTCAAGACCGCGGGCGAGATCAAGCTCGTCCAGGTCAAGGACGGTGCCGTGGTCGGCGTCCACATGGTCGGTGACCGTATGGGCGAGCAGGTCGGCGAAGCCCAGCTGATCTACAACTGGGAAGCGCTGCCCGCCGAGGTCGCGCAGCTCATCCACGCCCACCCGACGCAGAACGAGGCCATGGGCGAGGCCCACCTGGCCCTCGCCGGCAAGCCGCTGCACTCCCACGACTGATCCAGTCGACCGGGCGCGACGACCGACCTACTTCCGCACTTTCGTAAGGAGCAACTGAAACCATGTCGGTTTCCGTAACCCTTCCGGCGCTCGGCGAGAGCGTCACCGAGGGCACTGTCACCCGCTGGCTGAAGGCCGAGGGCGAGCGCGTCGAGGCCGACGAGCCGTTGCTCGAGGTTTCGACCGACAAGGTCGACACCGAGATCCCGGCCCCCGCCGCCGGCATCCTGGCCGCCATCAAGGTCGCCGAGGACGAGACCGTCGAGGTCGGCGCCGAGCTGGCCGTCATCGACGACGGCACGGGCGCGCCCGTGGCCGCCGCGGCTCCGGCCGCCGAGCCCGCGGCCGCCCCGGCCCCGGCGCCGGTCGCCGAGGCCCCCGCCGCCGCTCCGGCCCCCGCGGCCGAGGCTCCGGCCGTCGCCGCACCGGCCGGTGGCGCCGCCGGTACCGACGTCACCCTCCCTGCGCTCGGCGAGAGCGTCACCGAGGGCACCGTCACCCGCTGGCTGAAGGAGGTCGGCGAGGAGGTCACGGAGGACGAGCCCCTCCTGGAGGTCTCCACGGACAAGGTCGACACCGAGATCCCGGCCCCGGTTTCCGGTGTGCTGCTGGAGATCGTCGTCGCCGAGGACGAGACCGCCGAGGTCGGCGCCAAGCTCGCCGTCATCGGTGCCGCGGGTGCTGCCCCGGCCGCCGCTCCGGCTCCGGCCGCGCCGGCCCCCGTGGCCGCTCCGGCCCCGGCTCCGGCCGCTGCCGCCCCCGCCCCGGCCGCCCCGGCCGCTCCGGCCGCCCCCGCTCCGGCTCCGGCCCCGGTGGCGCCCGCCGCCCCGGTCGCCGCCCCGGCGCCCGTGGCCGCCGCTCCGGTCGCCGCTCCGGCTCCGGTCACCCCGGCCGCCCCGGCCGCGACCTCCGCCGACGACGGCGCGTACGTCACGCCGCTGGTCCGCAAGCTCGCCGCCGAGAACGGCGTCGACCTGGGCTCGGTCAAGGGCACCGGCGTCGGTGGCCGCATCCGCAAGCAGGACGTCGTCGCCGCCGCGGAGGCCGCCAGGGCCGCCGCAGCCGCCCCGGCTCCGGCCGCCGCCGTTGCTCCGGCCGTCTCGAAGGCGCCGAAGCTGGAGGCGTCCCCGCTGCGCGGTCAGACGGTCAAGATGACCCGCATGCGCAAGGTCATCGGCGACAACATGATGAAGGCCCTGCACTCGCAGGCCCAGCTGACCTCGGTCGTCGAGGTCGACGTCACCAAGCTGATGAAGCTGCGCAACAAGGCGAAGGACGCGTTCGCCGCCCGCGAGGGCGTCAAGCTGTCCCCGATGCCGTTCTACGTCAAGGCGGCGGCCCAGGCGCTGAAGGCCCACCCGGTCATCAACGCCCGGATCAACGAGGACGAGGGCACCATCACGTACTTCGACTCGGAGAACATCGGCATCGCCGTGGACGCCGAGAAGGGTCTGATGACCCCGGTCATCAAGGGTGCGGGCGACCTGAACATCGCCGGTATCTCGAAGAAGACCGCCGAGCTGGCCGGCAAGGCCCGCGGCGGCGGCCTGACGCCGGACGACATGTCCGGTGCCACCTTCACCATCAGCAACACCGGCTCGCGCGGTGCGCTGTTCGACACCGTCATCGTGCCGCCGAACCAGGCAGCCATCCTGGGCATCGGTGCCACGGTCAAGCGTCCGGCGGTCATCGAGACCGAGGAGGGCACCGTCATCGGTGTCCGCGACATGACGTACCTGTCGCTCTCCTACGACCACCGTCTGGTGGACGGCGCGGACGCCGCCCGTTACCTGACCTCGGTCAAGGCGATCCTGGAGGCCGGTGAGTTCGAGGTCGAGCTCGGCCTCTGAGCCCTCCGGCTGTAACCAGCCTCACCAGCGGCGCCCCCGTCCGGATCACTTCCGGGCGGGGGCGCCGCCGTATTGTCTAGACACCACCGGTCGCCCCGGCAATCGTGATGGTGCGGACAAGCACCGGTTTGCCTCGAAGGAGCCCCTCATGACCCCGCCCGTCGTCCACTCGCTGCGCGAACAGATCCGCGAGCACATCGTGGACGGGATCGTCAGCGGGCGCTGGAAGCCCGGTGAGCGGATCGTGGAGCGCCGGATCGCCACCGAGCTTGAGGTCAGCCAGACGCCCGTGCGCGAGGCGCTGCGGGAGCTGGAGACGCTCCGGCTGATCGAGTCGGCGCCCAACAAGGGCGTACGGGTCCGCAATCTGACCGCCGCCGACCTGGAGGAGAGCTATCCGGTACGGGCCGGCCTGGAGCAGATCGCGGCGGAGCTGGCGGCGCCGGCCCTCGGCGAGGACTGCTCGCGCCTCACGCCGTACGTGACGGCGCTCTACGAGGCGGACCGGCTGGCCGACGGCGAGGCGCAGGTACGGCACACCGTGGGCTTCCACCGCGAGATGGTCCGGGCCGCCGGGAACGCGGTGCTGCTGCACACCTGGGAGGGACTGGGCATCGAGGTGTTCACCGCCCTGTCGATCCGGTGGCTGGGCACGGTGCAGAAGTCGTACGCCGAGGAGCACGAGGCGCTCATCGAGGCGTTCCTGCGCAAGGACCCGGACATCGGGGTGCTGGCCAAGGCCCACGTGCTCGGCTGCGCGCCGCGCGCCTGAGGGCCCTTGAGGTTTCTTGAGGACCCGTGAGCACCCCTGAGGACCTCTGAAGGGCGTACGCATCTGTCGTGGAGGGCGCTCGCCTGTGCAGCGGGCGCCCTTTTTGTGCACTAAATCCCGTCACTCCGTGCCCCCTTTCGCGGCACCGCATGCCAATTTCTTCATATCGAGAAGTTTTGCGCTTCACCCTTTGATCGATCATCGATCGGCGACTTACAGTTCACTTCGCGGGCCCACCGGCCCCATCGCCCTGTCCTGCCAGTCAGGGCCTTCTCCACCCCCCTCCACTCCGGAAGGCGGCGATCATGACCGACCCCGTAGGAAAGCTTCCGAGCGAGCTCGACCAGCTCCCGGACCGTGACCCCGAGGAGACCGCCGAATGGGCGGCCTCCCTGGATGCCGTCACCAAGGCCGCGGGCCCGCACCGGGCCGCGTACCTGATGCGTCGCTCGCTCGAACACGCCGAGGGCGCCGGTCTCGCGCTGCCCAAGCTGCTGGAGACCGATTACGTCAACTCCATCCCGACCGCCGCCGAGCCCGCGTTCGACGGCGACCTGGAGATGGAGTCCAGGATCACCGCCTGGAACCGCTGGAACGCCGCCGCGATGGTCACCCGCGGCTCCCGCTTCGGTGTCGGCGGCCACATCGCCACCTTCGCCTCGGCGGCCTGGCTGTACGAGACCGGCTTCAACCACTTCTTCCGCGGCAAGGAGGGGGACGGCTCCGGCGACCAGCTCTACATCCAGGGCCACGCCTCCCCCGGCATCTACGCCCGCGCCTTCCTCGACGGGCGCCTCAGCGAGCAGCAGCTCGACAACTTCCGCCAGGAGGCGGGCGGCGACGGTCTGCCGTCCTACCCGCACCCGCGGCGGCTGCCCTGGCTGTGGGAGTTCCCCACCGTGTCGATGGGCCTCGGCCCGCTCTCGGCGATCTACCAGGCGCGCTTCAACCGCTACCTCGCCAACCGCAACATCAAGGACACGTCGAACTCGCACGTCTGGGCCTTCCTGGGCGACGGCGAGATGGACGAGCCCGAGTCGACCGCCGCCCTCGCGCTGGCGGCCCGTGAGGGTCTCGACAACCTGACCTTCGTCATCAACTGCAACCTGCAGCGCCTCGACGGCCCGGTCCGCGCCAACTTCCGGGTGGTCCAGGAGCTGGAGGGCGCGTTCCGCGGCGCCGGCTGGAACGTCGTCAAGACGCTCTGGGGCAACGCCTGGGACGAGCTGTTCCAGCTGGACACCACCGGTGCGCTGGTCCGCCGGCTCCGCGAGGTCCCGGACGCGCAGTTCCAGACGTATGCCACCCGCGACGTCGCGTACATCCGGGAGCACTTCTTCGGCGCCGAGCCCGCCCTCGCCGAGCTGGCGAAGCTGCTCACCGACGCGAAGATCGCCGAGTGCTTCTACACCTCGCGCGGCGGCCACGAGGCCCGCAAGGTGTACGCGGCGTACAAGGCCGCCGTCGAGCACAAGGGCGCGCCGACCGTGATCCTCGCCCAGACGGTGAAGGGCTTCACGCTCGGCAAGGGCTTCGAGTCCAAGAACGCCAACCACCAGATGAAGAAGCTGTCCGTCGACGAGTTCAAGGACATGCGCGAGCTGCTCGGACTCCCCATCCCGGACAGCGCCTTCGCCGACGGCCTGGTGCCCTACGGCCACCCGGGCGCCGACTCCCCCGAGGTCCGCTACCTCCAGGAGCGCCGCGCCGCCCTCGGCGGTCCCGCCCCGGCCCGCCGGGTGCACGCCGCGGCGCTGCCGCAGCCCGAGGAGCGGGCGTTCGCCGCGCTCAAGAAGGGCTCCGGCAAGCAGGAGATGGCCACGACCATGGCCTTCGTCCGCCTGGTCAAGGACCTGATGCGGGACAAGGAGACCGGCAGGCGCTGGGTTCCGATCGTCCCGGACGAGGCCCGTACCTTCGGTATGGAGTCGCTGTTCCCGTCGGCCGGTATCTACTCGCCGCTGGGCCAGACGTACGAGCCGGTCGACCGCGACCAGCTGATGTACTACAAGGAGGCCAAGGACGGCCAGATCCTCAACGAGGGGATCACCGAGGCCGGGGCCATGGCCGACTTCATCGCCGCGTCGACGTCGTACGCGACGCACGGCGAGACAATGATCCCCTTCTACATCTTCTACTCGATGTTCGGCTGGCAGCGGACCGGCGACCAGATGTGGCAGCTCGCCGACCAGCTCGGCAAGGGCTTCATCGTCGGCGCCACGGCGGGCCGTACGACGCTGACCGGTGAGGGCCTCCAGCACGCGGACGGCCACTCGCAGCTGATCGCCGCCACGAACCCCGCGTCGCTCAACTACGACCCGGCGTTCGCGTACGAGATCGCGGTGATCGTCAAGGACGGTCTGCGGCGGATGTACGGCCCCGAGGCCGAGAACGTCTTCTACTACCTGACGGTCTACAACGAGCCGAAGCCGCAGCCCGCGATGCCGGAAGGCGTCGAGGAGGGCATCGTCAAGGGCCTGTACCGCTTCAAGGAGGGCACGCCCGCCTCGGCGGACGCCCCGCGGGCCCAGCTGCTGGCCTCCGGTACGGCGATCCACTGGGCACTCGAGGCGCAGGAGCTGCTGGCCGCGGAGTGGGGTGTCACGGCCGACGTCTGGTCCGCCACCTCCTGGGGCGAGCTGCGCCGCGAGGCGCTGGAGTGCGACGAGGCGCTGCTCCGCGGTGAGCAGCGGGTGCCGTACGTGACCCAGGCGCTGGAGGGCGCACCGGGTCCGGTCCTCGCGGTCAGCGACTGGATGCGTCAGGTCCCGGACCAGATCAGCCAGTGGGTGGAGCAGGACTGGTCCTCGCTCGGCACGGACGGCTTCGGCCTCTCCGACACCCGCGACGCGGCCCGCCGTCACTTCGGTGTCGACGCGCAGTCCATCGTCGTCGCGGCACTGGCCCAGCTGGCCCGCCGCGGCGAGGTGCCCGCGTCCGCGGTCAAGGAGGCCCGGGAGCGGTACGGGCTGTGATGCCTGGGCGGCCGGGTACGCCCGGCCGCCGCTTCGCCCCCGGTCACCGGGCGGTCCCCAGGAGCGGGCCGTCCGGTGGCCGGGGGCGCGCGCGTTCTGCGGTCACAATGGCCGGATGCGTGCTGCCCGTCTGATCAGAATGGTGCTGCTCCTGCAGTCCCGCCCGGCCATGACCGCCGCCGAGCTCGCCCGCGAACTGGAGGTGTCGGAGCGGACCGTGACCCGGGACGCGCAGGCGCTCTCGGAGGCGGGTGTCCCGGTGTACGCGGACCGGGGCCGGGCCGGGGGCTACCGCCTGGTCGGCGGCTACCGCACGCGCCTGACCGGCCTGGCCCGTGACGAGGCGGAGGCGCTCTTCCTCTCCGGGCTGCCGTCCGCGCTGCGCGAGATGGGGCTGGAGGACGCCGCGTCCGCCGCCCGGCTCAAGGTGTCGGCGGCACTGCTGCCCTCGCTGCGGGACGCCCCCGAGAGCGCTGCCCGGCGCTTCCACCTGGATGCTCCGGGCTGGTACCAGGAGCCGGTCACGCCCGAACTGCTGCCGGCCGTCGCCGAGGCCGTCCGGGACGACCGGTTCGTCCGTGCCCGCTACCGCCGGGGCGGTGCGGACGACGAGGTGGAGCGGGAGCTGGCACCGTACGGGCTCGTCCTGAAGGCCGGGGTCTGGTACGTCTGCGCCCGGGTGGGGGACGACTTCCGGGTGTACCGGGTCGACCGGTTCTCGGCCGTGACGGTGTCGGACGAGCGGTTCGAGCGCGACGGGCGGTTCGATCTGGCGGGCTTCTGGGAGGAGCGGGCCGCGCAGTTCGCCCGGTCGCTGCTGCGGGCCGAGGTGAGGGTGCGGGTGTCGCCCGAGGGTGTACGCCGACTGCCGTACGCCATGGACCGTTCGGCGGTCCGGGACGCTCTGGACGCGGCCGGACCGCCGGATGCCGAGGGGTGGCTCGCGCTCACCCTGCGGGTCGAGTCGATGGAGGTCGCCTACGGCCAACTGCTGTCTCTGGGGCCGGAGTCGGAGGTGCTGGAGCCGACCGCCCTGCGGGAGCGTTTCACCGCGGCCGCCGAACGTCTGCGCGAGCTCTATCGCTGAGCGGCATCTCTCGCCGCGTCCGCGTGCGTGGGCCGCTGCCAGGGCCGATGCTTGACCCGTGATGGACGAGACGGAGTTCTGGGAGCTCATCGACGGCACCCGCACGGCCGCCGGGGGCGATCCCGAGGATCAGGCCGACCTGCTGGTCGAACGGCTGGTGCGGCTCGATCCGGATGCGGTGCTGGACTTCGCCCGGCACTTCGAGGCCCGTTTCAACCGCGCCTACCGCTGGGACCTGTGGGGCGCCGCCGCCGTGCTGCTCGGCGGCGCGAGCGACGACGCCTTCGACTTCTTCCGCTGCTGGCTGATCGGCCAGGGCCGGGAGGTCTTCGAGGGGGCTCTGCACGACCCGGACAGCCTCGCCGATCTCCTCGACGACTTCGACGAGGAGATCGACGGGGACGCCGAGGATCTCGGCTACGCCGCCGACGAGGCGTACGAGCAGCTCACCGGCGTGGTCGCCCCGGACCTCGGCCTGCCGCCCCAGGCCGCCGAGCCCGAGGGGACCCCCGTGAGCTTCGAGGACGACGCGGCGCTGGCGCAGCGCTTCCCCTCGCTCTGGGAGCGGTTCGGGCCCGGCTGAGGGGCCCTGTCGTCCCGCTCCCTCAGAAGTGGGTGCCGCCGTCGATACGGATCTCCGTACCGGTGATGAAGGCCCCGTCCCGGGAGCCGAGCATCGCGACGACGCCGGCGACGGTGTCCGGGCTGGCGAAGCCCGCGCCGAGCGCCGGGGCCAGCTTCATGAAGAGCGACATGTCGGCGTCGGCGGGCAGACCCGGGCCGTTGCCGCTGGTCATGTCGGAGGAGATCGAGCCGGGCGCGACGGCGACGAACCGCAGCCCCTGCTTGCTGTACTCGCTCGCCAGCGCGTGCGTCATCGACTGGATGCCGCCCTTGCTCGCCGCGTACGCCGACATGTAGGGGTGCGCGAAGCTCGCCGAGGTGGAGGAGAAGTTCACGACGGCCGGCTCGTCGCCCGCCAGCAGGGCCGGGAGCGCCTCGCGGATCATCAGGAACGTACCCGTGAGGTTGACGGCGAGGATCTTGTTGAAGAACTCCAGCGTCGTCTTGTGGGTGTGCTCGGAGCGCAGGATGCCGGCCGCGTTGACCAGCACGTCGAGCCCGCCGAGGGTCTCCACGGCGGAGGCGACGCCCGCCTGGACCGCGGCCTCGTCCGAGATGTCCAGGGCGAGGGTGGTGAGGCGCTCGGCGGCGCCGTTCGCCACGGCCGTCTCGTACGTGGCCTTCAGCCCGGCCTCGTTGACGTCGGCCGCGACGACGTGGCCGCCCTCGGCGAGGACGCGGTGCACGGTGGCCTGTCCGATGCCGGAGCCGCCTCCGGTGATGAGTACGCGGCGGCCTTCGTAGCGGTTCATGTCTGTCTCTCTTCCGATCCCGGTGACTGCTGTCACGAAGCGGCTCGGCGGCGCCCCGATGACGTCCCGATCTATGTCCACCGTACGCCCGAGTGACACGTTTTGCCACAATGGCATTTCACGCACACTTCTGCCCCGTCGGGGTAATCTCCGGGAATGAGCACCGAGCCGAGCCAGCCGTCCCTCACCGAGCGCCGGAAGGCCGCGACCCAGCTGGAGATCGCGCGCGCCGCGGCCGCGCTCTTCGCCGAGCGCGGGCCCGACGGCACCACGGCGGAGGACATCGCCGGCCGGGCGGGGGTGGCGCTGCGCACCTTCTACCGCTACTTCCGCTCCAAGCAGGACGCGGTGGGCCCGCTGCTCTCCGGCGGCGGCGACCGCTGGCGGGCGCTGCTGGAGGCGGCCGATCCCGGGGAGCCGCTCGCCGGGACCCTGGAGCGGGCGGTCACCGAGGCGCTCCGGCTGCCGGGCGCGGACGGCGCCGAGCAGCTGGGCGTGACGCGCGGGCTGCTGCGGGCGGCGGCGCAGGACCCGGCACTGCGGGCCGTCTGGTACCGGGTCAATCAGGATTCGGAGGAGCGGCTGCTGCCGGTGCTGGCCCGGCTGGCGGGCGACGGGGCCGACCCGCTGGAGGTCCGGCTCGCCGCGGCCGCCGCGACGGACGCGGTACGGGTCGCGCTGGAGGCCTGGGCGGAGACGGACGCCCCGACGGCCGGGCCCGGCTCACCCGCCGATCTGGCGGTGCGCTGCCTGCACGAACTCATGGGCGGCATGCGGCTGTTCAAGCCGTAGAAGCCGTACTCACGGGGCGAGCGGGCGGCCCATCAGCACATCGTCCACGTAACGCCCGTCCAGGAAGAACTCGCCGGGCAGTACCCCTTCGACGACGAACCCCTCCGACTCGTACAGGGCCCGCGCGGGTGTGTTGTGTCCGAGCACCCGCAGGGTCATCCGGTTCGCCCCTTCGCGGCGCGCCGCCGCGAAGGCGGCCCGCAGCAGGGTCCTGGCGACACCGCGGCCGCGCGCCCAGTCGGCCACGGCGAGGCCCTGTATCTGCCGGACATGGGAGTTGCAGGCCAGCGGGGTCGGCAGGACCAGCCTGAGGTAGCCGGCCGTGCGCCGCTCGCCGTCGGCGTCCGCCGCCTCGGCCACCAGGAAATCCTCGGGCCGGTGACGCTCGTCGAAGAACGGCTCGTACGGCGGCTGCGGCCTGGGCACCACCTCGTGCAGCGTCGACCAGGTGGCGCGGTCGAGTTCACCGAGTGCGGCCTCGTCGGGGAGGGCGGCGGGGCGGACGAGGACCGGATGGGTGTGGGTCTCGGGCATGCGCGCCACTGTGCCATGGCGCCCCTGGCCCGGTCAGCCCGGTTTCACCGCCCGGCCGGCCCGGTTCCGCCACCCCGGTACGCCCCGATGACACGAGGGGCAGGCGGCCCCGGCAGGTGGGTCCTGCGGGGCCGCTGGGGCAGGATGGACCCATGCCGCACTCCCGTATCGCTGTCACCGGAGCATCAGGACTCATCGGAGCGGCGCTGGTGCGCTCGCTGCGGGCCGACGGGCACGAGGTGGTGCGCCTGGTGCGGCACCCCGCGCGGGCCGGCGACGAGGTGGAGTGGGATCCGAAGCGGGGTTACGTCGACGTGGCGGGCCTGGTGGGCTGCGACGCCGTCGTCCACCTCGCCGGGGCCGGGGTCGGCGACCACCGCTGGACCGCCGCGTACAAGCGGGAGATCCGGGACAGCCGGGTGCTGGGTACGGCGGCGATCGCGGAGGCGGTCGCCTCGCTGGACGTGCCGCCGAAGGTGCTGCTGTCCGGGTCCGCGATCGGCTACTACGGCGACACCGGGGACCGCGCCGTCGACGAGAGCGCCCCGGCCGGTGAGGGATTCCTGCCGTCCGTCTGCGTGGAGTGGGAGGCGGCCACGGCCCCCGCCGAGGAGGCGGGGGTACGGACGGTGCACGCGCGCACCGGTCTGGTCGTCGGCCGCGAGGGCGGCGCCTGGGGCCGGCTCTTCCCGCTGTTCCGGGCGGGGCTCGGCGGCCGGCTGGGCGACGGGCGCCAGTACTGGAGCTTCATCGCACTGCACGACGAGGTCGCGGCGCTGCGCCACATCCTGGACACCGAGTCGCTCTCGGGCCCGGTGAATCTGACCGGCCCCGACCCCGTCACCAACCGCGAGGTGACGGCCGCGATGGGGCGGGTGCTGCACCGCCCCACGCTCCTCACGGCACCGGCACCGGCGTTGCGGATCGCCCTGGGGGACTTCGCCGAGGACGTGCTGGCCAGTCAGCGGGTGCTGCCGGGCCAACTGCTGGACTCGGGCTTCGTGTTCGCCTTCCCGGGGATCGACGCGGCGATCCGCGCGGCACTGCGCTGAGCCCGGACGCACCCCTCACCCAATCGGACGGGCGTGCGACCCCGTGCAACGGTGCCCCGGGTGCGCGCGACTGCGCCTTTACCGGCCGCCTTCCTACCCTCCTTGCGAACTCGGGCATTCCGGGGGCCTGTTGGGGGCAAGAGCCTCCCACCAGTTGCGCCGACTCGGGGAGGGGCACGTGCTCAGCACGGCACACCACGCGGACGTCGTCATCATCGGGGCCGGGATCGCCGGCCTGTCAGCCGCCCACCGACTGACCAGTGCAGGGGTAAGCGTCAGCGTCCTGGAGGCCGGCCCCCGGGTCGGCGGCCGGATGACCACCACCGACCTGGACGGCTTCCGGCTCGACCATCTCGGCCCACTGCTCAGCACCTCCTACCCGGCCCTGCGCACGACGCCCGGCCTCGAAGGGATGGTGCTGCGCAACTTCGCCCCGGGCGTCCTCGTCCACAGCGAGGGCCGTCAGTACCGGACCGGCGATGTGCGGGGCGCGCGGGGCGCATTCAAGGCAGCGCGCGCCCTGGCAAGCGCCCCCCGGCCACCGATGGGCGGGCCGATCGACCAGGCCCGGCTGGGCGCCGCCCTGACCCGGCTCGCCGCCACCCCGTCCGCCCGCATCCTGGCCCGGCCCGAACAGACCGCGCTCGCCGCCCTGTCCCACCGAGGCCTGCCCTCCCGCACGGTCAACGGCTTCCTGCGCCCGCTGCTCTCCGCGCTGCTCAGCGACCCGGAGCTCGGCACGTCCAGCCGGTGCGCCGATCTGGCCCTGCGCGGCTATGCGAGCGGCAGGCTGTGCGTGCCCGAGGGCGGCGCGGCGACGCTGCCCGAACTCCTCGCGGCGGCGCTGCCGCCCGGCACCGTACGCACCGGGGTGCATGTCACGGCCGCCGACATCACCTCGGTCCGCACCAAGGAGCACGGCGAACTGGGCTGCCGTTCCCTGCTGCTGGCGACCGGTGCGGGCGCCGCCGCCGAGCTGCTGCCGGGTCTGCGGGTGCCGCCCTTCCATCCCGTGACGGTCCTTCACCACACCGCCCCCGCTCCCCCGCCGACCGGCGCCGCGCTGCTGCTGGACGCCGACCGCTCGGGCCCGGTCGCGCACACCGCGGTGATGAGCGCGGTCGACCCCTCGCGCGCGCCTCGGGGCCGTACGCTGATCAGCTCGACGGTGCTCGGCACCCCGCCGCCCGACCTGGACCGGACGGTCCGCGCCCATCTCGCCGCGCTGTACGGCACTCCCACCGGCGACTGGGAGCTGCTGGCCGCCCGCCACGATCCGGAGGCGGTCCCCGCGATGCCCGCCCCGCACGATCCGCGCCGCCCGGTGCGGCTGCTGGCCGGCCTGTACGTGTGCGGCGACCACCGCGACACGAGCACGGTCCAGGGGGCCCTGTTCTCGGGCCACCGTGCGGCCGACGCGATCCTCACCGACCTGGGTGTACGGCCGGGGAGCGGGACGGCGCTGCCCGAGGCCGCGTAGGCCCCGGCCGCATTCCCCGGGGCTCGTCCGACGGCGTCTGTCCGCGACACCGGTCCGGGGTGCGCCGGTGGCCGCCCCGGGCTCAGCCGAGCGCGGCGACCCGGTCGCGGTAGCCGCGTACCGCGGCGGCGTCCCGGTACGGCTCCAGGCGCCGTTCGAAGTCCCGCACGTACTCCGTCGCCCGCACCGATCGCATCTCCGTGGCCTGCTTGGCGGCCTCGGCGCCGAGCGCGCACGCCTGGTCGAGCTCGCCGAGCCCGAGCCGGGCGGAGGCCAGCACCACCCGGCAGAACAATCGGCTGCGGGCGTACGCCGGGGAGCGCAGCTGGAGGGAGCGCTCCGCGTGCTGCGCCGCGGCCCGGTACTGCTGGAGGTCCCGGTGGCAGTGCCCGAACTCGTCGGCGAGCTGGGCCTCGTCGAAGTACCGCGCCCAGTGCGGCACCTCGTCACCCGACCGGGCGATCTCCAGCGCGTGTTCCGCCCGCGCCAGCGAGGTGGTGCAGGGCCTGGCCTCGCCGAGCACCCCGTGGCCGCGCGCCTCGACGGCGTGCAGCAGGGCCTGGACGACGGGCGGCGCCGAGGAGCCGATGCCCTGCTGGGCCACCCTGGCCAGCTGCACGGCCTCCCTGCCGTGGCCGAGGTAGACCGCCTGCCGGCTCATGGTGATCAGCACGTAGCTGCCGTACGCGCGGTCCCCGGCGGCCTGGGCCAGCCGCAGTGCCTGGACGAAGTACCGCTGGGCCAGGCCGTGGGCCGCGATGTCGTACGAGGTCCAGCCCGCCAGCCGGGTCAGGTCGGCGGCGGCGGCGAAGAGCCGGCGCCCGGTGGCCTCCCCGTACGTGCCGCGGAGCATGGGTTCCGTCTCGTGCTCCAGGTACCGGACGAGGGCCTGGCGGGCGTGGCCGCCGCCGTAGGTGTTGTCGAGGGCGCGGAAGAGCTCGCCGACCGAGCGCAGGGCGGCGACGTCACCGCCGCTGACCCGCTGGCCGGGGGCGCGTTCGGACTGCCGTTGCCGCGGGACGCCGGGGACGCCCGGCAGCCCCGCGGCCGGCGGGGCCGGAGCGGTGGGGGATCCCGGTGGGGCGCCGGGACCGGAGGGCCGGGAGGGAACGGGTCCGCGGGCGCCGCCCCGGCCACCGGCGCCGTTCGCCGGGCTCCCGCCGTGCGCCCCGTACGGGCCGCCGCGCGCCGCGCCGGGACCACCGGGCCGCGCGGGGGCACCGGTCTCGGCGGGCCCGGCGGCCCCGGCGGGCCTCGTGATCCCACCGGCCCCGTGGTCCCCGCCGGTCCCGCCGTGCGTCTGGGGCACGGGCTCGCTCCCCCGCCCCACCCACTCGTCGGCCCGTCCGATCAGCCAGTCCCGGCTGGGGACGACGAGCCCGGCCGGGGTGAAGGCGATCTTGCGCAGCTCCGCATGGCTGCCCGAGTCCTTCCGCCACAGCCCGCTGACGATGTCGACCGCCTCCGCGGGCGTGGCCGCGAACTCCAGGCCCGCGTAGACCGGGGCGCAGGCGTCGAGGCCCAGGTCCTGTGCGGAGAGACGGCGCCCGAGCCGCCGGGTGAAGACCTCGGCGATCAGCGCGGGGGTGGTCCCGCGGGGCTGCTGGCCGCGCAGCCAGCGGGTCACGGAGGTCTTGTCGTACCGCAGGTCGAGGCCGTGCTCCAGGCCGAGTTGGTCCACCCTGCGGGCGAGGCCGGCGTTGGAGAAGCCGGCCTCGGTGATGAGCGAGGCGAGTCGGCGGTTGGGGGTGCGCTGCGGAGGTCGTTCCGACATCAGCTGTACGGTCTCCTGCCTTCGGGGCCGGGCGGGCAGCCCTTATGGAACGGCGCGAATTTAGCGGCCTCCGCAGCGGTCACAGCCACCTTCGCTTCACTTTCATCCGATCGTGTGAGGATTGAGGTCGGCGCTGACGGGAAGACCTGCCGGGCCATCGCCCGAGTGCCGGTCGTACAGTGGCCGGGGGCGTGATTTCAGTGCATGGTGACGCGGCTCCGGGCACCCCCGGACGCACGGCACCACAAGTAGGGAGGCATCTGTCGTGGCTGAGCTTCGGTTCGTCCGGCTGGGATTCGGCGAGGAAGCCGTCGACTACCAGGAGGCCTGGCAGAAGCAGCGCGAGGTGCACGCGGCCAGATTCGAGGACACCGTCCCCGACACCTGCCTGCTGCTGGAGCACCCGCCGGTCTACACGGCCGGACGGCGCACGACCGACAGCGAACGCCCGCTGGACGGCACCCCCGTCATCGACGTGGACCGCGGCGGCAAGATCACCTGGCACGGCCCCGGCCAGCTGGTCGGCTACCCGATCCAGAAGCTGCCCCGCCCGGTGGACGTCGTCGCGCACGTCCGGCGGCTGGAGGACGCGCTGATCCGTACCGCCGCCGAGTTCGGCGTGGAGACCACCCGGGTCGAGGGCCGCAGCGGCGTCTGGGTGCTCGGCGACCCGGTCGAGGACCGCCCGGCGATCGGTGGTCTCTCGCTCGACTTCGACCCGCGGCTGCACGACGAGGAGTTCGACGCCCGGCTGAACGGCCCCGAGTACGCCCCGTCCAACGCCGGCCAGCGCCGTGAGGACCGCAAGCTGGCGGCGATCGGCATCCGGGTGGCCAAGGGCGTCACCATGCACGGCTTCTCCTTCAACGTGAACCCGGACAACACCTGGTTCGACCGGATCGTGCCGTGCGGCATCCGGGACGCCGGCGTCACCTCACTGGCGTACGAGCTGGGCCGCGACATCACCATCGCGGACGTGCTCCCGGTCGTCGAGAAGCACCTGAGGAACGTCCTGGAGAACGCCGAGCTCGCCCCGCGCACCGTCGAGCGCCCGACCGATGCCGTGGCCACGGCGTGACGTACGGATCGCCCTCCGGGGAATAGGCCCTGCCGGCCACAGGTTGGCCACACGTAAAGCCGTTTGAACCACGGGCGTACCCTGGTGTTCGCCGAAGAATCCAATGCAGTGAAAGCAAAGGGGAGTGCCGGAGTGTCCGCTGTCGCACCCGACGGGCGCAAGATGCTGCGCCTTGAGGTCCGGAACAGCCAGACCCCCATCGAGCGCAAGCCCGAGTGGATCAAAACCCGGGCGAAGATGGGCCCCGAATACAACCAGCTGCAGAAACTCGTGAAGAGCGAGGGTCTGCACACGGTGTGCCAGGAGGCCGGCTGCCCCAACATCTTCGAGTGCTGGGAGGACCGCGAGGCCACCTTCCTCATCGGAGGTGACCAGTGCACCCGGCGCTGTGACTTCTGCCAGATCGACACGGGCAAGCCGCAGGCGCTGGACCGGGACGAGCCCCGCCGCGTCGGCGAGTCCGTCGTCACGATGGACCTGAACTACGCCACCATCACCGGCGTCGCCCGCGACGACCTGGAGGACGGCGGTGCCTGGCTGTACGCGGAGACCGTGCGCCAGATCCACGCGCTGACCGCGGAGCGGGAGGCCGGCCGCACCAAGGTCGAGCTGCTGATCCCCGACTTCAACGCGGAGCCCGAGCAGCTCGCCGAGGTCTTCTCCTCGCGCCCCGAGGTGCTCGCGCACAACGTCGAGACGGTGCCGCGGATCTTCAAGCGGATCCGTCCCGGCTTCCGTTACGAGCGCTCCCTGGAGGTCATCACGCGGGCCCGTGAGGCCGGTCTGGTGACCAAGTCCAACCTGATCCTCGGCATGGGCGAGACCCGCGAGGAGGTCAGCGAGGCGCTCCAGGACCTGTACGACGCGGGTTGCGAGCTCATCACGATCACGCAGTACCTGCGGCCGTCCGTGCGCCACCACCCGGTCGAGCGCTGGGTGAAGCCGCAGGAGTTCGTGGAGCTGAAGGAGGAGGCCGACGAGATCGGCTACTCCGGCGTGATGTCCGGGCCGCTGGTCCGTTCCTCGTACCGCGCGGGCCGTCTTTTCCAGCAGGCGATCGAGCGTCGCGGCGCGACCGCCGCGGCGCCCACCGTGTGAATCCGAGCACAAGAAGCTACCAAGCGGTAATCGCTGTTTCGACGCGGCCCGTACGCTCCCCGCAGGCCGGGGGCGCGTATGGGCCGCTTCGGCGTGCGCGGCGCCCGTATCAAGGTTTCATTGGTGTTTGACCGACCGGTCATGCGCTGGTAACACCGAGCAGTGACGCTGGGTGCGAACGACGCGGTGGCCGGCAGCAGCCGTCCGGGCCGCTGCCGCCCCCACGCCCCGCACCCCAGCGCCCGCCACCCACTACGCGCAACGCAGTCCCGGGCAGTTCGGCCCGGGCAGCTGAGTCCACGCAGCTCAGTCCGCACATCCGCTCCGAGGAGATCTCCACGATGCAGGCCGTGCCGGTACGCGCCACCGCCATCCCTTCCGTCACCGATGCCCTCCGTGCCGTCGAGTCGCTGTTCCTGGGCGGCGGCCAGCGCACCGCCCGCCGCAACGCCTGGAACGCCGTCCTGGAGGACCGGCGCCGGGCCAAGGACCGGGTCGAGGCCGAGTACGTACTGGAGGCCGCGGCCGACCACCGTTCCTAGGCCACGTAAACTTCTGTGCATGGCGAGGAAGGCAAACACTGAAGGCGCGGACAGCGCCGAGAACGCGGGGCGGCTCAAGCAGATCGCCCTGACCTACAAGATGGCCAAGCGGTCCGACCCGAAGGTCGGTCTTGTCGTCGCGGGCGTGGGAATTGTCACCTTCGGTGTCCTCCTCGGGGTCGGCTTCCTGATCGGCCACCCGATCTATCTGGGCATCCTGGGCTTCGTGCTGGCCCTCCTCGCGATGGCGATCGTCTTCGGACGGCGTGCCGAGCGTGCCGCCTTCGGGCAGATGGAGGGGCAGCCGGGCGCCGCGGCGGCGGTGCTGGACCGCGTGGGACGCGGCTGGACGACGACACCCGCGGTCGCGATGAACCGCAGCCAGGACGTCGTGCACCGCGCCGTGGGCAAGGCGGGCATCGTGCTGGTCGGCGAGGGCAACCCGAACCGCGTGAAGCTGCTGCTCGCGGCCGAGAAGAAGAAGATGGCGCGCATCCTGGTCGACGTACCGGTGCACGACATCATCGTCGGCAACGACGAGGGCCAGGTGCCCCTGAAGAAGGTGCGCACCAAGATGCTCAAGATGCCGCGCGTGCTCACCGGCCCGCAGGTGACGGCCGCGAACGACCGGCTGCGCGCGATGGGCGACCTGATGAGCAACATGCCGCTGCCCAAGGGCCCGATGCCGAAGGGCATGCGGATGCCGCGCGGCGGAAAGATGCGCTGACGCCGGACACCGGAGACACGGAGTGTCGCCGGACGGCATACGAAGAGGCGGGGGGGGTTACCTTTATGTGGGCGCCCCCCCCCCTAGTGTGGCCGGGTGTGGGGATGGGCCGGAGGGGGGCCACGGGGGGGCGGGGCCCCCCGGCGGGGCGCCCCCCCCCCGCCCCCCCCCCCGGGGGGGGGGGGCCCCCCGGGCCCCCCCCCCCCCCCCCCCCCCGCCGGGCGGCGGGCCCCCCCCCCCCCCCCCCCCCCCCCCGCCTCTCTGTCTGCCTGTCTGTCGAGAGGCCCTAGATGCGGACCTGGACGGCGCGGGCCAGCCGGTCGTGCAGGCCGCGGCCGTCGCGGTCCCAGACCAGGGCCGGGATCGCCAGGCACAGCAGCACGCTGCGGACGACGACCCGCCCGAGGGCCAGCCGGCCACCGTTCTCGGAGACGACCCTGATGCCCAGGAGGCGCTTGCCCGGCGTACAGCCGATGGTCCCGACGGTGAGCACGCTCAGCACCAGGAAGATGCCCAGTGCCCAGTTTCCGGCTGCCTGCTGGTCACCGCGGGCGAACAGCCCGTATGCGATCAGCAGGCACAGGGCCCAGTCGATGAAGACCGCGCCGAACCGCCGGCCGAGCGGCGCCACGGAACCCGGCCCGTGTTCGGGCAGGCCGAGTCGCTTGCCCCGGTGGCCGAAGTCGGCCCCCATCTCCTCGGCGGCCGCGCGCGGCCCGGAGAGCCACGATCCGATTGCTTGCCTGTTGTCCACCCGAACACGGTACTGCGCCGTCCCCGGCGGGACGCCGGGCGGGGGCCCGGTACAGCCTCCCGGAGCGGCCGGAACACGGGTCCGTAACCGGCCACGAGGTGCCGGTCACACTCGGCTCGGTTAACTTCAGCGAAACAAATGGGTCATGCTTGAGAAATCCGGTCTGCCTATGGTCGGGTCCAGCGTGTGCCACCGCACTGGCCGCACCACGAGCTACAACCCCGTCCCTCCCGGGCCGGGAGTAGGAGGAGTTGGATGTTCCAGAACGCCGACGACGCGAAGAAGTACATCGCCGACAATGACGTCAAGTTCATCGATGTCCGGTTCTGTGACCTGCCCGGTGTGATGCAGCACGTCACCGTCCCGGCGGCGACCTTCGACCCGGCCGACGAGCTTGCCTTCGACGGCTCGTCGATCCGCGGCTTCCAGGCCATCCACGAGTCCGACATGGCGCTGCGCGCGGACCTGTCGACCGCCCGTCTCGACCCCTTCCGCCGCGACAAGACCGTCAACATCAACTTCTTCATCCACGACCCGATCACCGGCGAGCAGTACAGCCGTGACCCGCGGAACGTGGCCAAGAAGGCCGAGGCGTACCTCGCCTCCACCGGTATCGCCGACACCGCGTACTTCGGCCCCGAGGCCGAGTTCTACGTCTTCGACAACGTCCGTTTCCAGACGTCGGCGAACGAGAGCTTCTACCACATCGACTCCGAGGCCGGCGCCTGGAACACCGGTTCGGAGGTGAACAACCGCGGCTACAAGGTCCGCTACAAGGGCGGTTACTTCCCGGTCCCGCCGGTCGACCACTTCGCCGACCTGCGTGCCGAGATGTCCCTGGAGCTGGAGAACAGCGGCCTCCAGATCGAGCGCCAGCACCATGAGGTCGGCACCGCCGGCCAGGCCGAGATCAACTACAAGTTCAACACACTGCTCGCCGCGGCCGACGACCTGATGCTGTTCAAGTACATCATCAAGAATGTCGCCTGGCGCAACGGCAAGACCGCGACGTTCATGCCGAAGCCGATCTTCGGCGACAACGGTTCGGGCATGCACGTCCACCAGTCCCTGTGGGCCGGTGGCGACCCGCTGTTCTACGACGAGCAGGGTTACGCGGGCCTCTCGGACATGGCCCGCTACTACATCGGCGGCATCCTCAAGCACGCCCCGTCGCTGCTGGCGTTCACCAACCCGACGGTGAACTCCTACCATCGCCTGGTCCCCGGCTTCGAGGCCCCGGTCAACATGGTGTACTCGCAGCGCAACCGCTCGGCCGCGATGCGCATCCCGATCACGGGCTCCAACCCGAAGGCCAAGCGCGTCGAGTTCCGCGCCCCGGACCCGTCGTCCAACCCGTACCTGGCCTTCTCCGCGCTGCTGATGGCGGGCCTCGACGGCATCAAGAACAAGATCGAGCCCGCCGAGCCGATCGACAAGGACCTCTACGAGCTGGCTCCCGAGGAGCACGCCAACGTCCAGCAGGTCCCGACCTCCCTCCCGGCCGTCCTGGACGCGCTGGAGGCGGACAACGAGTACCTCCAGGCCGGCGGCGTCTTCACGTCCGACCTGATCGAGACCTGGATCGACTACAAGCGCACCAACGAGATCGCCCCGATCCAGCTGCGCCCGCACCCGCACGAGTTCGAGCTGTACTTCGACCTCTAGGAGGCGGGGTTGGCCGAGCCGGCCCCAGGGCTCCGAGTGGGATCAACTTGATCTCACAAACAGCAGCGAGGGCCGCTGCCCCATACCTCGGGGCAGCGGCTCTCGCCATGTCACTGGCTGTTCGCCGAGCTACAGGTTCGTCGGCGGCTGACCCGCAGGCGGCTGACCGGCCGGCGGCTGACCCGCAGGCGGCTGACCGGCCGGCGGCTGACCCGCAGGCGGCTGACCGGCCGGCGGCTGACCCGCAGGCGGCTGACCGGCCGGCGGCTGACCCGCAGGCGGCTGACCGGCCGGCGGCTGACCCGCAGGCGGCTGACCGGCCGGCGGCTGACCCGCAGGCGGCTGACCGGCCGGCGG